>JAJUIY010000034.1 GCA_029267415.1 Alcaligenaceae bacterium
GGCGCAGGCGCGTGCCGCGGCCCGGCGTGACGCGGAGCGGCACCGTTCGGAGCTGGCGGCTGCCCGTAAGGAGGCGGAGGTCGCGCAACGGAAGCTGCGGAGCGCCGTCAACGACGTCAAGCGGGGCGAGGCGGAGGTGCGCAAGCTCCGTGCCGAGCTGGAGTCGGTGCGTCAGGAGGCGGCGTCGGCGGCGGCCTCGGCGGAGCACGAGGCGCGGCGGTTGCGGTCCCGACTGGCGGACGCGGAGGCCGCGTTGGAGGCGAGCCGCCGGGCGGCGCGGGAGAACCGTGGTATGGCGGACACGCGGTTGCGGCTGCTGCTGTGTTTGCTTCGGTGAAAGAGGCTGTAGAGGCTGCGGCTGTAGCGGCAGCTGTTGCCGTTGTTGTGGCTGCTGTTGTTGCTGTGGCTGCTGTTGTTGCTGGCGTTGCAGCTGGGGCTCGTGGACGTGATGCTGCGTGTTGGCCGCACGCCGCCGCCAAGTGCGATCGGGGTGGTGGGCTGGCAGAGGCCGCGCAACGGTTGACTGGGTCAATGGATTCATGGTGGTCTCCTTAGAATAGGCATACGCCTGAAGTAAGAATGCTCCACCATGATGCGTGACGCGGTCGGTGTGAAACAGGGCGTCTGAATACTTTTGCCCACCCGGGCAAGTACGCAGCGCCCTTTTTGTCGCCTAAATGCGGCGACGGGAAATCAGCTGATTGATGTAGTCGCTGACACCCGTTTGCACGTCGCGAAACGGCTTCGTGTAACCGGCCTGACGCAACGCCGACAAGTCGGCCTGGGTGTGGCTTTGGTAACGGCCTTTCAGATCTTCTGGAAACGCGATGTAGCGAATGATGTCTTGGTCGACCAGCTCTTGCAGCCCCAGCGCGCTTTGCCCGGCATGTTCACGCAGACCGTTGACCACCGACATGGCGACATCGTTGAATGGCTGGGCCCGGCCCGTGCCGCAATTGAAAACGCCGGATACCGACGGATTGTCCAGAAAAAACAAATTGACGTCGACCACGTCATCCACATAGACGAAATCGCGCTCTTGCTGACCATCGCCGTAGCCGTCCCACCCCCCAAACAGGCGCACATGACGTTCGGAACGGTACTGCACCATATTGTGGAACGCCACCGACGCCATACGGCCTTTGTGTTGCTCGTTGGGCCCATACACATTGAAATAACGCAGGCCCACGACCGGTGCGGCCAGGCTGTCCATGCGGCGTCGCAAGACTTGATCGAATAAGTATTTGGAGTAGCCGTAAACGTTCAGCGGGGCTTCATTTTCCGGGCTTTCAACATAATTGGGCCCGGCCCCATATACCGCCGCGGACGATGCATAAATAAAGGGAATGCGTTGTTCCTGGCAATACTCGAATAGCTCGAGCGTGACGCGGTAGTTGTTGTCCATCATGTAGTGGCCGTTACGCTCGGTGGTATCCGAACACGCGCCCTGATGGAATACGGCCTCGATGTTGTCCAGGCTTTTGCTTGTCACCAGCCCGCGGAACAAGTCCTTGTGCATGTAGTCGGCAATATCGACGGAAGAAAGGTTGACGAACTTATCGCCATCGGTGAGGTCATCCACCGCCAAAATGTCGGATACGCCGCGCTTGTTCAGCCCGGCGACAAGGTTGCTGCCGATGAACCCGGCGGCGCCAGTAACTACGATCATGATAATTCCTCGGGGGTAACGACCGACGTACCCAGTTTTCCTACTACAATGCCTCCGGCCCGGTTGGCCCAATCCATGGCCTGGTTCCATGAAAGCCCCGCGGCCCGCATGACGGCCAGGGTGGCCAGCACCGTGTCGCCCGCGCCCGACACATCAAACACCTCGTGCGCGTGGGCCATTACGCGTTCAGTGCCCTGCTGGGTGTAGAGGCTCATGCCCTCTTCTGACCGCGTGACAAGCAGTGCCTCAAGCTCAAGTTGGGTACGCAAGGCCTGTGCCCGCTGCTCCAGGTCATGTTCTGATTCCCAGTGGCCGACGGCATCGCGCATTTCAGCCCGGTTAGGTGTCAGCATGGTGGCACCGCGGTATCGCTGGTAACGCTGCCCTTTGGGATCGACCAAAACCGGTACCCCGGCATCCCGCGCCACAGCAATAATCTGCTCGACATTGGCCAGTACGCCCTTGGAGTAATCGGACAGCACGATGACGTCGTGCTGCGGTGCCAAGGCACGGGCGCGTTCCACAATACCATTGACCGACCCGTCGTCAGGGTGCTCTTCAAAATCGACACGCAATAACTGCTGCTGCCGGCCTAACACCCGCATTTTAAGCGTAGTCGGAACGGCCGTGTCCACCAAAATATGGCTGGTGATACCTTCTTGCTGAACCAGCCGCTGGATTTCACCACCGGCCTCGTCATCGCCCACTACCCCAACCAAACTGACTTGCGCGCCTAACGCCGCGGCGTTGCGGGCTACGTTGGCTGCGCCGCCCAGACGATCTTCTTTGCGTGCCACACGCACCACCGGAACGGGCGCCTCGGGCGAGATGCGATCAACCTGCCCAAACCAATAGCGGTCGAGCATAATGTCGCCAATAACCAGAACACGTGCCTGTGCGGCCGCCTGGACCGGAAACGACGTCATTGCAACTCCTCTACACGTCGAGGCTGATAGGTTTCCCAGGAATTACACCCGGGGCATTGCCAATAGTAATGACGCGCCTCGAAACCGCAGACACGACATGTGTAGCGGTCGAGACGCTGTGTATGCTTGTGGATGATTGATCGCAACAGCCCCAGATCGGCGCCGGTGGCGCTTTGCAGGCCTGGGGCGTCCAGCTCGGTCTCAAGCACGCGGTCGAGCGCCAGTAATGAAGGCTGTTTGCGCAACGCGTCACGCGCGAACGCCCACGCCACGTTGTGCCCTTGCTGTGCGCGCAATTCGCGAAACACCAGATTAAAGGTATCGAGCGACGGATACTGCTGATAGTGAGACTGCAACAATGCCAGCCCTTCTTGAGCCTGGCCCAGCTGGCGATAACAATCCAGCAGCTCGGCCGCAATCAGGCTGCCGTATTCGGGCGCAGAGGTTAGTACTGACGCCAACCAGCCACGCTGGCCTTCAACGTTGCCGCTAACCGCCAGCAAACGCGCACGCAACATTGCGATACGCGCCTTGGACGCGTGCTCACGCCCTTCGCCGCGCAAGATATCCGCCGCATGATCGGCGGCATCGAGCGCGCTGGAAGCCGCGGCCAAATCCGGCGGGTTGTCCATAAGTGCCATCTCAGCGCGTTCGCAATGGTAATGCGCCAGCTGAGGCACGGGCTCGTCAACCAGTGCCTGTAACTTCTTGACCGCCTCGATCGCGCGCTCCCATTCGTGACCCACCTCGTAGATACGGATGAGTGAGCGTATGGCGTCGACGGCAAACCGCGTTTCCAGCACACTGGTAAAGGCGGCCTCGGCACGGTCGAGCATGCCGGCTTTCAGGTAGTCGTGCCCCAACTCGTGCTGCGCCATTTCGCGGTCGGCCTCAGGCAAATCGGCCCTAGCCAGCAAACTGTGATGCACCCGGATGGCGCGCTCCATTTCACCGCGCCGGCGAAACAGGCTTCCGAGCGCAAAATGCAGCTCGGTTGTTTCAGGGTCAAGCTTGGCAACTTCAA
The DNA here is from genome assembly GCA_029267415.1 of Alcaligenaceae bacterium. Lineage (GTDB taxonomy): Bacteria > Pseudomonadota > Gammaproteobacteria > Burkholderiales > Burkholderiaceae_B > JAJYRX01. Next base: position 3,620 of record JAJUIY010000034.1, read on the forward strand.
TGAATGCATCAATGGCCCGATCGGGCTCTTCATTCAGAAGAAAGTTAAGGCCCTTGAAATACGATTTGGGCAAGGTACGCGTTTCGGAGAGCATCTGCCGGATATCGACGCGCGCCGCAATCCACCCCAGCGCAAACAGCACTGGAACAATAATTAACCACCAAGGTTCAAAGTCCATACACTGATACCGTCATCTTGAAACTGCGAACCACGTCAAAGCGGCGCCACAGGAGCGACTGTGGCAGGCGCTGCAGGCTCGGCCGCCGGCGTGGACACGCGCTCAAGTTTTTCCTGAAGCTGGGATTTCTCGCGCTTGAGCCGGGCCACTTCACGCCGATAGCGAAGCAGCGAGGGCAAGGTAATAAACCAGCCCAATACCGCGCCAAGCACCAGCATAACCAGCATGACCACGATAAGCGGTACACCCGACACCACGTAATCGCCGAAAAAACCGACGTTGACCGGCCCGGTGTTTTTTAGGGCAAACATCAGGATGACGACAAAAACAAGCAGTCGCAATATCCAAACCAGATAGCGCATATGCAGTGCTCCGATAAGCTGGAAAGTCCACCAATTGTAAGGGCAAACCTGGGCCCCGTATTATTGCCTCCAGACCGCCCATCAAAAAACCGGACCCCTTTTACGGGGTCCGGCTATAGCGTACGACACCTGAGGTGACGACCTTAATCGGCCGTGGCACTCTCGGCCGCTTGCGGCTGTTGGGTGTCCGGGTTTTTGGCTGACGAGTCGACACGTTCACGCAAGACCTTGCCGGGCTTGAAGTGCGGTACGTACTTGGCCGGTACCAGCACTTGCTCGCCCGATTTTGGGTTGCGCCCGATACGTGACGCACGACGCGAGAGCGAAAAGCTGCCAAAACCGCGGATCTCGATGCGCTGACCATTGGCCATGGCCTGAGTCATGGCATCGAGAATGGTTTTGACCGCGTAATCGGCATCACGCAAGGCGAGCTGGGGAAACCGCTCTGCCAGTAGTGCGATGAGTTCAGACTTCGTCACACCGATTAACCGTCGTCGCGTTGCTGCTGATCGAGCTTGGCTTTGAGCAAGGCACCCAGGTTAGTTGTACCGGAGGACGCGCTCTGCTCTGACAGACGCTGCAGGGACTCGGACGTTTCGGCCGACTCGCGCGCCTTCATGGACAGCTGGATGGAGCGGTTCTTGCGATCGACGTTGATGATCATGGCTTCAACTTCCTGCCCTTCGGAGAGCACGGTAGTGGCGTCTTCGACGCGGCCAACCGAGATTTCCGATGCACGCAGATAGCCTTCAACATCGACCGACAACGTCACCACTGCGCCACGCGCTTCGACAGACTTGATGACACCCTTGACGATGGCACCCTTGTCGTGCGTGCTGACGTAGTTGTTGAACGGATCGCCTTCGAGTTGCTTGATACCCAGCGAGATGCGCTCTTTCTCGGTGTCGATGCCCAGAACAACGGCTTCGACTTCGTCGCCCTTCTTGTAGGCGCGAACGGCGTCTTCACCGGATTCGCTCCAGGAGAGGTCGGACAAGTGAACCAGACCATCGATGCCACCAGGCAGACCCACAAACACGCCGAAGTCGGTAATGGACTTGATGGCGCCCTGAACTTTGTCGCCACGCTTGAAGTTGATGGCGAACTCTTCCCAGGGGTTGGGGCGGCATTGCTTCATGCCCAGCGAAATGCGGCGACGATCTTCGTCGATGTCCAGAACCATGACCTCGACCTCTTCGCCCAGCGTAACCACTTTGCGAGGATCGACGTTTTTGTTGGTCCAGTCCATTTCGGACACGTGCACCAGACCTTCGATGCCGTCTTCAACTTCGACAAATGCACCGTAGTCGGTCAGGTTGGTAACCTTGCCGAACAGACGAGTGCCCTGCGGGTAGCGACGCGACAGGCCAACCCAGGGGTCTTCGCCCAGTTGCTTGACGCCCAGCGAGACACGGCTTTTCTCTTGGTCGAACTTAAGCACTTTGGCTTCGATTTCCTGACCCACCTGCACCAGTTCGGACGGGTGGCGGACACGACGCCAGGCCATGTCGGTGATGTGCAGCAGACCGTCGATACCGCCCAGGTCAATAAATGCACCGTAGTCGGTGATGTTCTTGACGATACCTTTGATAACGAGGCCTTCGCGCAGGGTTTCGAGGAGCTTCTCGCGCTCTTCGCCCATGCTTTCTTCGAGCACGGCACGGCGTGACAGCACAACGTTGTTGCGCTTGCGATCGAGTTTGATGACCTTGAAGTCGAATGTATTGCCTTCGTACGGCGTCGTGTCTTTGACGGGACGCAGGTCGACCAGCGAGCCGGGCAAGAAAGCACGGATACCGTTGGTCATGACAGTAAGACCGCCCTTGACCTTGCCGGTGATGGTTCCCTGAATTTCTTCGCCCGATTCCAGCGCTTGCTCAAGTTGCAGCCAGGCCGACAGACGCTTGGCGCGGTCGCGCGAAAGAATCGTATCGCCGTAGCCGTTTTCGAGCGAATCGATCGCTACCGATACGAAATCACCTTCTTCGACTTCGAGATCGCCTTGATCGTTCAGGAATTCTTCAATAGGGATGAGAGCTTCGGATTTTAGCCCTGCGTTCACAACGACAAAGTTGTGGTCAATACGAACGACTTCTGCCGAAATGACCTCACCGGCCTTCATGTCCTGGTCTTGAATACTTTCGGCAAAAAGGTCGGCGAAGCTTTCGCCGCCGAGGTCAACAGAGGTGATAGTGGATGTCGTGGACATTAAATAAGATCCATAAGCCGTAATGGCTTCCAAAACACACCGGGCACGAAACCAAACCCAGTGGAGTCAAAAATACCCCGCGCATGCGCCGTATAGCCTGGAATTGCTACATAGGCCCTGACGGGTCCCCTTTGCCTGACCAAAGGCCAAGCACTTTGTTGACGGTTTCGTCAATTGTCAACGCTGATGAATCGATAGTTACCGCACCCGGTGCCGCTACCAGCGGAGCCAAGGCGCGATCGCGGTCGCGCTTATCGCGCTCAAGCATATCTTCCAACAGGCTCGTAAGATTAGCAGAAATCCCTTTCTGGCTCAACTGTTTACACCGTCTTTTTGCACGTGACAAAGCGTCAGCAACCAAAAAAATCTTTAACGGAGCATCGGGAAACACAATGGTGCCCATATCGCGCCCGTCGGCCACCAGCCCCGGAAGACACCGAAACGCCCGTTGCCGTGCTAAAAGCGACTGACGCACCGGGCCGTAGGTAGCAATTTTAGAAGCCAGGCTGCCGACGGACTCGTGACGAATAAGATCAGTAACATCTTGGCCGGCCAGCAAAATAGTGCCGTCGGAAAATACAACATCCAGGTTTTCGGCCACATCTGCTACCGACTGCGGGTTGTCGCTATCAACGCCCTGCTGCTGCGTGGCCAATGCCGTTAAACGATACAGTGCGCCGCTGTCCAGCATATGCCAGCCCAACGCCTTGGCCACCCGACCGGCCACCGTGCCCTTGCCCGAGGCCGTGGGGCCATCGATGGTGATGACAGGAACCTGAGATTGGGCTGTCGGTGTAATCATGCTTGCACCAAACGCTGAAAGACGTCGAAATAGTCAGGAAAGGTTTTGCTGACGCAATCCGGCTCCAGAATTGTAACGGGCACAGGACCAAACGCGGCCAGCGAGAAACACATAGCCATGCGGTGGTCGTCGTACGTCGCGATCTGTGCAGGCTTCCAATCGTCGTCAGTAATCGGATATACGCGCAACCAGTCTGGTCCGGATTCTACCCGCGCACCCAACTTTTCCAGTTCAGTATGCATGGCGTGGATGCGGTCGGTTTCTTTAACACGCCAGCTGCCTATGTTGCGCAAAAGACACGGTCCGTCGGCAAACATGGCCATGGCCGCGGCGGTCATGGCGGCATCGGGGATATGGTTGAAGTCCAGATCGAAGGCTTTCAGGCGCCCGCCGTTGGCCACGCCCGGCCCGCTTACCGTGATGGCCGTGGCTTCACGCTTCACGGTGGCACCCATCACCTCGACCACATCGGCAAACGCAATGTCGCCCTGAATGCTTTCCGACCCGGCGCCGTCAATGCGTACGGGGCCACCGCCCAATGCCCCCAACGCCATAAAGTACGACGCACTGGAGGCATCGCCCTCGACGTTAATGTTGCCCGGCGATACGTATCGCGCATCGGCCGGCACCGTGAAGCGTTGCCAGTTGTCGTGTGTCACCTGCACGCCGAAGGCCGCCATCATATTCAAGGTAATTTGCACGTAAGGACGCGAGATCAACTCGCCATCCACCTCGATAAGCAAATCTGTGCCGGTGCGTTGCACGTAAATGGGCGCGGCCATCAGCAACGCTGTAAGAAACTGGCTAGACACACTGCCTTTTACCTGCACCACGTTGTGGTCGGCTCGCATATGCCCCTGCCCAATTTTTAGCGGCGGGTAACCGGGCGTGCCCAAATACTGAATATCGGCCCCCAGCGCCAACAAGGCATCAACCAAGTCGCCAATGGGGCGTTCGTGCATGCGCGGCACACCTGAAAGGGTGAAGTCGCCCCCCATCACGGCCAGCGCCGCAGTGAGGGGCCGGATCGCCGTGCCGGCATTGCCCATGAAAAGTTCGCCCTGGCGCACCGGCAGGGGAAACTGGCCGTAAACCAGGACTTGCTCGGGGCCGGTGGCATCGATACGAATGCCACAATGGCGCAAGGCGGCCAGCATTACCCGGGTATCGTCCGAGTCGAGCAAACCGTCAATACGCGTGATACCCGGCGTTTGCGCGGCGATCAGCAACACCCGGTTAGAGATGCTTTTAGAGCCCGGCAATGTCACGCGCCCATTGGCGCGGGTAACGGGCGTCAGAACGATCTGGTCTGTATTCGTTGTCATGTCAGTCTGCTCCTGCTGGCCCATAACCGTCGCGCCAGCGCGGCGCGTTCCAGAAAATCTTCCAAGGCCTGGGCATCACCATCGCGCAGCGCCTGTTCAGCATGCTCCAGGGCCCGTCGTACGTCGGCCAACTCGGTGAGCACAGCTTTGCGATTGGTCATGAATATATCTCGCCACACTTCGGACGAGCCCGCCGCGATACGCGTAAAGTCGCGGAACCCGCTGCCGGCTAGCGACAAGCGCAAATCAGAATCTTGCGCCATGGCCACCTGCCACATAAATACCGACGACAAAAAATGCGGCACGTGGCTAACAGACGCCAAGACGGTATCGTGGGTGTCCGGGTCCATCGTCAACACCCGCGCGCCGCAAACTTGCCAGGCACGCGTCACCAGGCTTAACGCTGGACGACCGGTTTCGGCCAATGGTGTCAACACCACATTGCGATTCATATAGAGATCGGGGCGTGCCGCCTTGGGCCCGGTTTGCTCGGCACCGGCAATAGGGTGGCCGGGCACGAACTGGCCGAGCTTACTGCCCAGCGATTGCCGTGCCGCGTGCACAATGTCCGATTTGGTGCTGCCGGCGTCGGTGACAACGGTGTTTGCGCGCAAGCGCGGAGCAATGGTGTCCAGCAAGCTGGCAATGGTGCCCACCGGGGCAGCCAGCATCACTAAATCCGCCTGTTCCAGCGCCGCATCAAGCGTGGCGGCTTCGTCAATAAGCCCCAGCGATCGCGCCCGTTCAAGCGTGGAGGTATCGCGCCCCACGCCCAGAATACGGCCCGCTGCACCGGCCGCCTTGAGCGCTGCAGCAAACGAACCACCAATTAACCCCACCCCTACTACGGCCAGCACGGGAACCAATGGCGTTGGCTGATTGCTCATGCCGATTCGGGCTGCCGGGGATACGAACCCAGCACCTTGAAGAAGGCGACGTGCTCTTTGATTTCCGCCAATGCTTTTGCGACGTCGGGGTCTTTCCGGTGGCCTAGCAAGTCAATGTAGAAATAGTATTCCCACTGTCCCGTGCGCGCCGGTCGGGATTCCAGACGCGCCATGGACACCCCATAACGGGCGAAGGGTTCGATCATGTGGTAGACCGCGCCGGCCCGGTTGGGTACCGACAGGATAATACTGGTTTGGTCGAAGCCGCTGGGCTCGGGCTCGATGGCGCCAATCACCAGGAAACGGGTGCGATTGCGAGGGTCGTCCTGGATTCCGGATGCCGCCACCGACAAACCCCACGCCTGTGCGGCCGCCTGCCCGGCGATGGCCGCGACCGTGGGGTCGGATGCGGCAATACGCGCGGCTTCGGCATTACTGGTGGCTGATGCCGTTTCCAGATGCGGCAGGTTTTCCATTAGCCACCCTTGGCATTGCGCCAAAGCCTGAGGGTGCGCCATCACGCGCGTAACGCCCGACAAGTCGGCATTTTGCGCCAGCAAATGGTGGTGGATAGGAATGGAGCGCTCACCCAACACCTTCAGCGGCGAGTGCAGCAACAGATCAAGTGTGCGGTTAACGGAGCCCTCGGTAGAGTTTTCGACCGGAACAATGCCGACCTCGGCCTGCCCGGCTTCAACACAACGGAAGATTTCGTCGAACGAGCCACAGGGGACCTGCGTAACAAAATGACCGAACTGCTCAAGTGCCGCTTGTTCAGAAAACGACCCCTGGGGCCCCAGGTACGCCACCGAGAGCACTTGCTCCAACCCCCGGCAGGTAGAAATAATTTCAGTCCAGACGGCCTCGACCGCGCGCGCCGTAAACGGCCCGTGGTTAAGCTCTTGAAGACGGCGGACGATTTGCGCTTCGCGCTCGGGTTTCAGAATTTCCGGGTCGGTATGCGCGGATTCTTTAACCTTGCCGACCTCTTGAGCGATACGCGCGCGCTCGTTAAGCAACTGCAGTAGTTGCTCGTCAATTTCATCAATGCGCTGGCGTAGGGGCAATAATTTGGTAGCAAGCTGATCAGCCATGGCGACGTTCAAAATCCTTCATGAAATCAACCAGCGCCTGAACGCCTTCCAGCGGCATCGCGTTATAAATGGACGCCCGCATACCCCCTACGCTTTTATGCCCCTTAAGCTGGCGCAAGCCCGCCGCGTCGGCCTGTTCAAGAAACAGACTGTTAAGGGCGTCGTCGTGCAGCAAGAACGGGACGTTCATGCGCGAGCGATAGCGCGGCGCCACCGTGCTGCGGTAAAACTGCGTACTGTCGAGATACCCGTAGAGCAGATCCGCCTTTTGAATGTTTTTTTGCTCGATCAGGTCAATGCCGCCTTGCTGTTGAAGCCAGTCAAACACCAGGCCCGCAATGTAAATGGCATAGGTGGGCGGCGTATTGAACATGGATTTCGCCTTTGCCACATTGGCGTAATCAAACGCCGATGGGCAAATGGGCAAGGCATGGCCGATCAGATCGCGGCGGACGATTACCACCGTGACACCCGCGGGCCCCGCGTTCTTCTGTGCACCGGCATAAACCAGCGCGGCCCTGTCAAAATTAATACGGCGCGACAGAAAATGCGAGGAAGCATCGACCACCAACGGGACACCGGCTGCGCCCATATCGGCCAGGTCGGGCCAGTCGACAAATTCGACACCCCCGATCGTTTCGTTGCTGCACAAGTGCAGGTAAGCGGCGTCCGGGCGTACCGTCCATTGTTGCGGTTCGGGGTACCACGTCCAGGGGCCCTGCTGCACGCCATTGAGCTGCGTTGACTCGCCACTGCTGGCGGCCACAGCGATATCCCCGTAACGGCCTGCTTCTTTGTGCGACTTGACCGACCAGCTGCCGGACAGGATGTAATCGGCCTTGCCCGAACCATTACGGCCAATCAGGTTCAGGGGGATGATGGCGTTTTCCGCCGTGGCCCCACCCTGCATGAACAACACTTCAAAGTGATCCGGGATGGACAGCAGCGCGCGCAAGTCGGCCTCGGCCTTGTCGCGAATTTGCCCAAACTGCGGGCTGCGATGGCTCATTTCCATCACCGACATGCCGCTGCCCTGCCAGTCGGTCATCTCAGCCGCGGCGCGCTCTAATACCTCGAGCGGCAGCGTAGCCGGGCCGGCCGAAAAATTCCATGGTCGTGACACGACATTGGTCTCCATTTATTCGTCTTCCGGGGCCCCGTCCGCCGTGTCGGCGTCGCTATCCCCGTTATTGTCCGTTGACGCAGCATTATTGTTGACATCGTTGTCGTTGTTACCGATGTCGCTATCGTCGCAGTCGGCGTCGTCATCCAGATCGGCATCGGTTTCAACCACGCGACGCACGCTGCCCAGCTTGCTGTCATCGTCCACACTGATCAGCGTGACGCCTTGAGTGGCGCGGCCCATTTCGCGGATTTCGTCCACGCGGGTACGGACGAGGACACCGCCGGTAGTGATCAGCATGATCTCGTCGGACGGCGAAACCAGCACCGCGCCCACGACCTTGCCATTGCGCTCGGTTGTCTGGATGGCAATGATGCCTTTTGTGCCACGGCCATGACGCGTATATTCGGCAATGGATGTGCGCTTGCCAAAGCCATTTTCGGTGGCGGTAAGTACGCTCTTGGTTTCGTCTTTGGCCACCAGCATGGCAATAACCGACTGGCCCTCTTCGAGGCGCATACCCCGCACCCCACGCGCCGCGCGGCCCATGGGACGTACGTCTTCCTCGCTGAAGCGCACCGCTTTGCCGTCGTCAGAAAACAGCATGACATCGTGGGTGCCGTCGGTAAGGTCAACACCAATCAGGTAGTCGCCTTCATCAAGCCCGACAGCGATAATGCCGGTTTTACGCGGGTTGGAGAAATCCGACAACGGCGTTTTCTTGACCGTTCCGCGCGACGTTGCCATGAACACGTATTGGTCTTCGCTGAACGCCTTGACCGGCAGAACAACGGTGATTTTCTCGTCTTCGACCAGCGGGAACATGTTGACAATAGGCCGCCCACGCGAGTTGCGCGAACCCTGCGGTACCTCCCAGACTTTCAACCAGTAAACCCGGCCGCGATCCGAGAAACACAAAATATAGTCGTGCGTGTTGGCGATGAAGAGCTGATCGATCCAGTCGTCTTCGCGCATGCTGGTGGCCTGTTTGCCACGGCCGCCCCGACGTTGCGAGCGATACTCGGACAGAGGCTGACTTTTGATGTAACCCGCATGCGACAAAGTGACCACCATATCGGTGGGCGTGATCAGATCTTCGGTATCGAGATCAGTCGCGTTGTATTCGATACGCGAGCGGCGCTCGTCTTTGGCGTTGACGGAATACTCTTGCTTGATGGCGATGAGCTCGTCGGCAATGATGGCCGTGACACGCTCGGGGCGAGCCAGAATATCCAGCAAATCCGCAATCGTTTCCATGATGTTGCGGTATTCTTCGGTAATTTTCTCTTGCTCAAGCCCCGTCAGGCGCTGCAAGCGCATGTTCAGAATTTCTTGCGCCTGGGTATCGCTGAGGCGATACATGCCATCGGGCTGCAGGCCATATTTTTCGGGAAGGCCTTCGGGGCGGAACGCGACGCTGCCGCCGGGGGTGTGGCCCTGGTCGGCGCGTTCAAGCATGCTGCGCACAAGCGACGAGTCCCACGTACGCGCCATCAGGGCTTGACGGGCCTCCGGTGGTGTCGGTGCCGCCTTAATGATGGCGATAAATTCGTCGATGTTTGCCAGTGCCACTGCCAAACCTTCCAGCACGTGGCCGCGTTCGCGCGCCTTTCTAAGCTGGTATACCGTACGGCGCGTTACCACTTCACGGCGGTGGAACAGGAAGTACTCCACCATTTGCTTCAAGTTAAGCAGGCGCGGCTGTCCATCGACCAACGCCACCATATTCATGCCGAAGGTATCTTGCAGCTGTGTGTGCTTGTACAGATTATTGAGGACGATTTCAGGTACTTCGCCGCGCTTGAGCTCGATAACCAGGCGCATCCCTTCCTTGTCAGACTCGTCCCGAATATCGGAAATGCCTTCCAGGCGTTTCTCGTTGACGAGCTCGGCGATGCGCTCTTGCAGCGTTTTCTTGTTGACCTGATACGGCAGCGCGTCGATGACAATGGCTTGGCGATTGCCCCGTTCCATGTCCTCAAAATGTGCGCTGGCCCGCATGATGACCCGGCCCCGACCGGTGCGATAGCCTTCACGCACCCCGGTGATGCCGTAGATGATGCCGCCGGTGGGGAAGTCGGGTGCAGGAATGATTTCGATGAGTTCATCGATGGTGCAATCAGGGTTGTGCAGCACATGCAAGCAGCCGTCGACCACCTCGGCCAGGTTATGCGGCGGAATATTGGTAGCCATACCCACGGCAATACCCGAGCTGCCGTTAACCAACAGGTTGGGAAGGCGTGTGGGCAGTAACAGCGGCTCTTGCTCGCTGCCGTCGTAGTTGGGGCCGAAATCGACAGTTTCTTGGTCAATATCAGCAAGAAGTTCGTGTGCAATGCGCGACAACCGCACTTCGGTATAACGCATGGCTGCCGCACCGTCGCCGTCGACCGAGCCGAAGTTACCCTGGCCATCGACCAGCATGTAGCGCAGTGAGAAATCTTGCGCCATCCGCACAATGGTGTCGTACACGGCGGAGTCACCGTGCGGGTGATACTTACCGATGACATCCCCCACAATACGCGCCGACTTCTTATAGGGCCTGTTCCAGTCGTTGTTGAGCTCGTGCATGGCGAACAACACGCGTCGATGCACCGGCTTGAGGCCATCGCGCACATCTGGAAGGGCACGCCCCACGATGACGCTCATGGCGTAATCCAGATAGCTGCGGCGCATTTCCTCTTCCAGGGATATAGGAAGGGTTTCCTTTGCGAAGGAATTCATAGAATATGTACAAGCGTAAAAATGTGAAATGGACCGGTAACGGGCGGAATAGGAAATTCTATCATTACCGGCCCGTGGGGCCCCAATTCAGCAGGCGCGAGAATTGCCGGTAACGGCACCAATGCCCTTACCACCTCTGAATGTTGCCTTAAACCAACAATAAGAGGCCGTAAGGGTCGGAATTCTACTTATATGCCCTTTCTGACGAAGTTGGGCTTAACCAAACTGCACAAAATGCCTTAACATTCGCCCTAACACGCATGAAACCCAGCGCAATTCTTTGATTCGCTCATAGCGTTGCTATACTGGCTCCGTTTTCTTGATATGCGGCGGGGGTTCGCTGCGGTCACTTACCAGCATTAAGCTAAAACGAGGAGAAACATGAATAAACCCTCCAAAATCGCACTTACACTCGCCGTTGCAGCCATGACTGCCACCGGCGCTGTCTCTGCGCAAACTGTAGACAACTGGCAAAACCCCTTTGGTGACGTCTGGATGAACGGCACCAACGAACTTTGCTGGCGCAACAACTTCTGGACACCCGCTACTGGCATCGCAGGTTGCGACGGCGTACCTGTTGCACAGGCCGAGCCGCCTGTCGTCGAGCCCACAGCCACCAAGGTTGTCCTGAACGCCGACACTTACTTCGACTTCGACAAGTCCACCATCAAGCCGGAAGGCCGGCAGGTTCTTGACCAGGTTGCTTCGCAAGCCCAGTCGATCAACCTGGAAACCGTTATTGCTACCGGTCACACTGACTCCATCGGTACTGAAGAGTACAACCAGGGTCTGTCCGAGCGCCGTGCTGCTTCGGTTAAAGAGTACCTCATCAGCAAAGGTATTCCCGCAGACCGCATCTACACCGAAGGTAAAGGTGAGCTCAGCCCCATCGCTTCCAACGCGACGCGTGAAGGCCGTGCACAAAACCGTCGTGTAGAAATCGAAATCGTGGGTTCACGCCGCTAATTGGCTGATTGCCACGTAATGCGGTAACCGCGTTACACGATACAATAAGGGCTCCGCTTAGTCGGAGCCCTTGTCAATTGTGGCATCTGAAGTGCTGGTTTGCCGGCTGCCCCGTTTACGTCGCCGCCCTATGCGCCGCCCGATGCCACGCGTTTCAGTGCAGGCCCCGTCATGCAAAATAATGCCGATACCCCCGACACCGCTGCGTCCGATGCCCTGGCATCCCTAAACTTTGATCAGGCCGAACTGGATAAGTTCAGCGCCCTGGCGGCGCGCTGGTGGGACCCCGAGAGCGAATTCAAACCCCTGCACGCCATTAACCCCCTGCGCCTGGGCTGGATACGCGACCTGGCCGGGCCGCTGGCCGGCAAGAAAATCCTTGATGTTGGCTGCGGTGGCGGCATCTTGGCCGAAAGCATGGCCAAAGAAGAAGCCGAGGTCACAGGAATTGACCTGGCCGACAAACCGCTAACGGTAGCGCGCCTGCACGGGCTGGAATCCGGTGTCAAGGTAAATTACCGGAAGATCAGCGCCGAAGACCACGCCCGCGAACAACCGGGGCACTACGATATCGTGACCTGCATGGAAATGCTGGAACACGTGCCCACCCCGCCGTCCATCGTGCAAGCCTGCGCCCAGCTGGTAAAACCCGGCGGCTGGGTATTTTTTTCCACGCTTAACCGCAACCCCAAGTCCTTCCTTTTTGCCATTGTGGCGGCTGAATATATACTCAACATGCTGCCACGCGGCACGCATAGCTACGAAAACTTCATTCGCCCCAGCGAATTGGCCGCAGCAATCCGCCAGTCGGGCCTAACCATAAAAACCATGACAGGCCTTACGTACAACCCGCTAACGCAGCACTACAGCCTTACTGACGACACGTCGGTTAATTACCTGGTTGCCACACAACGAGCACAATGACAAAAATCCGAAAGTTGGTCTTATTTGATTTTGATGGAACGCTGGCCGATACCGCCCCCGACCTGGCTGCCGCCGCCAACAAGCAGCGTGTTCGCCGCGGCCTGGATCCCCTGCCCGAAGCCGAACTTCGGCCATGGTCCTCATACGGCGCACGTGGTCTGCTGAAAGCGGCGCTGGGTGTCGAAACCACCGACCCCGAATTTCCCGCCTTGCGCGAACAATTTCTGGCTGACTACGAAGCCGGCATGACGGACAACACCACGCTGTTCCCCGGTATCCGCGAACTGCTCGACACACTAAAAGCAAACGGCCTCGAATGGGGCATCGTAACCAACAAGCTTGAATACCTGGCTATACCCCAAGCTGTACACCTGGGGCTGCACAATGACTGCGTGGTCACCGTGGGCGGCGACACCACCGATCACATCAAGCCGCACCCCGCACCCCTGCTGTATGCGGCCAAAAAAGCCAACATCGACCCCGCCCAATGCATTTACGTGGGCGACGACGAGCGCGACATCATCGCGGGCAAGGCGGCGGGCATGGCAACTGTGGTTGCCGCTTATGGTTACTGTGGGCCCGAAACCGCTGCCATCCGCGGCTGGGAAGCCGACGCCATCGCTGACTCGGCCGCAGACATCTGGCCCGCCGTGCAACAGTGGGCAGCCGAACTTGACCGCAGTGCCGCTGAAGCGCGAACCGGAGTGTAAGGGACCGTACCGACACGCTGAGCCTCATTGCTGCACTATTTAGCGTGGTTTTGGTTTGACGTGATCGCTGTCCAGAGCGGTACCAGCCGGGGATAAAGCGGCAACTACTTCTCCAGACGACGTACTATCGCCAGCACGAAAAGCGCAAACACTGTGCTGACCACGGCAGTGGTTTCACGACCATAGCCCACCGCCACGCCAATGGCAGCGGCCACCCAGATACTGGCCGCTGTCGTCAGCCCCTTCACTTGCCGTTCTTCATCGCGCTTCAAGATGGCGCCCGCCCCCAGAAAACCGATGCCCGCCACTACGCCTTGTATGACCCGACTGATGTCCGTGGCCGGCATGCCACTGGTAACCGGTACCAACGTGAACAAAGCCGCCCCCAAGGTAACCAGCATATGCGTGCGCAGGCCGGCATCCTTGCCGCGACGTTCGCGCTCGTAACCAATTGCCGCACCTAATACGACGGCCAAGCCCAGCCGTAAAATGATGATGGTAGCGCTTTCGATGTCCGCAACATCCGAAAATTCGGCTGCAATCGTGTGCCCAATTCTGGAAAATGCAGACATGGCAAGCCCCCGTCGACGAAAAAGGTAAGACGCCACCGCAAGCCGCATACCCACGGCGGGCCCGACAACGGAGGTTCAGCGGAATCAAAACGCGATACCACCTTGCCGCACGGAGATACGGCATTGCAATGGCAA
>JAJUIY010000147.1 GCA_029267415.1 Alcaligenaceae bacterium
AAGGTGGTGCGCGTGCTTCCCGGCATGCAAAGCGCGTTTATCGATATTGGGCTTGAACGTGCAGCCTTTATGCATGTGGCCGATTTACGTCAAAACCGCTCTGAGCGTAGCAGTGGTGCTGCCCCCACGCCCATTGAGAAGCTGCTGTTCGAAGGTCAGTCGCTGGTGGTGCAGGTAATTAAAGATCCTCTCGGCACAAAGGGCGCGCGCGTCAGTACGCATTTGAGTATTGCCGGACGCATGCTGGTGTACTTGCCTTACGAGCCCTATGTGGGGATTTCACAAAAAATTGAAAACGAAGACGAGCGGCAAACATTGAAGGAACGGGTGCAGCGACTGATGCGGTCCGACGAAACGGGTGGTTTTATCGTGCGGACTCAGGCGGAAGGGGCGACTGACGATGAGCTTCAGGCCGACCAGGCCTACCTGAACAAGCTTTGGTCTGCCATCCAGGAAAGAGCAAAGTCGCAATCGGCACCGTCGGTGCTATATACCGACCTGAACCTGCCACAACGTGTCCTGCGCGATATGGTGGGGCCGGATACGGGCTCAATTTTGGTGGATTCGCGCACCACCATGCAGGAGCTGGTCGACTGGGCGGCGCTTTATACCCCGGCGGTGCAAGATCGGATTCGACACTACAGCGGCGAGCGGCCACTTTTTGATACCGCCAATGTAGATGAAGAAACGGCGCGCGCATTATCACGTCGTGTTGAGCTTAAGTCAGGTGGCTACCTGATCATTGACCAAACCGAAGCTCTGACTACTGTGGACGTCAACACCGGCGGCTATGTGGGGGGCCGCAATTTTGACGACACTATCTTCAAGACGAACCTGGAAGCAGCGGTAGCGCTGGCGCGGCAGCTTCGCCTACGCAACCTTGGTGGCATCATTATTGTCGACTTCATTGACATGGATAATGCCGAACACCGAGCGGCCGTGCTGAACGAGCTGGCCAAAGCCGTCCGTAAAGACCGTACGCGTGTCACCATCAGTGGCTACAGCCAGTTAGGCCTGGTTGAACTAACCCGCAAGCGAACGCGCGATTCGCTGGCACACCAGCTTTGCGAGCCTTGTCCAGCCTGCCAATCGCGCGGCACCGTGCGCACGGCCCGGACCTTGTGCTACGAGATCATGCGCGAAATCTTGCGCGAGGCCCGTCAGTTTGATCCCCGTGAAATTCGCGTGCTGGCCTCCCAAGCCGTCATTGATTTGTTTCTTGAAGAAGAAAGCCAGCACCTGGCCATGCTTGAAGAGTTTATTGGCAAACCCATATCGCTGGGTGTTGAAGACCAATACTTTCAGGAACAATACGATATTGTGCTGATGTAGCGGGCACCGCATACGCCGCCTGCCGGCTTAAGCTGTCTACTCGCCGTCTTCTGCGTCAGCAGGAATGGGCTCGCCCGGGCAGTATTCAGGATGCAAGATGGCATTGAAGACGGCGTCAATCCGCTGTTTGATGTCGGCGTTGGAATAGAAACTGTACACGTAAACCCGTGTGCGGCTTTCGTAACGCAAGGTTGGCTGTAACCACATCAGGTCAAAAATGATGGTCTGGTTCCAGGGCATGTCTTGCGCGCCCGGCTCGGTAATGGTGGCGTAGCCCGTTTCCCCTTCCTTAACCCGGAAATAGGGGGCCGTGCCACATTTTGCTTCATGTTTGAACAGCGCCATCTGAATTTCGGGAAAGGTCATGGGCAGGTTGCGCTCGGTGCGCAAGTGTTCCGGGCGCATCAGGTGCTCCGGGCGCAAGCCGGTCGAATCCACAGCACAACCCGCCAACGCCACTAACGCTATCCCTATCAACACCTTTTTCATTGTTCTTCCTTAAGATCTGAGATTTTTTCCGGATCTTGAAACTGCATGCGGTATAAAGCCGCATACCGCCCATCCTGGTCGAGCAATTGCTCGTGGCTGCCCTGCTCGACAATCTTACCGTTATCGAGCACCAGAATGCGGTCGGCATTCTTGACGGTGGACAAACGGTGGGCAATAACCAACGTCGTGCGTCCGGCCATCAGGCGCTCAAGCGATGCCTGCACTTGCCGTTCCGACTCGTTATCCAATGCGGAGGTAGCCTCGTCCAAAATCAGGATGGGCGCGTTTTTGATCAGGGCACGGGCAATCGCCAGCCGCTGGCGCTGGCCCCCCGACAACTGACTGGCATTTTCGCCAACTTGCGTATCCATGCCGTCAGGCAGCCCGTCCACAAACTCCAGTAGGTTGGCGGCATCCAGCGCCGCGCGGATTTCATCCCGGCTGGCGTCGCGTAACGCGCCATAGGCGACGTTTTCGGCAATGGTGCCTTCAAACAGCACGACGTCTTGGCTGACCAGGGACAAATGTGAACGTAAATTACGCAGCGTCAGGTCCCGAATGTCGTGTCCGTCAATGCTGATATGGCCTGCATCGGGCTCGATAAAGCGTGGCAGCATATTGACCAGTGTCGTCTTGCCACTACCCGAACGGCCCACCAGCGCAATGGTCTGGCCAGGTTCGGCAAGCAACGAAACGCTGGAAAGGGTGTCACGGTCGGCATCCGGAAAACGGTGCGAAACTTGATGAAACTCGACGCGCCCCTTGACCGGTTCGGGCAAGCGTTTACTGCCCGTTTCTTTTTCAGGGTCGTGGTCAATCAGCATAAAGACGCTTTCTGCCGAGATGAGCATGCGCTGCATGCTGCTGACGATGCGGGTAAGGCGGCGAATAGGGTCAAATATTTGCCCAAGCGCCGCCATGAAGGCCGCAAAGCTACCCACGGTAAGGCCCTGCGTGTTTGCCTGGTGCAATGCTACGGCAATGACCGTACCCACCGATAAGGCCACCGTAAACTGTGCCAATGGCGACAGGGCCGCGTCGGCAATGGCAGCGCGCATGGCGAAGCGCCGCAAGCGGCTGTTCACGTATGAAAAACGTTCGGTATTTTGGTCGTACGCATCAAACAGCTTCACCACACGCTGGCCGTCAATGCTTTCGCGCACTACCCGAGTCAGCTCAGCGTTCATACCGATAGTTTCGCGGTTAATGCGACGCAGCCGCCGCATGAAATAACGCGCAATCAGCGCCGATATGGGCAAGGTGATCAGCACAATCAGCGTGAGCTGCCACGACATATACAGCAGCACCGCCAGCAAGGCCACCACGACCAGCGACTCGCGCAGCAGCACGGTAATTACCTCGGCAGCCAGACCCGTGACCGAATTGGCATCGACCGTGAAGCGGTTAAGCAAACGGCCGGTTTCACCTCGCCGGAAATCGGCGTCCGACATGTGCAGCAACTTGTCGTACATGTCACGACGCAGACCCAACAGCATATTGTTGGCGATCCAGGCAAACAGGTACGAACTGATATAGCTGCTGATACCCCGCAGAAACATGAGGCCGATCACGGCCAGCGGAATCAGCCAGACAAAGTGCGGATACTCGCCAGAGAAGCCGTCATCGATCAGCGGTTTCATGATGACGGCAAGTGTGGGCTGGGTGGCCGCTGCCACACTGACAAGCAGTACGGCCAGCACCAGTGCCTTCCAGTACGGGCCCAGCCTTTCGTAGATGCGGCGCCACAACTCGGGCTTCACCGGCGCAGAATCGCCCTGCGTGGGTCGGATGGCTGACTTCAAGAATAAACTCGCTTATATACTTACTGTGGTGAGGGCCATTTTAACGTGGCACAATGGCTCGCCTGATTACAAACTCCGGCCATCATACATCTACGGACAGCTTTTTTCCGATGTCGACTATTTCTGCGATTTACGTGCGTCTGCCCAACTGGATTGGCGACGTATGTATGAGCCTGCCATGTCTTGACCTGCTTCTGGAAACAAAACTCCCCATCGTGGTGTGCGCCCGTCCGTGGGCGCGTGACCTGCTGAGCGCCTATCCGCTGGCCGGCTTCATCCCGATGTCCGGACGGTGGCGCAAAGATCGGGCCGCCGTGCAGGCGTATCGAAAAAAAGCGCGCCATGCCCATGCCCGCGGTCTGCTCTTGCCGGACTCCTTATCCAGTGCCATGGTGTTTCGTTTCGCCGGCATCCCATGTGCCGGACACCGTGACGACGGTCGCAGCCTGATTTTACGCTGGCCACTGTCCAAGTCTGCACAACCACTACATGCCGTGGAGGCCTGGTATCGCCTCACCTACAAAACGTTACGAAAATGGGGGCTGTCGCCGGCGCACCCTACGGCACCTGAATGCCTGGGCCTAAGGCTGACTGCCGACCATGTCGACGAGGCCGAGGCATTAATGAGCGACGCTGGCATCAAACCGGGTCAGTTTGTGTTGATTGCGCCGACCGCCGTCGGTTTACATCGCGGAAAGGTGAAGGTATGGCCGGGCTTTGACGCACTGACACGTCGCTTGCAAGATCAGGGACACATGGTCGCCATGTGCCCGCCCCCCAATGAAGTGCAACAAGCGCTTGATAACGCGCCCACCGCCTTTTGCCTGCCCTCGGCCGGCCTGGGAGCCTTTGCTACACTGACGCGGCAGGCGTCGCTGGTAATTTGCAATGACTCGGGAGTATCCCACGTTGCAGCCGCCGCCGGCGCCAGGCAATTGACCCTGTTTGGCGTCACCCAGCGCGAACGCACCGGCCCATGGTCGCCATCCGCCACCTGCCTGGGCTCTGCCACGGCATGGCCCAGCGTCGACGAAGCGGAACTCACCGCGCAGCACCTCATGCACACTTGCCCGGTCCACTGAACCCTATGGATATTTCTTCGTTCCTGGCCTCGTTTGTCGTTCCCGTTAATTTGTGTATTGCCCTGCTGGTGGCCGGGACCGCACTATTCATCTTGCGTCAAAGGAAAACCGGCGTGCTCGTGGCCGCCAGCGGTATCGCCTGGGTGGTGTTCTGGTCGTTGCCAGCGTCGTCGCTGTGGGCCGGCGGCAAGCTTGAGCAGCTGTATCCCCATGCCCTGCCCCAAGCGCTGCCGCAAACACAAGCCATCGTTGTGCTTGGCGGCCATACCGCCAACGGCCGGCACAACTGGTTTCAGCCTTATGATGCCGACACGGCTGCAACACGGGTAAACACCGCCGCACTACTCTACGAGAACCAGCGGGCGCCCTACATTGTGCTGTCCGGTGCCGCACTGGACGGCTCGTTGAGCGAGGCCGAAATGATGGCGCGCATCTTGCGCAGCCGCGGAGTCCCTGACGACGCACTGATCCTGGAAACCCAAAGTCTCACCACTTATGAAAATGGCGTCTACACACGACGCACGTTGGACCAGCACGATATTCAGCGTGTATTGCTGGTCACGTCTGCCTTGCATATGCCCCGAGCGATGGCCGTATTCCGTAAACAGGGCATCAGCGCCGTGGCCGCGCCGGCGCAGCCGCAAATCGTTGTGCCGGCCGACCCGGCGTTTTCCTTTTGGTTGCCGGATATGCGCACCCTGTCCGCCAGCCGCTCGATAATCAAAGAATATGTCGCACTGATGGTGTATTGGCTGCGCGGCTGGATCTAGCGCACAATGTGGCGCAATGATGGTCGCGGCAGTTGACTGAGGTTTAGGAACGCGTCACGGTTTGATCGACGGCTAAGGTTTGCGCCGCAAAGGGTGCCATGGCGAAATTTAAGAACGCATCACCGCTTGGTAGACGGCAAAGGTTTGCGCCACAAAGGGTGCCATGGCGAATTCAGTCTCGCTTTTTTGCCGCGCCGCCCTGCCCATTTCAGCCAGCACCTGCGGACACTGCATAATGGTGGCCAGCACAGGCAAGATGGCCTCAGGTGCTTTTGGCGGCACAATCCATCCATCATGGCCATGGCTGACATTTTCAGGCAAGCCACCAGCGCTGCTGACCAAGGCCGGCAGCCCCATGGCCATGGCTTCCCGGCAGGCGTAAGAAAGCGCCTCGCGATACGACAAGACAAAGCCCACATCGCAGGCGGCCAGCAGGGGACGCACGTCGTCAACCAGCCCTGGAAAAACCGCCAAGCCTGCTACGCCCAGATCATCCACCCTGCGTTGTTTTTCCGCCGACAGCGGCGCACCTGCTACCACCACCCGCACGCGGCCACGCTGATGCGCCGGCAACTTGGACACGGCCGCG
>JAJUIY010000161.1 GCA_029267415.1 Alcaligenaceae bacterium
CAGTTCTTCGGGGTGCGAGGCACCGCGCAGAAAAGTGAAGTTGGACAAGCAATCAAGCTCGGCGTAGTTAAACAAGTGTGCGCTCCTTCAATATACCCGACCAAACTTAGGCAAATAGCCCGTGCAAAAACCAATGGGGATTGTCCGTGCCGCGTTCGCGGTACACCCAATAGCGGCAATGCCGGGGGTCGATAGCGACAAAATAGTCGCGCTGTTTAACCTGCCCGTCGTGCCACCACCCGCTTTCAATGCGGTGAGGGCCTTCAAGCAACTGCAGGGCGTAGCCTTGGTAAACCGGACGGTGGTTGTGCGTGGTAAGCGGCACCGGTGTGTCGAGCATCCAGAAGGGGTAACGAACCGGATTTTGGCTGTTGGTTGGGCTATTGAAGTTTGCTCTGCTGCGGTTTGGGTCGTCTAAGCTGCCAAGGTTGTGTGAACCACTTGAACCACTTGAACCACTTGAACGAGACCGGGACGACCCCGCTTCTACCCAGTAGTTAGCGTATTCGGGAAGGTGGCTGGCCTGGGCCTGGGGCTGCATAATGCTGTGCCGACCCAGACGAGCGCGCAGCAGGTCCAGCAGCTGGTTTTCTTGTTGGCGCTGCTGCAGACGATCGGGAAACAGATGGCCGGTGGAGTCCCCTTCGGGCTGTGTCTGCACGTTGCGCAACTGGATACTGATAACCGGCGCCGGCAGGGGCAGGGCCCGAAGATGTTGGTCAAGCACCGGGAGAAAGTCGGCCACATAGCGCGAGGGGGTCGATAAACCCAGCGTAAGGCACGTGGGCGGGCAGGCATGACGCCCCTTTTCGTGGTGCAGAAAAAACTGCATGGACGCCGCCAGATGCTGCCGGACCTGCAACCAGCCACACAGTTGCCCAAGCAGCTCGGACGCCACCGCCATCAGGGCATGGGTTTGGCTGGTGTGGAAATCAAGATGACAAAGCGCCTGGAAAGTATCCGGTGCCCGATACCAGTCGGGCGTGAACGTTGTTTTTCCGTAGGCGGCATCCAGCTGGGCAAGCAGTTCGGGTGATGTGCGCTGGCGCAGCCCGGCCCTGGGCAGCCGGGCCAGGCTTTGCAATGTGGTGCAGCCCATGGTGTGCAACCAATCAAGGTGCGCCTGGGCTGCAGGCAGGCAGACAACGTGAAGGTGCTGCAGCTGCCGTGTCAGAGCCGGCATGGACAACACACGGCGCCGGCGCGTTTGGCCTTGGCAAGCCAGCAACATGGCCCCCATCGCCGTAGGCGCCATGCCGATACGGGCACAATAGCCGCTATGCTGCACGGTTTGGCCAACACGCCGACAAAGGTTGCGCGGCCCGTTGAACAAGCGCAGGCTGGCACCTACGTCCATGACCAACGAACGAGAATCAAACACGGCCAGGTCAGGCGTGTATTGCAGCAAGGCCGTTGCGAGGGCTTGCGGAAAGTGGCCCTGTTGCGGGCCGGGGTTGGTCAGATAAATGCTGATCCATAGTTTCATGATGCATTGCGGGGGTGAAGCTGGGGTGAGTATGCAGAACCAGGTGAACCGGGCCATTAGCACGGGGGCCGCGCCGCTTAAGCAGCTGGATATCAAGGCCCAGCGCTGTAGGCTGAAGCGCCAGACGCAAGGGAGCCACACTGTTTTGCATGGCAACAGCCGCCGGCCGCATGCTGAATAACAGGGTTTCAGTTTGGCGGGCCGCCAGATGCAGCCGATGTACGGCCGCCGGATGAGCTTGGTTGACCCAACACACCAAGGCGGCACAGGCGTTGTGTTGCAGGATTTTTTCGGCCGCCCACAAGGTGTTGCGCGGGTCGTCTGTTTTGATCCACAAAAAGCGTCGGCCAGATGGAAACCATTGCTGCAGGCAGACGGCTGAAGGGGTATGGGGCGGGTTAAGCAAAATAATGCTGCCTTCGTTTTCCAGGCGTTGTAACGCCGGTTTCAAGAGCTGGATTTCGCCAATACCGGGTTGCGTCTGCATAACTTCAATAAGCGCACCAACAGGCCAGCCACAGCCTGGCAGTTGGGCGTTAAGCTGGGGGTAACCGGTGGCCACCGTTTTGTGGACCGGACGAGCCAGCTGCGACCCGCGCCACAGCAAAGGATGGATGCGTTCGGGGTGCTGCAAGACGGGGGCGTGTGCGAAGCGAGTCATGGTTTCAATCACCTGAATATACTGTACAAATATACAGCATTTTAAGGTAAAGAAAAATCAGCCTACCCCAACCCCAGGGGTAAAATAAGAAACAGTTTTTGTTACATGTAAAGCAGATTAACCACAGAGGACGCCATGTTTGCTTCTTATTTATCCAGCATACGGGGCCATGCAGGCCGGTGGGCACTGGGTGCTGCCCTGGCAGCAAGTGCAGCGTGTGTGTGCGGGCCGGCATGGGCCCAATTGCCGCCCGTTCAACACTATGGCAGCGTCCAATACGTTACCGGTGGCTTTGGTGCCGACGAATCCGCCGCCCTGAAAGCTGCCATGCCCAATTACCCGCTGGCGCTCACTTTTGCCGCCAGCGACGGCCAGCGGGCCGCCTTTGTGTCGCAAGTGCGGGTGGTGGTACGCAACCAGTACGATGTCACGGTGCTGAATGTAGAATCGCAAGGCCCATTTTTGCTGGCCCGCCTGGAACCCGGCACCTATCAGGTGTTTGCCACTTACCGCAACCAAACACAATCCCGGCCCGTTACCTTGGCCGATGGCAAAAGTGCTCGTGTGGTGTTTGAATGGCAGCGTTCCGAGCCCATACGCCCTGCATCGCCAACAACTTCAGAAAAAGACGCCCATGCCGCTGACGCAACCGGCACCTCTGGCACCGCGGGTACTCCCGATAATGCTGACACGCCCGAAGCAAGCAACAGTCGCATGCCCGATTCGCGCTTTCAATTTACGCCGGGTAGTATTCCGGGGCTGGATTAATCTGAAACGGCCAGTCGTGGCGTTGGGTTTCGTGGCCCTGAGCGTTGTAGGTGATTTCGCTAAACAGGGCCCGGCCACTTTTATGCACGGCAATCACGCTTGAACAGCGGGTGCCATAGGTGGGGCTAATAATAAATGGGCTGCTAAGCAGGCGTTCCAGCTTGCGGTCTATGCCGGTATCGGGCAGGTTGTGGTCATCGGCCGGCGTGGTGTCTTTAAGGGTGGCAAACACAACCCGCAACGATCGTGTCAGGCTGTCCATGTCAATATCGGCAAACGCCTCGCGCAGCCGTTCGGCTTTGGGCCAGGGGGTGTCCAGCAAATGGTTGGACACCACATAACGCCCAGGGCCCAATACGCTGGGTGCCGGGTCGGGTGCCCGGTTTCCCAGATAACAGGCGGTTTGCAGGTTACCCACAATCAGGTTAAAGCCATTGTATTGTTGCGCCTGGGCGCTTATTTTATTTGCGTAGTCCTGCGGGTGGACGTTAGACGTCAAGAAGTCGCTTACCAGCGCGCCGCGTGATGGCGCGTGCGCGTTGTGGCGTCCCCCTTCGCGGAAATTGGTTAGCAAGCCAAAGCGGCCATGCCGGGTTACCCCCAGCCATGTACCACCTGCTTCCAGGTCGATACCGGCAATGACGTCGGGGTGGCCGGCCCATGGGCCCGCCGGGCGAGCGGGGCGGGCGTGGTATTCGTCACGGTTGGCGGCAATCAGCAGGGGCCAATCGGGGTGGGTGTTCAGGGCCAGATACGCTATACACATAACGCCATTACACCCCAAGCGTTACAGCATGGCCAGGTCGGTGCTTTTTTGTACCAGCGAACGCAGCCGCACGGCGTCGGTAATGCGCGTGCGATGGGCGGCATTCAGCAGCACCATAGCCACATCGCGGCCATCAATGCGGGTTAGCATGACCAGGCATTCGCCGGCCTCGTTAATGAAGCCGGTTTTCGAAAGTTGGATATCCCAGGTGTCGTTACGCACCAGCCGGTTGGTATTGCGGTAGGCCAGCTGGCGCCCGCGCGACAGGGTGACGTCGTACTGGCTGTTGGTGCTGTAGTGCCGGATAAGCGGGTGCTGGGCGGTGGCCTGAACCAGTTTTACCAGGTCGCGTGCGGTGGACACGTTTTCGGCCGACAGGCCGGTGGGCTCAACAAAACGGGTATGGCGCATGCCCAGTGCCCGGGCCTTGTCATTCATGGCGCGCACAAATGCCGGCATACCCCCCGGGTAATGGCGCCCCAACGCATGGGCCGCCCGGTTTTCAGATGACATCAACGACAGATGCAGCAGGTCGCCGCGGCTAAGTTTGGTGCCCACAGGCAACCGCGAACGCGAATGACGCAAGCGATCGACATCGTCGGAGGTAATGGTAAGGATTTCATCCATGGGCAGCCCGGCTTCCACCACAATCAGGGCCGCCATCAACTTTGAAATAGAGGCAATGGGGCGGATATCGGTACTGTTTTTGTCGTACAACACTGTGTCGGAACCGAGCTCTTGCACATACACGGCTTCAGAGTTTAGCTGGGCCGATTTGATGAGAGGTTCGACCGTGGGGGCTTGCCGGCGCTTGACCACCACATCGGACGACAGCCCATTGTTACGCACCCCGACCCGGATACTGCCCGTTGCCGGGGCGCGCCCATTGGTGGCGTCATGCAGGTTTTGGCGTTGCACCATGCGAAGACGCAAAGCGGTATCGGCTTGATCAGCAGAGGCTTGTTGGGCGTAGGAGGGCTGCGAAGCACCCAGCGCAAGCACCAGCACGGCCGACAACACAACGCCAGTACGGCGCCACAGCGGGCGTAGTTTTGCGGGACAAAGCATAGGAGGGGCCGGTTGTTTGTTCTGAACAAATATTAACAGATAAAGTGCTAACAATATTAGTGTGTTACATGATTTTCTTGATTTTCTTTCTAGCTTAAGTAGTAACCCTGAAAGAAATTGTGAATCTCTGGGGACAATAGCGAGCCAATCGGTACAATGGCCCCTTGTTTTTACTGCCGTCACCGTTCAAGATCAATGGCTGGTGCACGCAAAAATGTGATTAAAAACAGGAGCTATCGCTGATGCGCTGGAGGGGTGGGGTTTACGCAGTTTTTTTGGCAACGGCTGTCATGGCCCTTTCGGCGGCCGTGCCTGGGGGGTTGGCGCACGCCGGTTCGCGCGTGCCAGGCAATGACAGTGTTATTGGCGCCACACAATCCACCCCGGGCGAACCGGGCCTGCTGAAACCAGATAGCCAGCCTGACGCGCAAGGGCAAGGCGAAGCCCCTGACTTTGTTGAGCGCCACTGCACGGTAACGTCGGTGCACGACGGTGATAGTATGCGGGTGCGATGCCCGGGGTTTCGCGATACCTTGCGAATTCGCCTGCACCAGATTGACGCGCCCGAACTGGACCAAGTGCACGGCACAAGGTCTCGTGAATTTTTACGCTCTATTTGCCCGGTGGGGGCCACGGCCATTGTGCGCGATTATGGCGCCGACGACTACAACCGGCGTCTGGGGCGTGTGTATTGCAACGGCATTGACGCCAACGCCGCCATGGTCGAATCCGGGGCGGCGTGGGTATACACTTACCACGCCACCGATCCGCAGTTGTATCAGCTGCAAGAACAAGCCCAGACGCTCA
>JAJUIY010000038.1 GCA_029267415.1 Alcaligenaceae bacterium
AGCGGACCATGGAGGCCCGCAAGGTGCCCGGATTGTATATAGTGGGCGAAGCGCTGGACGTGACCGGCTGGTTGGGCGGCTACAACTTCCAGTGGGGCTGGGCCTCGGGCGTTGCGTGCGGACGCGCCTTGCAGCGCGTTTCTTAATATTTCATCGAAGGAGCAAAGTATGTCGTCACCAAATGACCGCCGGTATGCGGCAACACACGAATGGGTACGCGAAAATCAGGGCGTGCTCGAAGTGGGAATTACCGAATTGGCCCAGGAGCAATTGGGCGATTTGGTCTTTGTGGGCGATGTCCGCGTGGGCGCTCGCTTGATGGCCGGTGAACCGGCCGGCGTGGTCGAATCCGTCAAGGCGGCGTCGGACATCCATGCGCCCGTCAGCGGTGAAATTGTCGCGTTCAATGAGGCACTTAGCGACGACCCCGCCTTGATCAACGAGGCCGCGTTCGATACCTGGATTTTCAAGTTGCGCCCCGACGATCGTGATGAGCTGGACGAGTTGCTGGACGCCGACGACTACGACGCCACGGCCGAGGACTAAACAACACCGCACCGTAAGTGGCCTGCGCGCGCCAGGCGGGTGTGGCGCTCCCCGGCGCGCGGCGCTGCGTGCGCAGGCCGTCGTCCAAGCGCTTGTCTAGTCAACGGTATTCAGCACGTCTGCCAGGGTGCTGAATATCTGATCAATCTGGTTTTCTTCGATAATCAGCGGAGGCGAGATCGCCAGGATGTCGCCGGTATAGCGCACCAGCAGGCCTTTGTCGAAACATTTGTGGAACACTTCTGCGGCGCGCGCGCCCGGAGCGCCCGCCCGGGGTTCCAGTTCGATGCCCGCCACCAGCCCAATGTTGCGGACGTCGATCACGTGGCGTGTGCCACGCAGTGCGTGGGCCGCGTCTTCAAACATGCCTGACAAGCCAGCAGCGCGTTCAAACAATTGTTCTTGCTGGTAGATGTTCAACGTGGCCATGACCGCCGCCGTGGCCAGGGGGTGCGCCGAATAAGTATAGCCATGGAAAAACTCAATACCTGTTTGGGCAGCGGCCAGAATGGCATCATGAATTTCACGGCGCACAGCGACGGCGCCGGCCGGTACTGCCGCGTTACTGATGCCTTTTGCCAAGGTGACCAGGTCGGGCTTCACCCCGAAAAGGTCGCTGGCGGTTGACGCGCCCAAGCGGCCAAACGCGGTGATGACTTCATCAAAAATCAGCAAGATGCCGTATTTTTCGGTGATCGCCCGCAGACGTTCCAGATACCCTTTGGGTGGAACCAGTACGCCGGTTGATCCCGCCATAGGCTCGATGATGACCGCGGCAATGGTGGACGGATCGTGCAGGGCCACGATGC
Organism: Alcaligenaceae bacterium; assembly: GCA_029267415.1. Classification (GTDB taxonomy): domain Bacteria; phylum Pseudomonadota; class Gammaproteobacteria; order Burkholderiales; family Burkholderiaceae_B; genus JAJYRX01. The sequence continues at coordinate 1,356 of JAJUIY010000038.1, forward strand.
GCTCCAGATCGTCGGCAAAGTGGGCGCCCCATTCAGGTTGTCCGCGGCTGTATGCGTTTTTCTCGAGATCGTGGGTATGGCAGATGTGATCCACCCCGGGTATCAGCGAGTTGGCAAAGGTGCGGCGGTTGGGCGAAATGCCGCCTACTGAAATACCGCCAAAGCCAACGCCGTGGTAGCCGCGCTCACGACCGATCAGGCGGGTGCGGTGGCCTTCACCCCGGGCCCGGTGGTAGGCCAGGGCAATTTTTAGCGCCGTATCCACCGACTCCGAGCCGGAGTTGGTAAAGAAGATGCGGTCCATGCCTTCGGGCATGCAGCGCGCCACGGCGGTCGCGGCGCGAAATGAGGCCTCATGGCCAATCTGGAAACTGGGCGCGTAGTCCAGTTCGGCGGTTTGTTTGGCGATGGCGTCAATGATTTCCTGGCGGCCGTGTCCCGCGTTGACGCACCACAGTCCGGCCGTGCCGTCCAGAATCTGGCGCCCATCGGTGCTGGTGTAATACATGCCCTTGGCCTTGGCCAGCAGCCGGGGGCTGGATTTGAACTGGCGGTTGGCGGTAAACGGCATCCAGAGGTTGGAAAGATCAGGTCGGTTAGCTTGGCTGGTCATGTCGGCCTCAGAGAATGGGTATAGATGATGGGGATATTCTCGTCGGCCGTTCCGCAATTGAACATATACGGTTGGTCAATAAAACGTGATCTGTACAGGTTGCAAGCGTTAAGTTGTACAGGTCAGTGCAAGGGTGCGCGCGCGAGGGCCGACCGCGTCGTGCCATTTTTCGGCGATGAGCGGTGCGTCAGGTTGTTGTTTTTTCGGTGGATTCAGCCTTGACGTCGCCGATAAAGCACAAAGTCGTAGGGCAGACCGTTTTCGGCCGGTTGGGGTTCGCGCTGTACTTGCTCCCATTGCGTCGGGTCTACGGCCGGAAACCACGTGTCACCGTCAATGTCGACACCAATTTCGGTAGCAATAATCTCGTGCGCCAGGGGTAAGGCAAGGCGAAAAAGTTGTTCGCCACCAATTATGCAAACGTGGGCAGCGTCATGACAGGCGCCCAGCGCATCGTCCAGAGTGGCGTAGACCGTGGCGCCCTGGGCGCTGTACGAGGGGTTGCGGCTAACGACCAGGTTAGGGCGTCCGGGCAGCGGCCGCCCCAGCGACTCCCACGTCTTGCGTCCCATAATGATGGGCTTGCCCATGGTGACCCGCTTGAAGTGGGCCAAGTCCGAAGGCAGGCGCCAGGGGAGGGCGTTGTCTTTTCCAATGATGCGGTTGCGGCTGTACGCGACGACCAACTGAATGCAAGGTTTGTTCATAGACAGGCAAAATAAAGGAAAGCGCAGAGATTCATAGTAGCAGCAACCTGCTCTGCACACTCGGGCGGGACGTTATACTTCAACAGGTTGTAGTCAGGCATTTTCAGGGGTCGATATGAAGCAGTACCTTCAGCTTTGTCAAAGGATAGTGGATGACGGCGTATGGGTGGAAAACGAACGTACGGGCAAGCGTTGCCTGACGGTAATCAATGCCGACCTCACCTATAACGTGGCTGACGGTCAGTTTCCCCTGGTAACCACCCGAAAAAGCTTCTATAAGGCCGCCATCGCAGAAATGCTGGGATACATCCGGGGCTACGATAACGCGGCTGATTTCCGCCGCGCCGGTACGCGCACCTGGGATGCCAACGCCAACCACAACCAGGCCTGGCTTAACAACCCCTACCGCAAAGGCGAGGACGATTGCGGCTTCATCTACGGCAAGGTGGGGCGCAATTTTCCCAAGCCTGATGGCGGCAGCGTTGATCTGCTGCGGAAAGTGTATGACAACCTGCGAGCCGGCCGGGACGACCGCGGTGAAATCTACACCTTTTATCATCCCGGTGCCTTTCATATGGGGTGCCTGCGCCCTTGCCTTTATAGCCACCATTTTTCACTGCTTGGTGATACGCTGTACCTGAACAGTACGCAGCGCAGCTGCGACGTGCCGCTGGGGCTTACCTTCAATATGGTGCAGGTGTACTTCTTCCTGGCGGTGATGGCTCAAATAACCGGGCATAAACCGGGGCTTGCCTTTCACAAAATAGTGAATGCCCACATTTATGAAGACCAACTTGATCTCATGAAAAATGTGCAGCTGAAGCGCAATCCCTATCCGTCACCACAGTTTCATATCAACCCGGATATCAAAACCCTGGAAGACTTGGAAACCTGGGTGACAGTGGATGATTTTGACGTGACCGGCTACCAACATCACGACCCCATTGCATACCCGTTTTCGGTTTGATGGGGCGCAATAATGCCGTAACCGCTCCCCCGCCCGGCCTGCGGGCGGAAGTGTGCCGTTATTTGTGCAATGCGCCGTCAGATCCGGTTTGTGCAACCGCGCTGGCGGCTCGGCGCGTACGCTGGCTGCGCCATGACGAATAAACCAGGCCCGCGATCAGCAGCACGCTTGCGAACACAAATGCCATGCTGATGGGGCGTTCAATAAACACCATCAGGTCGCCACGCGACAACAACAAGGCGCGTCGGAAGTTTTCTTCCACCATGGGCCCCAGCACAAACCCAAGCAGCAGTGGGGCGGCTTCGAAGCCCAGACGCATGAACACATAGCCGGCAACGCCAAACAGCAGCACCATCCAGATGTCGAACAGGTTGTTATTGGTGCTGTACACGCCCACGCAGACAAAGAACAGCGCGGCGGGGTACAGGTACTTGAACGGGACAGACAAGACACGGACCCACATCCCGATCAGGGGCAGGTTAAGCATCAAAAGCAGGATGTTGCCCACCCAAAAACTGGCGAGCAGGCCCCAGAACATTTCAGGGTGCTCTACCATCATGCGGGGGCCCGGCTGTATGCCGTGAATAATCAGGGCGCCCAACATTAACGCCATGACGGCATCGCCGGGAATACCCAGGGTAAGCGTAGGAATGAAGCTGGTTTGCGTTGATGCACTGGTAGAGGCTTCCGGCCCGGCAATACCTTCGACGGCGCCCCGACCGAAGCGCGACGGGTCTTTGGCGACCTTTTTCTCGGTGGCGTAGGAAATGAATGACGCGATGGTGGGACCAGTGCCAGGCAACACGCCAAAGGCCGAGCCGATGAGCGTTCCGCGGCCCAGGGCGCCACGCGATTGTCTGATATCCCCTTTCTGCGGACGCAGGGAGCGCGACGATACTTTGCCGGCCAGCTTAGAGTTGTCGGTGGTCACGTGGTTCACGTTTTTCAGAAAGTCCGCGATTCCGAACAGCCCCATGGCCAGGGCTACAATTTGCAGGCCGTCCTGAAGTTCAGGCACCCCGAAATCAAAACGTGCAATCCCCGTGTTCACATCTGTGCCCACCACGCCCAGGATCAGACCAACTATCACCATTGCGACGCCTTTGACGGCCGACCCTTTCGCCAGGGTGGCGCCCGCCAGCAGCCCCAGCATCATCATCGAGAAGTATTCGGCCGGTCCGAATTTTAGCGCTGCCTTCACCAGCCATGGCGAGAACAGCATCATGGCCAAGATACCAAAGGTGGCACCCACAAATGATGACAGCATCAGCATGAACAGCGCCGAGCCGGCTTTGCCCTGGCGAGCCATGGGGTTACCGTCCAGACAGGCCACCGCGTGAGAAGGTGTACCCGGCAGGTTAAGCATGATTGCGGTAATGCCACCCCCATATTGCGCGCCATAGTAAATGCCGGCGAGCATGATGAGTGCGGCGGTGGGTGTCATGGTGTAGGTAAGCGGCATCAGGATGGAGACGGTGGCAAGCACGCCAAGCCCTGGCAATACCCCGATCAGGTTGCCCACAAACACGCCGAACACGGCCCACATCAGGTTGTAGGGTTGCAAGGCAACGCCGAAACCGTGGATCAGGTCAGTAATGATCTCCATGGCTTAACCCCAGCGGACCAACGGAAACTGCAGGTCGAGCCCCCAGGAAAAGATCACGACGCCCAAGATAGTGACAAACACCGCCAGGGCAAGGGCAGAGAGCAGGGTGTGGCTGCGGTCCCCCAATGCCGAAATAGAAACCAGCGCCAATGTGGCCGGTACCAAACCGCCGTACTTGCCCACGGCGATGAAGGCGACGACGCCACCGATAATACATAGCCAACCGCGCCAATCCGGTGGGGCAGTCAGCGTCTCGTCTGCCTCGTCATCCGCAGTGTGACCCGAAGTAAACAGGTTCAACACCCCCAGGAATATAAGGAGTACACCCAGTGCCACGGGGAAAAAACCAGGACCCATGCGTGAAAGGGTGCCCAGGCTGTAGCTACTTCCGTGAACTACAACGAACAGGCCCAGGGCGCATAGCAATGCCGACGCCCAGGCATCCTGCTTGTTGATTTTGAAACGCATTGATCTCTCCGTTGGGCGTCAGGGGGCTTCGTTGACGATGACCGACCAAGTGATTTCGGCCGTTTTGCCCAGCATGGCTGATGCCGAGCAATACTTGTCGTGCGACAGTTTGACCGCGCGCTCAACGGCAGCGGCCGGCAGGTTACGCCCGCTCACTGTGAAGGCGAAATGAATGCGAGTGAACACTTTGGGGTCGGTGTCGGCGCGCTCGCTGGTGAGTGTGACGTCGCAGCCCAGCACCTCGTGACGACCCCGTTTCAGAATCAGGACGACATCGTAGGCAGCGCAACCTCCGGCGCCGGCCAACATCATTTCCATGGGGCGCGGCGCCAGGTTGTTGCCGCCGCCCTCGGGGGCACCGTCCATAGCAGTAACATGGCCGCTGCCCGTCTTGGCCACAAACAGCATGCCCTGCGGACCGGTCCAGTTGATCGTGCACTCCATTTTTGAAGACTCCTGTTTCAGCAGCTGAATTTTTGCAAATAACAAGGGCTATATATTACGCTTTCAGGCCGCGGCCTGCTTGGAGGGGGCTTGGGTATGGCGCGTGCTGGTTATACTGTGGAAGCAGGAAATTGCTGGCCGCGAGGCAGGTGTCAACAGGGGAGGAACCATGACAACACAACACGTTACTTACACGCATGCAGATGCCTCCGGAGCCAGGCAAACGGAACCACGCGGACAATATTTCCGGCGTCAGTCGCTGATTGACCGTGTCCTGACGGAAGCCGGGCGTGCTTTGCAAGTGCTTGACGGCTCCATGCCGGCATCCCGGCCCAACCCGGCGGGCAAAATGCCACCCGCCGACAGCCCGGATGCGCCACCGGCGCTGACCCCGGATGAGCAGCGCCACGCTGCCGGTCTGATGCGTGTCAACCATGTCGGTGAGGTCTGCGCACAAGCGTTGTATCGCGGCCAGGCACTCTTTTGTCGCGATGCAGCAATTCAGCGGGTATTACTGCAAGCGGCGGCTGAGGAAGTGGACCATTTGGTTTGGTGTAACGAGCGCCTGCTTGAACTGTCCAGTCGGCAAAGCGTGCTTAACCCATTTTGGTACGCGGCATCGTTCTCGTTAGGCGTAGTGGCCAGTCGTGCCGGCACGCGTCATAACCTTGGCTTCATGGCCGAAACCGAGCGGCAGGTTGAAGAGCATCTGAACAGCCATATCGAGCGCTTGCCCGCACAGGATGTGCGTTCGCGCGCCATTGTGGCACAAATGCGCGACGACGAAATGATGCACCGGACCACCGCTGAAGATCACGGCGCCAGCCGTTTGCCGCTGCCTGTTCGCCTTTCAATGCGGCTGATGTCCCGCGTCATGACAACGACGGCTTATCGTTTTTAAAAAAAGCTGGCATAATTTTTTTCAAGGGTTTATACTAATGACATCGACACGGTTTTGTGGTCTTAAGCCCATAGGGCGCTACCCGCAAAACAACGGTTACCAAAAAAATTGAAGTTTTTCTTGCATTGCACAAAAAGCTGGGGTAAACTTCAATTATCGGATGTCGAAACAGGCTGCAAAACAAGTCAACGCGGCCGGCCAACAAAGTCAATGGCCCGACATGCCAAGGTTGTCTCCTCCACCCTCCTCCTTTGGTGGATTTTGCCCGAGATCTCTTGATCTCGGGTTTTTTTTGCCTATCGCCAACCGCCCCCTTATTTCCCCCCAATCCAGCCGCATTGACGCGTCTTGATCCGACGCCTTCGTTGCCACCAATCTTCACTCAGGACCCACTGAGTTACATGTCTTGTTTCAACTTGAAAGCGCCTTGTCGACAGGGTGTTACAAATACTGTTGATAATAGGGGCTCGCCGCAAGGCGTGTCTTGTTTGTCGGTATGTACAGGAGTGTTGTGAACTCGCCTCAACTTTGGGAATCATTCAGCTGGCTTTATATCGGTATCGTGGCGTTCATGGTGGGTGGTCTGATTGTTATGTCGGAGCGCTGGCACGGCCGATACACAGGCGATTCTGACACCAATAAACCCCAGGCCATGCACACACGGGCCGCGCCACGCGTGGGTGGCCTGGCTGTGGTCGCCGGCAGTCTGGCCGGCCTGCTGGTGCTTGGCCCGCGCAATATGACGCTTACGTGGCTGTGGCCCGTGCTGTTCATTGCTGCCTTGCCCGTGTTTGTAGCCGGTCTGCTTGAAGACATCACAAAAGACGTGGGCGCCAGCAAGCGCTTGCTCGCCGCCCTGATCTCTGCGGCCATTGCATGGTGGCTGGTGGGGGGTGTGTCCCGGGTGGGTATCGTCTGGGCGGACTGGCTATTGTCGTATTGGCCCGTTTCGTTGCTGTTTACCATGTTCGCGGTGGGCGGCTGTACCCACGCCTTGAACATTGTGGACGGGATGAATGGGCTCGCCGGCATGATCGCCACGCTCATGGCCGCCTCATTGGCCCTGGTGGCGTTGCAGGTGGGTGACATTCCCATTTCTTTGATTGCCACCTCGCTGGCCTGCGCCACGCTGGGGTTTCTGGTATGGAACTTCCCATTCGGGCGCGTTTTCCTGGGTGATGGCGGTGCCTATTTCCTGGGTTTTATGTTGGCGGAACTGGCTGTGCAGCTGGTCGTGCGCAATCCCGGGGTGTCGCCGTTCTACGCGCTTGCCGTGCTGTTTTACCCCGTTTTCGAAACCATGTTCTCCATTTGGCGTCGCCGATTCAAGCGCGGCACACCCGTTGATCAGCCGGATGCGTTACATTTGCATCAGTTGGTTTTCAGGCGGCTGGTCCGGGTGACATTCAGCCGCGACCGGCGTCACGCGGTTCCGGCGCTGTGCAACGCCATGACGTCCCCTTACCTGTGGTTGCTGGCTCTGATCGGTCTGGTGCCCGCCACGATCTGGTGGGACAATGCGTGGATATTGTGTGGCAGTCTCGTGGTGTTTTCCGCCGTCTACATCTGGCTGTATCGACGCCTGGTGTCGTGGCGGCGCCCGGCTTGGTTGTTGCTTCCATCCATCGGCCGCCTTGATCGTAAAAAATAATTTGTTCCGTCGCCGTCCGCTGGCGCGACTCATCCAGGAGTACAACGTTGCAAATAGAAGATGTGAAACTCGCTGTCATTGGCCTGGGCTATGTGGGCCTTCCATTGGCCGTCGAGTTCGGCAAACATCGTCCCGTTGTGGGGTTTGATATTAATGACGAGCGGGTGGCCGAGCTTCGGCGCGGCAGTGATCGCACGCTGGAAGTCGACGATGCCGAGCTGGCGCAGGCGACGGGCCTTAGCGTCACCAGCGACACGTCGGCGCTGGCGTCGGCCAACGTGTTCATCGTCACCGTACCTACACCTATCGATGCGTACAAGCAACCCGACCTTACGCCCCTGATCCGGGCCAGCGAAACCTTGGGCAAAGTGCTCAAGCGTGGCGATATTGTCATTTACGAATCCACGGTTTACCCCGGCGCCACTGAAGAGGTTTGCGTGCCGGTGTTGGCCTCGGTATCGGGCTTGCGCTTCAACGAGGAGTTTTTCGTGGGCTACAGCCCCGAGCGCATCAACCCAGGGGATAAAAAACACCGCCTCACCACGATCAAGAAGGTGACCTCCGGTTCTACCCCCGAGGTGGCGGATCTGGTTGACACACTCTACGGGCAGATTATTACGGCCGGGACGCACAAGGCGCCGTCCATACGCGTCGCTGAAGCCGCCAAGGTGATCGAAAACACCCAGCGCGACGTCAATATTGCCCTGATCAACGAATTGGCGCTTATTTTCAATCGTTTGGGGATCGATACGCAGGCGGTACTTGAGGCGGCGGAAACCAAGTGGAACTTCCTGTCGTTCCGGCCAGGTCTGGTGGGCGGGCACTGCATTGGTGTCGACCCTTATTACCTCACGCATAAGGCGCAGGCCATTGGCTACCATCCGGAGATCATTCTGGCGGGGCGTCGACTCAACGATTCCATGGGCGCCTATGTGGCGTCGCAGCTTGTCAAAGCTATGACCCAGCGCTGCATACAGGTGCAGGGTGCCCGTATTCTGGTGATGGGGCTTACCTTTAAAGAAAATTGCCCGGACCTGCGCAACACGCGCGTGGTCGATATTATTCAAGAGCTGGGCGAGTACAGTGTGCGTGTGGACGTGTACGACCCTTGGGTGGATCCGGAAAGCGCAAAAAATGAGTACGGCATCGAGCTCGTTACCGATCTGTCAGAAGGTGATTATGACGGCATTGTGCTTGCTGTGGGTCACCGCCAGTTTGCCGAAATGGGGCTGGACGCCATCCGCGCTCTGGGCCGGCCGCAGCACGTACTCTACGACCTGAAATATCTGTTTGACGCCAATGACGTCGATTTGCGCCTTTAAACCATCACGACCGTTCAACAAGCAGGTATCACCATGACGACGCGATATCAGAAGGCCTTGCAGCAGTTAAAAGACCAGCCCGCCACTTGGCTGGTTACCGGCTGTGCGGGGTTTATCGGTTCCAATCTTCTCGAAACATTGCTGGCCATGGATCAACACGTGGTGGGGCTCGACAACTTCGCCACGGGTTACGCGCATAATCTGGACGAGGTCAAGGCCACGGTCACGCCGGAACAATGGGCCCGCTTCACCTTTCACGAAGGCGACATCCGCGACCTTGATACATGCCGGACCGTGGTCAAGGGCGTGAAGTATGTGCTACACCAGGCTGCGCTGGGATCGGTGCCGCGCTCGCTGGCCGACCCCATCACCTCCAACGACGTCAATATCAACGGATTTCTGAATATGCTGGTGGTCGCACGCGACGAAAAGGTCAGCGCCTTTGTCTATGCTGCATCCAGTTCCACCTATGGCGACCACGAGGCATTGCCCAAGGTAGAAGACCGCATCGGACGTCCGCTGTCGCCGTATGCTGTCACCAAATTTGTGAATGAGCTCTACGCCGATGTGTTTGCCCGGTCGTATGGCTTTGGCAGCATTGGGCTGCGCTACTTCAACGTATTCGGCAAGCGACAAGACCCGGAAGGCGCGTATGCCGCCGTCATCCCGAAGTGGATTGCCGCCATGATCCGCGGCGAGGATGTCATCATCAACGGTGATGGCCAGACCAGCCGCGACTTCTGCCATATTGATAACGTCGTGCAGGCAAATATTCTGGCGGCCCTGGCGCAGCCCGAAGGCGTCAATCAGGTTTATAACGTTGCCTACAACGCGCGCACCACGCTGGAAGAACTGTTCGACTACTTGTCCAGGGCACTGGCCAACCACGGTATCGATTATTCGCGACCCCCGGTCTATGCCGATTTCCGCCCCGGCGACGTGCGCCATTCGCAGGCCGATATCAGCAAAGCCAAAGAATTATTGGGCTACGAGCCGCTGAACGATATCGTGCGCGGGCTTGAAGTCTCCATGCCTTGGTATACGCAGTTCCTGCGGTGAATTGAAAAGCGTCTTTCTCCGTCTCCGATCGCTGCATTCTGATCACCGTCGCATCGCATCAGGGGCGATGCGCGTGGCGGCGTTCTTGCTGCTGGGCAAGGTATTTGGCGCCTTCAAAGAAATGGCTGTAGCTTGGCGCTACGGCATCAGCGACGTGGTCGATGCCTATCAGTTTACGCTGGTCATGGCCAGTTGGCTGCCAGTGACCATCGTGGGCGCGTTGTCCGTCGTGCTAATTCCGGTACTGGTACAGGTGCGCAAGACCGCCCGCCCGGCGCGTGCGCGCTTTTTGGGCGAACTGCTGGGCATGGTGTTGCTGGGCGGCCTCGCGTTAGCGGTGGTGTTATACGTGGTGTGGCCCTGGGTGTTGCGTTGGGCAGGCGGCGCATTGCCGGCGCACGTGCAAGACATGAGCGGCCACTTGATGTTGGCGTTTGCCCCAGCCGCGTTGCTGACGCTGCTGACGGGTCTGAACGCCGCGCGCCTGCGTGCACACGAGCGCCATATCAATACGTTGCTGGACAGTGTCCCGGCCGTTGCCATTCTGGTGCTGGTATTGGCGGCGGGGACCGGGGCCGACCTGGGGCCGTTGCTGTGGGGCACGCTGTTGGGGTATATCATCCAGGCGGTGTGGCTGCTGGCGTTGGCCAATCGGGCGGATGGCGTTCGTGCCCGCCCGCGGATCGGGCTGGAGTCGCCGTATTGGACCGGCATCATGGCGGCAGCCGGAGTTATGTTGGTGGGGCAGGTGGCCATGAGCTTCGTGGGCCCTATCGACCAATACACCGCTGCCAATCTTGGTGCCAACGCCAATGCGACCATCGGCTATGCCACTCGCTTGCTGTCATTGTTATTGGGGGTGGGCGCCGCCTCCGTGGGTCGGGCGGCCCTGCCGGTGCTTGCCGATATCCAAAGCCGCGGAGACCCTGTGCATGCGCGCAATACCGCACTGAGATGGTCGGTTTTTATGCTGGCGGCCGGCGCAGCGGTGACGGTGGCCGGCTGGTTGCTGGCTCCCTGGGGGGTGGCTCTGCTGTTTGAGCGGGGGGCATTTACCGCCGCCGACACGCAGGCGGTTGCTCACGTGGTCCGGTGGGGCCTGCTGCAAATGCCGTTTTATTTTGGCGTTCTGATCTTGGTGCAGTTGTTGGCCAGTCAGGGACGCTACCGTGTGATGGCGGGCATTGCCGTGGCCAATTTTCTGGCCAAAGCCGTGATGAACCAAGTATTGGCGCCGGCGATGGGGCCGGCCGGCATTATGCTGGCCACCGCGGTAATGTATCTGGTTTCGTATTGTTGCTATGTCTTGGCAGCGGCGCGCCCGGTGGCGCCCACAGCGCGTGAAAGCGCCTGACGGCGCGCGACCGCGCCGGACAACTGCTGTTGTTTTCGGAAATTATGGTGAATCAATCAAGAAGGTCGCCTCACTTGCTGATTTTTATTCATTCGCTTCGCGGGGGCGGTGCTGAACGGGTGGTGGCCGACATGAGCGCCTGGTGGTCAGATTGGGGGGTAAAGGTCACGGTGGTGACGCAGGCCGGCCCGGAATCGGATGTGTATACCCTTGACCCGCGGGTAACCCGGCATTCACTGGGTACGGCGGGCGACAGTGGCGGCGGTGTGCGCGGTCTCTGGGCAAACGTGCGTCGCCTGTGGCGCTTGCGTCGATTGTTGCGTCGCGAGCGGCCTACCGTTGTACTGGGCATGATGACGACATCCTCCATTTTGCTCACGTTGGCGTCCTGGCGATTAAATTGTCGGGTGATCGCCACCGAGCATGCGCATCCTCCCTCCCAGCGTCTACCCCGGGTGTGGCAACGTCTGCGCCAGTGGGCGTATCCCCGTGCACACCGGGTTGTGGCGCTTACGGACGGTACGGCCCGGTGGATTGAGCAGCATGTACCGGGCTCGCGGCTGGCCGTGATTCCCAACGCGGTACGCTGGCCGTTGCAGGGCGGCGACCCGGTGGTCGAACCCCCGGCTCGTGGAGACCGTTTTCGAGTGCTGGCGGTGGGCCGTCTTCACCCGGTGAAGGGCTTTGACCGTCTGATCACCGCCTTTGCATCCATCGCAGACCGTTTTCCCGACTGGGACCTGGTGATCTTGGGCGAAGGCGATAGCCGCGACGCGCTTGAGGCACAGGTGCAAGACCTTGACCTGACCGCACGCATTAGCCTGCCCGGCCGCGTGGGCAATATCAGTGACTGGTACCAATCTGCCGACCTTTATGTCCTGAGTTCGCGTATGGAGGGCTTGTCGAATACGCTGCTGGAAGCCATGGCATCGGGGTTGGCCGCGGTGGCCGTCGATTGCGATACCGGGCCGCGTGAAATTATCCGCGACGGCATTGATGGCGTATTGGTGAATCCGTCCGATGACACCGATGCATTGGCGGCTTATATGTCTGACTTGATGGCTCACCCCGAAAAGCGTGTCGCACTGGCGCGGCGTGCGGTGGATGTGCGCGATCGCTTTTCCATGCCTCGTATCATGACGCTGTGGGGAAAAATATTCGAATGAAGATCCTGTTCTTCGTCAGTTCACTGAATGCAGGCGGGGCAGAGCGTGTCGCCACCACCCTGGCCAGCGCCTGGGCGCGCCGCGGAGACACGGTGTTGCTGGCGCCAACCTGGCTGACAAAGCATGATCCGTTTTACGCGCTTGCCGATCAAGTGCGCTTGGTAAGGCTGGCCGAACACATGCCCACGGGGCCTTTGGGAAGGCTGCCTGGGGTGTCGAAGTGGCGGGTAATACGCGCGTTGGTGCAGCGCGAACAACCGGACGTGGTGGTGTCATTTCTGACCAACGTGAACGTCAACGTCCTGATTGCCACAATGGGCCTGCGCGTGCCGGTGGTCGTGTCCGAGCGCACGCACCCCGCGTATAGTCAGAGCGCTGGGCGGCTATTGCGGATGTTGCGTCGAAAGTTATATAGCCAGGCGGCCGCGGTGGTTATGCAGACACAGGCCGGGGTACCGGCCCTGAAAGCCCAGGTGCCCGGTGTGCGTGACGTCACCGTCATTCCCAATCCCTTGCCTGACGAATTGCTCACCCGGTCGGCGCCGGCATCGTGCACGACCCAGGCAAAAGGGTATGAGGCGGTCGCGATGGGCCGGCTGGTACCTGCCAAACAGTTTGATATGTTAATTGACACCTTTGCCACCCTGGCTGCTGAATTTCCGCAATGGCGTCTGACCATCTGGGGTGATGGTCCGCAGCGGGAAGCCTTGCAGGCTCAAATAAAGACGTTGGGTCTTGAGAGGCGGGTGCGGTTGGCGGGGCGTACGCCGCAGCCGTGGGATGCGTTATCTTCCGCTGATATGTTTGTCATGACATCGCGCGTGGAAGGCTTTCCCAACGTGTTGCTTGAAGCGATGGCACTGGGCTTGCCTTGTATCGCGCTGGATTGCCCCAGCGGGCCGGCCGAGCTAAGCCGGGACGGGCGAGATGCCGTTCTCGTACCCATGGAAAATGCAACGGCATTGCAAGACGCCATGCACAACGTGATGGCCGATGAAGCGCTACGTTGGACACTGGGCATGCGCGCGCAAGCGTCCGTACGCCGGCGCTACGGCTTGCCCATTGTGCTGAAACAGTGGGACGATGTGTTTCGACGGGTTGCCCATGTACCAAGAGCTGACCATGTCGCTTGATTCCACTGCACAAGACATATCTCAGGATGCGGATTCAGCCGCGATGCCGGGTCGTGGCGATGGACATGGCACGCCCCTTGATGCCGATGCAAAAGTGAAACCTGTGAATGGTCAAGGCCAACCGTTACTGGTCGTGCATATTATCTCCGGCTTGGGGCAAGGCGGCGCAGAAACCGTGTTGTACCGCTTGGTGACCGCGCCCCGACAGAACACCGAGCACATCGTGGTCAGCATGGGCGACGAGGGTGTTTTTGGCCCACGCCTGCGCCAGGCCGGGGTAGTGGTACACACACTTGACATGACGAGCGCCCAAGGGGTGGTTGCCGGCCCCGTCCGGTTGTGGCGCTTGCTGCGTGGTGTACGTCCCGATGTGGTGCAGACATGGATGTACCATGCCGACCTGGTCGGCGGGCTGGTAACACGTCTGGCAGGGATACGGGCGGTGTCGTGGGGTATACGCAACTCCGGGGCGGACCTGGCAAAGAGCAGTCGTGTGTCGCGGGTATTGGCTGCCGTTTGTGCACCCCTGTCGCGCGTGATCCCCTGCGTGGTGGTGGCCTGCGCCCAAAACGCCGCCGCGCGCCATTGCGAGTGGGGCTACGATCGGCACAAAATGCGAGTGGTGCACAATGGCTACGATTTGTCGCGCTGGCAGCCTGACGCCGTGCTGCGGGCACGGCTGCGCC
>JAJUIY010000285.1 GCA_029267415.1 Alcaligenaceae bacterium
CTGGATCTCGCACATCACTGGCGTGGTCATACACAATTTCTCCGATGTTTTCGTCGCGCTGAAAGCGTATGTGGAAGCCCACACAGCCAAAGTCATATTGGCGCTGGTGCTGACGATACCTGTCTGGCTGTGGGTGGTGCGTAGCAAGGGAAACCAGCTTCACAAGCCCGGTGTCAACCGCAAAATCGCCATTGTGCTGGCCATTTTTTTGGGGTGGCTGGGGGCACACCGTTTCTATATTGGCCAAATCGGCTGGGGTGTAGGCTATCTGATTCTTCTGTATTTATTCCCGCCACTGGCCGTAATTGGCGGTTTTATTGACGCCATCCGATACCTGTTCATGAGCGACCAGGAATTTTCCGGCGTACGCGCCGACCCTATCGACCCCCACTATTAATCGCCATGCGTTTTACGCTGTACGACATCCCGCCCCACACCAACCCCAAACCCCGATTCGATGAAACGCTGATGCAAACCGCGGCCGTGCGGGGGCCAGTTGCCTGTATCTGGCAAGCCGCAAAAGGTTTGGTGGTGCCCCGCACATATCAGCGGTCACACACTTTTGAGGCCACCGTGTCGCGTTTTGGCGAACAAGGTTGGCCCGTGGCGGTACGGCATTCGGGCGGCGGAGTCGTGCCACAAGGGCCGGGTATCTTGAATATCAGCCTGGCGTATGCGGTCGAGGGCCCGCCCCTGGACCATTCCGTCCAGGCCTACCAACGTTTATGCGACATCATGGCCAGTGCGGCCCGACAGTTTGGCATTGCCACCTGCACGCGAGCCGTGGAAGGGTCGTTTTGCGACGGGCGCTTTAACCTGGCATTTGATGGCGACGGCTCGCCACGCAAGGTGGCTGGCACTGCCCAACTATGGCGGCGCGTGCCCGACGCTACCGGAAGACTCCGGCAAGTTGTGCTGGTGCACGGCTTGCTGCTGGTGGCCACCGATGTGGACGAAGCCACACAAAAAGCCAACCAGCTGGAAGAAGCGTTGGGCAACGCGCGCCGCTATCTGCCAGAACGGGCGGCATCCTTGCATACCTTGATGCCAGAGGCCCCTGCAGACCCGCAGCAGTTTCTCAATGACGTCCACCAAGCACTGATAGCAGGCATCCAATCTTCTTGAAGTAAGCGCTCGGCGGCAACACGCCGCCATAAACAACGGTGTCATTGGCAAGTCCGGTGCTGGGCCTGCCGCCGACAGACGGCGTCTACCGTATTGCAGGCAGTGGACGGCGCTTACTGCGCTGCGGCCGGGTGGGCCGGCGAACCGTGCGAGCCGCTTTCACTTGACGCGTGCGGCGCCTTGTTGGCTTGGTCTTTCTCTTGCTGCAAAATATTGAAAGCCATTTCGACGTGCGGCAAGACGTTGTGCTCACCCAGCCGTTCGGTAAGGCCCATTTTTTTCAGCTTACGCGCGACGGACGCATTGGCTTCGACCAACATGACACGCACGCCACGGTCTTGCAGGTTGCTCACCACGTCTTGCAACGTATGCAGGCCGGTGGCGTCCATGAACGGCACCCAGCGCAGACGCACCACGACCACTTTCGGGTCAGATTCGGCATCGTGTATGGCGCGCTGCAAGGCCTCGACACCGGCAAAAAAGAAGGGGCCTTCAACACTGTAAACCTCTACGCCGGCAGGCCAGTGTTCGGGCATGGAGGGGCCAAGCTCGTAGCGCAAGTCCTTGGCGGTTTGGCGGTTTACCACCACGCTGTCCGACATGCGTTTCATGAAGTGCAGCATGGCCAGGACCACGCCAATATTGACGGCCACCACCAGGTCCGCAAAGATCGTCAGGAAAAACGTGACCAGCAAAATGATGACATCGGCCCGTGGCGCGCGTTTGACAAGCAGCACCACAAAACGGGCTTCACTCATGTTCCAGGCCACCACAAACAAGATGGCCGCCAGCGTGGCCAATGGAATATTTGCCGCCAACGGGGCCAACACCAGCAATACCACCACCAACACCACGGCATGCACAATACCGGCC
>JAJUIY010000101.1 GCA_029267415.1 Alcaligenaceae bacterium
ATGCTGACGCGAACGCACATGGCCCACGAAACGTCACGCCCAACGTTGTACTATTAAGCACGGCCCGCCCTTCTGGACAATGAAAATTAACGGGGCGGCTTTGGCGCTACACGACAACACGGTGAGTAATGGAAACACTGACCATCCTGGTGGCCGGTCTTGTCGGCTGGCATGGGCTGCGGCTGTACTATCAGCGCGCGCATATTGCCTTGCTGGCCCAGCACCTTTCCGGCCTGCGGCTAGAACAGCACATGAAGACGCTTACCGAGGGCTATACCCGCGCCATTCACGAACAAGACGAAACCCGCCAGCTGCAAATATTCCATACGTTTTTTGAGACCGAACGTGCCGTCGCCGAGGAAGCAGAAACCTTGGCACGCACCATGCAAAAGGAAAGCGTAAAAGCCACGCGCATGGGGGTGTTGTCGTTGTGTGTGCCCTACCTTGGTAGATTCTTTCCATCGCTGACGCGCGACTTCCGCGACTTACTGCATATTCATGCCGCCGGCCTGCGGCATGTGGTAGAAAACGTCGATGAGCTTGACGCCAAAGATCGTGCGTACCACTTGTCGGCCGAACTGTTTTTGTTCCAGCATAGCTGTCACTGGTTCTGTAAATCGCGGTCACTGGCCGACGCCCGGCTGGCTGTGCGCCACCAGGTGCAATATCAACAAGCCCTGGACGCGGTGTCATCCGTCACACGTGACGCCTATATGCGCTGGTTGCAAGGCCAGCCCGCGCAACGCATTCTGTAAACTGCCAAACACAAACTCCAGATCGATCAAGCCGGCAGTGTGCACCGACAATGTTTCTGAACACCGCCTTCGCGGCGCGGTGGCTTTGGAACACTGAAAGCGATTAATCCATCGTTTTTGATTTGACGCCGCCGTTGCGTATTTTTTCCAGCACTTGACTGACGATACGATCGCAACGCTCGCCATCAAACGCAAACACCTCGTCAAGGCTGGCGTCAACGTCCGAGGCAAGGCCTTCACGCAACAAGCTGCGTGCGCGGAAAAATCGCGTGCGCACGGTGGCTTCAGGCAGCTGCAGGGCCTCGGCTACCTCAGCTGTGGTCATTTCTTCGACAGCGCGCAACATAAATACGGTGCGATACATATCCGGCAGCTGGTCGATGCGCGCTTCCAGCATGGTACGAAGTTCGGCACGTATGGCGTGTTGGTCCGGGTGCTGCTTGGGGTTAGTCATGAGCAGTCGCTGCATTTCGGGTTGGTCCAGGACAGCGTCGATACTCAGCGGCACCAGCTGGGCCCCGCGTCGCCGCCGGCGGCCCAACGCGGCATTAATAACAATGCGAACAAGCCAGGTCGACAATTTCGCCTCGGCACGGAAACGGCCCAGTGCCTGCCAGGCCTGCATATAGGCTTCCTGAAGCACCTCTTCCGCATCGGCGTCGTTATCTACAATGCTGCGTGCGGTTCTGAACAAGAGGCGGTTGTACCGGCGCATAATGAACTCAAACGCCATGTCACTGCCTTGGGCGCCCAATATCACCAACTCGGCATCGGAGGCATTCGAAGACGGTTCTGACTTGGAAACCACATTCGTGCGGGCCATTGCAATCTCCATGGGCTAATTGACGCGGCCATGCTGAATGATGTCGTCAACCGACGGGAATGCAGCCAGTGCCTGCTGGGGCAGCGCGGCGTCGGTGTCCGGATACGTCTGATCCGGCAGCCTTTCGCCAACAACCACAATCCGTCCCACCATGCCGGCCTGCTCGTGCGGGATACAAAAATAATCATAAACGCCCGGCACGTCGAACACCATGACAAAGTCGGTCTCGGGCATCAGGTAACCGGAATTCCAGGATGCCGCTTGCACTGGAATGCGCTGCGGTTTTCCGTTATCCGGGTGATAGGCCGTAACGGTGTGGACATTGCCGGCATCGCGATTTACCCAGCGTACCGCCTGGCCGGGGCGCAGGCGCACTCCGCGAGGCCGGAACCACACATGGGCGCCGGACGCCGTTCCGGCCATATCAATGACGACACCCTCCGCCGCTCGCGCCCGGTGCACAATGGGCGCCAGCATTAGCAGGCTTCCACCCGCCAGCAACACCTTGCGACGGCGGGGGTTACAGGCAAACGCACTCATTTGGCGACACGGCTTTTCTGATCAGCCGGTATATTCCACAACACCACGTGCAAGTGGGGCTCTTCCACGCCCGGGTGGCCGGCGTTGTACACCATGTCCACGTGATCCACGGTACCGGCCGGTGCCTTCAGGCCGCCCAGGTTGAACTCTTGGGTCACCATCGATAAGGGGATCATGTACGTAGTGCTCACCAGCTTGCCATCGTGGTCATAGCCCAAAAACGGCCCGGCCGGCAAGGTATCGGGATCAACAAACAATTGCCCCAGGCCCGGAATAAAGTCCGGCAAGGGCACCAGATCACTGACCGCCGCGTACGGGGCATCGGGCGGTGCGGTCAACGGGGCATTATCAGCAGCCAGGGTTTGTGCCGAGACCAATGAAAAGAACACCGCGGTCGCAAAGGCCGTTGCTGTCATCGACGAATGGATCATGACGTTTCTCCAGTTTGTGCGGGCGGAATGCCGCACTTGGCCCATTAGATGCAAGGAAAGGCTTTTCCGTTTCAGTGGGGAGCGTGCGTTCGCGTCAGTGGGGACCACCAGCTGGTTTCGGCGCCTCCCGGCGCGGCACCGATCATGGAATGCACGGCAATGCATCGGGAATCTGGCACAGAATTCATACTTGTCACAGAACCTTCATAAGCCCGTCACATCACTGAAATCTGGCGTTTCTACACTTTCTGCAATCTCTTAACCGCCGCATCGACGCGGCCCTATGCAGGAAGACTCCATCATGAATATCAGCCGCAGACAAATGCTTGGCATGACCGCCGGCCTGCTGGCCGGCATGGCCGCACCCACCTGGGCTGCCAGCAACAGCAGCGCCAACGGCACGCGCATTATCCGCGTGGCCGCGTCGGGCCTGACCATCAATGGCACCCTGGCCACCTTGCGCGAACAAAGCAACGTTGGCCGACGCATTTTGCCCTCCATTCTGGAACCGGTGATTGCCACTGACGTACTGGGCGATTTAAGCTTGCAGCCCGGCATTGCCCAATCCTGGAAACGCATCAACGACAGCGTCGTGGAAGTCACCCTGCGCCAAGGCGTTATCTTCCATAATGGCGATGAGATGACAGCCGAAGACGTGGCGTTCAGCTTCAGCCGTGGCGTGATGTTTGGCGATACCGAGCCACATCGCGGTGACGGCGCAAAGACGATCAAATCCGACGACCACGCCCGCACCCGTACCACGGGTACCCAATGCCCGCCAGAAGTCGCCGCAGTTGGCCGCCGCCTGTGGCCCTCGCTGGAAGAAGTCAAAGTAATCGACCGCTATACGGTGCAATTCATCAACGCTGTGCCCGACGTCACGCTGGAAGGGCGTCTGACACGTATGGGCTGCGACGTCATCAGCAAGCGCCATTACCTGGAGTCGGGAGACTGGCTGAAATGGGCGGCTGCACCCGTCGGCACCGGCCCTTTCAAAGTGAAAGAACACAAACCGGGGCAGCACCTTATTCTGCAGAAACATGACCAGTATTGGGGCGGCGCGCCGGAAGTGGACGAAGTGCACTTTTACGAAGTACCCGAGCTGGCGTCACGCATCAATGGCATGCTGGCCGGCGAGTACGACTTTGCCACCGACATTCCGACCGACCAGGTGCAAACGGTGGAAACCTCTGGCAAGCTGGAGTTTGTGGGTGGCCCCATTCTGAACCACCAAATCACCTGCTTCGACAAAGCTCACCCTGTGCTGAAAGACCCGCGCGTACGGTTGGCCATGTCCCACGCCATTGATCGCCAAACAATTGTGGACATGATGTGGGACGGCCGCACAGTAGTACCCAAGGGACTGCAGTTTGACTTCTATGGCCCCATGCTGGTTGAAGACCACAGCGCCCCGGCCTACGACCCTGAAAAAGCCAAGCAGTTGCTGAAAGAAGCTGGCTATAACGGCGAGGTGATTCCGTACCGCGTACTGAATAACTACTACACCGGCCAGGTACAGAAAGCACAGATTCTGGTGGAGATGTGGCGTGCTGTTGGCATCAACGTCGACATCCACATGGTTGAAAACTGGTCGCAAATTTACGATCAATCCAGCCCACGCGGCATTCGCGACTGGTCGAACTCGGCTGGCTTCAACGACCCGGTCAGCTCGCTGGTACAGCAACACGGGCCAAACGGCCAACAACAACAAGTGGGCGAATGGAGCAATGACGAGTTCAACCGCTTGTCTGCCGTGCTGGAAAACTCGACCGACGCCAAGGAGCGCAAGCGCACCTTTGCACGCATGCTGGAAATTGCCGAATACGAAGACCCCGCCTTTATGGTGGTGCACCAGACCGCGGCATTCTACGCAAAACGCAAGGACATCCAGTGGAAATGGTCGCCCACGTTCTACATGGATTTCCGTAAAGGCAACACCACCTTGGTAAAGGCCTGATGACAGCCGCCCTGACGCCGGTGCTGGCCCGTGTTGGCCGTGAGCCGGCCATTCACGGCCACCAGACACCCATTGCACAGCCCTGGACAGCAGCGCCAGCGGAATCCACTCCCCGTCAGGATTCCGACGCGCCCCTGCTGAAGATACGGGACCTGCGAGTGTCCTTTGACAACGGCACGCACCGGATCCCGGTGCTGCACGGGGTGGACATCGACCTGAAACGAGGCGAAACCTTGGGCGTGGTGGGCGAATCGGGTTGCGGCAAAAGCGTGACCTGGATGGCGGTGATGCAACTGCTGGGCTCGCGAGCCCACATTGACGGTGAGATTCTGCTGGACGGCGAAAACATTATCAACCTGCCCGAAAAGGCGATGACGTCGATCCGCGGTGGTCGCATTGCCATGATTTTTCAGGACCCGTCGTCCAGCCTTAATCCGGTCAAAACGATCGGCGCGCAGCTTACCGAAGCCGTAGCGCTGCACCAGGGCTTGCGCGGCCGCGCGGCGCGGGCGGAAGCGCTGCGCTTGCTTGAGCGGGTGCACATTCCCAGTGCGCGTCAACGCCTGCGCGCGTGGCCTCACGAATTGTCCGGGGGCATGAACCAGCGGGTAATGATTGCCATGGCACTGGCCGGCAAGCCCGACTTGCTGGTGGCCGACGAACCTACGACGGCACTGGACGTCACGATTCAGGCACAGATTCTGGACCTGCTGCAAGAATTGCAAGAAGACACAGGCATGGGTCTGGTGCTGATTTCACACGACCTGGGCGTGATCGCCCAAGTGTGTGACCGTGTGGCCGTCATGTACGCCGGGCGAATTGTTGAGCAAACGGATTGCGACACCCTGTTTCGCCATGCACGCCACCCGTATGCCCAAGGGCTGATTGGCGCCCTGCCCGATCTGGATGGCCCCATCCGTCGGCTTGAGGCCATCCCCGGCACGGTGCCCTCTCCGATGGCCATGCCACCGGGCTGCAGTTTTGCGCCCCGGTGCAAGTTTCGGCTTGAGCGTTGCGAGGAAGCGGCACCAGCACTGACCGGACGCCGCCACGACCACCTTATTGCATGCTGGAGAAACTACCCATGAACGCCCCCCTGGCCGGCGCAGAATTGTTGACCCGTGCATCGGCTGGCACCGCCGACCGTGCATTGGATGCCGCACCCACATCCGCCGGCACGGCGGATTCAACCGTGGACGACGCGCGTTTGGCGCTGTTGCTGAAACAGCGTGACGCCATCAAACCACTGTTGGAGGCCCGTTCGCTGACGCGCCACTTTCGCGTGCGTGCACGCGAGGGACTGTTTGGCAAATCCGCCACCCTGAAGGCCGTGAGTGATGTGTCATTCAAGGTTTATGCGGGTAAAACGCTGGGCCTGGTGGGGGAATCTGGCTGCGGCAAGTCCACCACCGCACGCTTGACGCTGGGGCTGACACCGCCCACGTCAGGCGATGTTGTCTTCGACGGCGAAGCGTTGCCCGCACGGCGCAACAACCGGTGGCGCGAGCTGCGCCAACATATGCAAATGGTGTATCAGGACCCGCTGGGCGCTTTGGACAAACGATTGACGGTGCTGAGCCAGGTATGCGAGCCGCTTGATATATTCGCCATGGGCACGCCGCCGGAGCGCCTGCACCGCGCCCGCGAGGTATTGAGCGAGGTTGGGCTGAACGAGGCCCACTGGCACCGCTACCCACATGAGCTGTCCGGCGGACAGCGCCAGCGCGTCGTATTGGCACGCGCCCTGATTATGCGGCCGCGCCTGCTGGTGTGTGACGAGCCGATTTCTGCACTGGACGTGTCCATACAAGCGCAAGTGATCAACCTGTTGCAGGACATCCAGCGCCAGTACGGTCTGGGCATGCTGTTTATCAGCCACGACCTGAAAGTGGTTCGCCAGATTTGCGATGAGGTGGCCGTGATGTACTTGGGCCGCATTGTGGAGCAAGGCCCGCCGCTGGCCCTGTTTGCCGAACCGGCACACCCGTATACACAGGCACTGGTATCGGCGATTCCCACGCTGCAACGCGGTAAGCGCCACCAGCGCATTTTGCTTCAGGGCGACCCGCCCAACCCCATTGACCTGCCCAGCGGCTGCGCATTTCATACGCGCTGCCCGATGGCGACCGAACAGTGTCGTCAACAATCCCCCACACTACAGACCTTGCCCGATGGCCGCAAAGTGGCGTGCCTGCGGGTAGCTACCGCGTAAACCCATGCTTCATTACCTTTCCGAGCGGCTGTTCAGGCTGCTGATTACCCTGTTTCTGGTGCTCAGTTTCGCCTTTGTCATTCTGCGCCTGTCCGGCGACCCGGCGCTGGTGATTATGTCACCCGACGCACCGCCGGAAGCCATCAAGGCGTTTCGTGAATCGTGGGGCCTGGATGCCCCTATCTGGCAGCAGTATCTGGGCTACTTTGTCAATCTGCTGCAGGGCAACTTTGGCGTGTCCATGAAAGACGGCGTGCCCGCCATGAAAATGGTGATGGAGCGCATTCCCGCCACACTGGCCATTACCGTGCCGGCGCTGGTACTGCAACTGTTGATTGGTGTGCCCGCCGGCGTATATGCCGCCCTGCATCACAATTCACGCCTTGACCGGATGTTGATGGGGTTCTCCATTGCCGGCCACACCTGCCCCAGTTTTGTGCTGGCGCTGCTGCTGGTGATGATGTTTTCCGTATCGCTGGGCTGGCTGCCCACCGGCGGCTACGGCGGGCTTGAACATGCCCTGCTGCCCATTCTTACGCTTTCGCTCAGTGGTGCAGCGATTCTGGCCCGTTTTACGCGCTCAGCCATGGTTGAAGTGATGAACCAGCCCTATGTGCGCACTGCCTTGGCCAAGGGCCTTAGCTGGCGGCAAGTGGTGTTTCACCACGCATTGCCCAACGCGGCTATCCCTACCGTCACGCTGATTGGCATGATGACCGGCGCCTTGATCGCCGGTGCCGTCGTGGTGGAGACGGTGTTTTCATGGCCTGGACAGGGCCGCCTGCTGGTGACCTCGGTGGCCAGCCGCGACTTGCCGGTGGTGCAAGCCATTCTTCTGGTGGTGGCCGCCTGCATGGTGATCGCCAACCTGATTGTTGACGCCCTATACGTCATTCTGGACCCGCGTCTGCGATCCGGACAGAAAGGAGCCAAGGCATGAGCAGCCCAGCCCCAAACAACCCGGTCCCTGCTAATTCCGTGCCGGCCACCGCCCTGCCCCCGCAGTTTCAGCGCTCGCGCAGCAACATCGCGGCGTTTTTCAAGGCCTGGCCGCCCCTGGTGCTGTTTTGCCTGTTCTGGCTGGCGGCAATGCTGGCCATTGCCCTGCTGGCGCACTGGATCATGCCGTACGGCTTCAGTGACATCAACCTGCGCGCCCGCCTGCAACCCCCGGCGTTTCTGGGCGGTACATGGGAACACATTCTGGGTACTGACGAACTGGGCCGCGATGTGCTGTCACGCACCTTTTCCGCCATCCAGGTCAGCTTGCTGATTGCGTTTGCGTCCACCGCCATTTCTACCGTGGTGGGCGTTGTGCTGGGGATGCTGGCGGCGCACTTCCGTGGCTGGATCGAAAACGTAGTGCTGGTTTTGATCGACTTCCAGGCGTCCATGCCGTTCATGATTATTGCGTTGGCCGTGCTGGCGTTTTTTGGCAATTCGCTGCCCCTGTTTATAGCCCTGATGGGTTTTTACGGCTGGGAGCGCGCGGCACGCATTGCCCGCAGTCTGACGATTACCGCCAACGAGCAGGGCTATGCATC
>JAJUIY010000299.1 GCA_029267415.1 Alcaligenaceae bacterium
AACCGCAGCCGGCATCGTATTCGCCCTGATCATGGCATGGGCCATCAAGACAGCCATTCTCGAGCCCTTCGCCATCGCCTGCTTGCTTCAGTCCTACTTCCAGGCTATCGAAGGCCAAAGCCCCGACCCCGAATGGGAAGCGCGGCTTGAAACCGTCTCGGGCAAGTTCGCACAGCTAAAAGAAAAAGCCGCCAGCTGGGTTCGGCAGCCGTCGGTTGATGCAGGCCCGGCCGGCCACAGCGTACAAACGCAAAGCGACCTGCCATGAAGACAATACATTGGCTTTACGCATACGCCCTGCTGTCGACATGCGCCCCGGCTGCCGGCACCCCCCTGCAACAAGCCATGGCACAACTCGACGCCACGGCACGTGAATTCGTTCAAGCAGCCCATCACACCCAGCTGGACGCCGATAGTTTGGCCGACAGCCGATACTACACGGCTGCCACTTTCCCCAATGCCACCCCAGCGCATTCGGCCATCGCCCTCCCAGACGCCGGGCTCGACGCGCTTACCCGTGCTGTGCTGTTGGTGGATGCTTACGAAGCGCCTCTGCCCCATGTCCGGTATCGCATCGAGTACAGCATGAACGTGTCGCCCGACGTACCCGAGGCGCGACAAGACTACGTAGAAGTGCGGCGCTACAACCTTGGCCCGGCCCGCCGCGCCGACCTGCAGGCATCAACGCCTGCAAACCACTTGGCCGACCCGCAAGAGTTCGGTGTGGGGCCGCATGTTAGCTGGCGTTTTGTCATGTCGCCGGTCATGGGGTTTCAGGCTGCGCTGACCCACGCCAGCCGTACTGAAATACCAGATTCTCAGGCACAGGCCGACGACTGCCTTGGCGTATCGTGCCTGGCCCTAGCCGACCCCACAGGCCCCGAACGGGGCTGGCAGGCCGTTCCGTCACCACAGCTTGAGCCCGCCCTGTACGCGGAGCGCAGCAACTGGGGCGTGGCAACGCCGGCCCGCGTCATGCAAGAGCTCTGGAGCAGCATCGCCGGCCAGGGCATGGACCCTTTGCCCTACCAACCGGGCCAGGCCGCCTTCCAGTTTGTCATATCTTCCAACACTGATGGCCAGCAAGCGGCTGTCGTGGGCCTGGCCAGGCAATCGGTAGTTCTGGATTCGGCCGTGTCCGAAATCTGGACGCAACGCTTCGAGGCCGAACAAACACCACCCGATTTTTCAACGCTGCTTGTGCCTCGGCGTTAACAGCTTGTGCCCCAGCGTTAAAAATTCAGGCGGTCTTTTACCTACACAAGCCGCCTTTGCTTACACGACACACATATCCATGGTGAACTCATGAAAAAACTACTAGCCGCCTGTACCGTTGCCTTGCTTTGGGCCACCGGCGCAACGGTGGCACAAGAGCTTCCTCAATACGAATCCACCGGCACCATAGAGCTTGCCATCGATGGCAAGCAGGCCAGGTACCACTCCACCTCCAACACCGTGCCCGGGCAACCCGGCAGGCTGGTACATACCGCCAACTGGCGCACCTTGCCGCCCATGATGATGGGCGGCGTCACCCTGGCCCCCAACGGCATCCTGCTGTCGGTTGCTGCCCAGCCCACGGTCGAGCCCG
>JAJUIY010000264.1 GCA_029267415.1 Alcaligenaceae bacterium
CACCGAGAACGCGTTGTATTGGCTGCAAGACTATCGTTTCGACGGCCTGCGATTGGATGCCGTGCATGCCATTGCCAGCAAGGACTGGCTGCCGGAACTGGCGCAGACAGTACATCGGGCCTGCCGGGGGCGGCACGTGCACCTGATACTTGAAAACGACGACAATGACGCGGCGCTATTGGAGCAAGGCTTTACTGCGCAGTGGAACGACGATATACACCATGTTGTTCACCATCTGTTGACGGGCGAAAACGATGGCTATTATGCCGCCTACGCTGAAACGCCGACCCGGCATTTGCGCCGTGCCCTGGCCGAAGGCTTCGTGTACCAGGGCGAGCCTTTCGTGACGCGTGATGGAGCGGGCCGTGGTACGCCCAGCGCGCATCTGCCCGCCACCGCGTTTGTGTTTTTTCTGCAAAACCACGATCAGACGGGAAACCGGGCCCGGGGCGAGCGCCTGACCCGCTTGTGCCAGAACCGGCCTGAGGCCTTGCGCGCCGCTATCGCCCTGCAACTGCTGTCACCGCAAATCCCCCTGTTGTTCATGGGGGAAGAGCGTGGGTCGACGGCGCCGTTTCTGTACTTTACCGACTTCAGCGATACGGAACTAATGGACGCCATTCGGGAAGGGCGGCGTCGTGAGTTTCAGCGTTTTGAGGCGTTTGGCCGCGATGCTGGCAGCGATTTGCCCGACCCGGGTAGCGCAGAGACATGGCGTTTGTCCAATCCTTACGCGGAGTCGGTGGACGAAACGATGTACGGTTATTACACCAAACTTCTGTACGTGCGGCGCCAGTTCATCCGCCCCTGGCTTCGCTCGGTACAGTGTTGTGAGGCCCACCTATTGGGCGATGGTGCGGTACTGGTACGTTGGGCGCTGGCGAATAAGTCGGTGCTTAGTGTGTACTGCAACCTGTCGACCGCCGACTGCGTGCTGCCCCGCGACCTGGTTGACGTGAGTGAGCGAGGTATTTTTGCCAGCCGGTCGCGGTCCGATTACAGCTTGTTCGCGGGTCGTCTTGCTGCAGAGACGACTGTGGTGACCATATATCGGCCGTCGGATGGCGATGATATTGATGGTGCGGGGGGAGATGCGGCATGAGCGTACCGGCCATCGATCCGGCGGTTGCCCGACTTGCGGATGCCGCTGGCATTTTATGTCGCTGGGAAGATGCCGCGGGCCGTACGCAACAGGTGGACGAATCAGTGTTGCGGGAATTGTTGGGAGCACTGGGGCTTGGTTGCTCGTCAGCGTCGCAGATTCGGGACAGCTTGCGGCGGGTTGCGGCAGATGGTGTCTTGCGGGATGGAGATCTGGTGGTGTGCGACGCGGGCAGTGCTCCAGTACTACGTATCGGCAAAATTGAGGGTAGTTCACGGGGCTTGGCACAGGGCGTGCCTTGGACGCTTGAACTTGAGTCGGGTGGGGTAGCCCATGGTGTGGCCCGGCAAGCTGACGCCGGCCAGTTGCTGATAGACCCGGTGTCTGAGCCGGGCTATCACACCCTGCACGTGGATGCATTTACTTTTACGCTGGCCGTGGTGCCGCCCCGCTGCCCGGCAATGCCACCCCAGGGCGCGGAAAGGCCATGGGGGCTGGTGGCACAGGTTTACAGTTTGCCATATGCCGGCAATGCGCATCTTCCTTCTTGGGCGCAAGGCGCCACGTTCAGCGCAGTGGAAGTGCTCGCCCGCGAGGCTGCACAGCACGGTGCCGCCGCTCTGGCTTTAAGCCCGGTGCACGCCATGTTCAGCGCCGACTCGGACCGGTACAGTCCCTATTCGCCATCAAGCCGATTGTTCTTGAATGTTTGCTATGCGGATCCGGCGCGGATTCTGGGCCGCGAGCTGGTTCAAGAGGCGTTGAAAACGCATACGCCGGCGCTGTCCGAGCACCACCGCGACCCGGGGCAATTGCTCGACTGGCCGGCCATTACTACCGCGCGACTACAACTGCTCAGGAGCGTCTTCCATGTATTCTTGGCGCGTGCGCCCGAGGCCTTGCGCACGCGGTTCGCCGACTTCTGCCAGTCTGGAGGTGAAGACTTGCAACGCCATGCCATTTATGAAGCCTTGCATGGTCACTTCAGTCGTACTCTGGGCCCTGGGCATGGTTGGCAGGATTGGGCCCCGCCGCTGCAGAACCCGGACAACAGCGCCGTCGCGGAGTTTGCGAGCCAGCACGATGGCGAAGTGCGTTTTCACTTATTTGCCCAGTGGTTGGCCTTTGAGGGGCTGCAGCAAGCCCAGACGGCTGCGCAGGATGCCGGGATGGCATGTGGCCTGATCAGTGACTTGGCCATCGGAACGGATCCGCGCGGCAGCCATGCCTGGAGCCTGAGGGACGACATGTTGAAGGGGGTAACAGTGGGTGCGCCGCCCGATGTCTATCAAGCTGATGGGCAAAACTGGGGCTTGACGGCGTTTTCTCCCCGCGGGCTTCGTCAAAATGCGTATGCCGCCTTCATTGCCACGATGCGGGCCAATCTGCGTTGTGCCGGCGGGG
>JAJUIY010000140.1 GCA_029267415.1 Alcaligenaceae bacterium
CGGACGCCGGGCCAGCACCACCGTACGTAGCAACGGCTGCCATACCGCCTGGGGTATTTCAATGACGCGGGGATCGGACAAGAATTCGGTCAGATAGCGCCGGATGGCCGGGGCTGTGGGGTGATCGGGCGTGCCCAGATTGATCAGCAAAATGCCGATGGGGCCGGCATCGCGTGGCGGCGGGCTGGTATCGAACGCGTGCGGATCGACAGGTTCAGGAAAATAGCGCGACGCGATCAATGAGAACATAGCTTGAAGATGGGAATCAATTGAACGTGCCGGGCCAACGGCGCACGGCGTGAAGCCCTGATTCTACCCAATTTCGACGCAATCCCGTCTGCGCAAACGCAAGAACCGGGTGAACGTCAGGCGTCGCTTAGCGCATTGGAAAGCAGACGTGCAGTGATGTCAACGATGGGGATCACGCGCTCGTAGTCCATACGCGATGGGCCGATGACCCCCAGGGTACCCACCACTTTGCCATCGACCCCGTACGGTGCCGTCACCACAGAGACGTCATCCAGCGGCACCAGCTTGGAATCGCCCCCGATATAAATTTGTACCCCCTGGGCACGGCTGGAGGCGTCAAGAAGCTGCAGAAGCTCGGTCTTTTTCTCGAACAATGTGAACATGCCACGCAAGCGATCCATGTCGGCGACGATGTCGGACACATCCAGCAGCTTGCTTTCGCCGGAAATCACCACTGCGTCGTCCGCTTCGGTACTGGCGGTACCGGCTTCGACCGCCGCCTGCATCAGCCGCGAAATATCCGCTTGCAGGCTGGAGAGTTCGTGCGCAAGGCGCGCCTTGACCTCGGCGAACGACATGCCGGCAAAATTCTGGTTGAAAAAATTGGCCGCCTCGGTGAGTTCTTGTGCGCTGTAATCTTTATTGACCATCAAGATACGGTTTTGCACGTCGCCGTCGGGCGTCACAATAATCAGCAAAATGCGCTTTTCGGACAGGCGGATAAACTCTACCTGCCGAAACACCTGGGCCCGCTTGGGGGTAAGCACTACGCCGGCAAAACGCGACAGGTTGGATACCAGCGTAGCCGCCGCCGATACGGCGCGTCCGGGTTCGGTGGCAGGAAACAGCTGACGGATCTGGTCCACCGGCAGCACGTCGAATTCTTTGGACGCCAGCAAGCGGTCTACAAACAAACGATAGCCTTGGGGCGTAGGTACCCGCCCGGACGACGTGTGGGGACTGTGTATGAGGCCCAGATCTTCGAGATCGGCCATTACATTACGAATTGTGGCGGGTGACAGGTCAAACATTTTCGCGAGAGTACGCGAGCCGACGGGCTGCCCCTCGGCGATATAACACTCGATGAGTGCTTTCAACAATGCGTTTGCCCGATCATCCATACGACAATTCCGTGACACTGGCCCATAGGTGGTAGATACGGGCAATGCCGTGTAACCTGACACGGCACAGCCCTCTATAATTCTAATGTGTATCGCGAAGAAAACTTACTAATATTTACCATAACCCTTTTCGCAGGCTCCACTTTTCATGCATTTCAAAACCGTCGCTATTATTGGTCGCTATCAGGACAGCGGCCTTGACGCACCGCTCCGGCGTATCGCCGGGATGCTGACCGAGGCCGGGCGTTCCGTCCTGATTGAACACGACACGGCGCACAATACCGGCATCACTGAATTTCCGGTGGCCTCGTACGAAGACATCGCCCGTCAGGCAGATTTGGCCATCGTGATGGGCGGCGACGGCACCATGTTAAGTGCGGCGCGTGTGCTGGCCGGCAGCGGCATCCCTATGGTGGGGATCAACCACGGCCGACTTGGGTTTATTACTGACATTCCGGTCCATAACGCCACCGACGCACTCAAGCACGTGCTGCTGGGCAATTTTAATTTCGAAGACCGCTTTCTACTGGAAGGGCGCGTGGTACGCAATGGCGAAACCTTGTTTTCCGGCGTGGCGCTGAACGATGTGGTGCTTAACCGCGCCGGCCGCGGCGGCATGATCGAAGTGCGTGTGGAATATGACGACCAATTCATGTACAGCCAGCGCGCCGACGGCCTGATCATCTCCACGCCCACCGGTTCCACCGCCTATGCGTTGTCGGCCAGCGGCCCCATTGTGCACCCGGCACTCAATGCCATCTTGCTGGTGCCCGTGGCACCGCAAACATTATCCAACCGCCCCATTGTGCTGCCCGACACCGGTACGCTCAGCCTTACCATCAGCACCCTCAGCCGAGTCGAGTCCGGCGCCAGCGTGCACTTCGACATGCAAACCTGGTCTGACTGCCAGGCGGGCGACCGTATCGAAGTGCGTCGTGCCCAGCACGCAGTGAGACTTGTTCATCCTGTTGGCTATAGCTTTTTCTCGACATTGCGCCGTAAACTGCACTGGAACCGAATGCCCCAACCTTCTGACGAAATCGAATAATTCATCATGCTGCGTTCCTTGCACATCCGCGATTTTGTGATTGTCGACAAGGCCGAAATAACGTTTGACGCGGGGTTCACCGTATTCTCGGGTGAAACCGGAGCGGGCAAATCCATCTTGATCGACGCGCTCTCGCTGGCACTGGGCGCTCGCAGCGATACAGGCTTTATTCGCGAAGGCGCGGCCCGGGCCGACATCAGTGCCGTATTCGACGCTCCGGACAGCCTTACTGCTTGGCTGACCGAACACGACTTCGACCCCGACGACGACCTGATCCTGCGCCGCACCATCGACCGTCAAGGACGCAGCCGCGCCTATATTAGCGGCGTACCGGTCACGCTGGCCCAACTGCGCGAGCTGGGCGAACAGCTGGTGGATATCCATGGCCAGCACGCCCATCAAAGCCTGCTCAAATCCACGCACCAGCGCCAGATGCTGGACTCGCACGGCGGTCATCAGGACTTGGCGCAACGTGTGCGGCAGGCATGGCAGCACTGGCAAGCCGCCCGAAACGCGCTGCGAGACGCCACCGAACAGGCAGCCGCCCGTGAACAAGAGCGTCTGGCATTGCAGTGGCAGATGGACGAACTTGATCGCCTGAACCTGCAAGACGGCGAATGGCAAGCATTGAGCAACAACCACAGCCGGCTTGCACATGCCCAGGCCTTGCTGGAAGGCGCTACCCAAGCCCTTACCACGCTGGATAACGACGAGATGTCGGTGCGCGCCTTATTGAATCGCACCGTGCTTCAATTGCAACGTCTGCAGCAGCACGACGCCCGTCTGCAAGATATCATCGCAAGCCTGGATTCAGCGCTTATTGGCACGGACGAAGCCATTTCTGACCTGAACAGTTACCTGAGCGACTTTGACGTTGACCCCGACGCGTTGGCACAGGCCGAGCAGCGCATGTCGGCAATTTTCGATACCGCACGCAAGCTGCGCGCCGAACCCGACGCGCTGCCAGAGCTGCAGGCCCAGTTGCGCGACCAACTTGACGCTCTTGATCAGGCGTCCGACACCGAAGCATTAGCCCGTCGGGCCGACGAGGCCCACAGCGCCTACAACGCGCTGGCCAAGCAGTTGACCCAAGCGCGCAAGGCCACGGCAAAGCGCCTGGCCAAGCAAGTTACCGACGCCATGCAGACCCTGGCCATGGAGGGCGGACGCTTTGACATTGCGCTGAACCCCGGCGAGGGTTCCGCGCACGGCAACGAACAGGTCGAGTTTCTGGTGGCCGGCCACACCGGCGCCACCCCGCGGCCGTTGGGCCGCGTCGCATCCGGCGGTGAGCTGGCGCGGTTGTCTTTGGCGTTGTCGGTCATCGCCAGCCAGGCGGCACGTGTGCCCACCCTGATTTTCGACGAAGTCGATACGGGCATTGGCGGGGGTGTGGCCGAAGTGGTGGGGCGATTGTTGCGCCAGTTGGGCGAGCGCCACCAGGTGCTGTGTGTTACGCACTTACCGCAGGTGGCGGCATGCGGTTCGCACCACTTTGAGGTAAGCCGCCAGACACAAGACGCCACCACCTTATCCAGCATTACACCGCTGGACAAGGATGGCAGAATACAGGAAATTGCCCGGATGCTGGGCGGGCTGACCATCACCGACACCACACGTCGGCACGCCAAAGAAATGCTGCAGCTGGGTTAACCGGCGCAGCCGGCATGGAAAGGGCGCCGTGCCAGTAGCGCCCGGCACATTACGCTTCGGCTATGCCGCGCTGCCCGGGGCGCGACGCCTGCTGTTGGGTGCATTGGGGGCAGATGCCATACAGCATCATGGTATGGCTTTCAAGCGTGAAGCCATGTTCACGCGCCACGTCGTATTGCAACTTCTCAATACTGGTTTCGTAAAACTCGACCACTTTTCCGCAGCTGGTACAGATGAGGTGATCGTGGTGATCGCCGTCATTGAGTTCGAACACGGCCCGCGTGCCATCAAACTGGCTGCGCGTGAGAATACCCGCCTGCTCAAATTGGGTAAGAACGCGATAAACGGTGGCCAAGCCGATATCGACGTCTTCGGCGATCAGGGTACGGTAAACATCTTCGGCGCTTTGGTGCCTGGGATCCGCTCGACGAAAAATATCAAGAATCTTGAGGCGGGGGAACGTGGCTTTCAGCCCCGCGCTCTTCAATTCATTCTGATTTTCCATAAGAATATCTCGGTGGAAGAAATGTTGTTCTGGAAACGGACGGCCGCAGCACACGCCCGCTGTAAACTGGCGCTATCATGCAACTTTCTTTAAAGCTTTATGATAACGACTTTATCGACTTGATTGACAGGGGCGCTTCGTGCTTACGATTGCTAGACCATTGTATTCAATAACACGTGCCGGCCTTGCCGGGATTATGCTTGTAATGGCACTTACCGCATGTGGCTCGGGCAAGTGGGGTTTCCCGTATCGGCCCGACTTGCAGCAGGGCAACTGGATTACCGCGCAGCAGGTGGCACAGCTTCAGCCCGGCATGACGCGCGAACAGGTGCGCTACATACTGGGCACACCCACTTTGCAAAACGTGTTCCGCGACGACCGCTGGGACTACCCCTACTATAGCAAGCCTGGCTATGGCGAAACAGAGTTGCGCCAATTCACGGTCTGGTTCGAGGGTGATACCCTTGTGCGCTGGGCCGGCGACGACGTCCCCGACCGCCAGCCGTTTGAAAAGTCAGATACAGGTATGGATGAGAAGGTGAAATAATGCGTATTGCGATTGCTGGTGCAAACGGCCGTATGGGTCGTATGTTGATTCAAGCCGTGCTTGACAGCCCGGACCTGACGCTCAGCGTTGCCCTGGCCAAGCCCGGCGTCGATGTCATCGGGCAAGATGCCGGCGCGTTTCTGGGCAAAACCACGGGCGTAATCATTACCGACAACCTGGATGCGCTGGCCGATGCCGATTGCATGATTGACTTCACCTTGCCCGTCGCGCTTCAGGTTCACCTGGACGCTTGCGTACAGCACAACGTAAAGTGCGTTATTGGCACCACCGGGTTGTCAGATCAACAGAAAAAGGCCATTCAGGTTGCCGCACAGAAAACCGCAATTGTGTTTGCACCCAACATGAGCGTGGGCGTCAACACGGCACTGAAACTTATTGAAATGGCCGCGCGCCTGCTTGGCAGCGACTACGATGCCGAAATATTTGAAGCCCACCACCGCCATAAAGTGGACGCACCCTCGGGCACGGCATTGGCCATGGGCGAATCCGTCGCGCGCGCCTGGGGTAAAGACCTCGATGATATCGCCGACTGGGCCCGCCATGGCATCACCGGCGAACGCGAAAGCGGGCGTGTGGGGTTTTCGGTGGTACGAGGCGGCGACATCGTTGGCGAACATACCGTGTTTTTCTGC
The DNA here is from genome assembly GCA_029267415.1 of Alcaligenaceae bacterium. Lineage (GTDB taxonomy): Bacteria > Pseudomonadota > Gammaproteobacteria > Burkholderiales > Burkholderiaceae_B > JAJYRX01. The sequence goes on from JAJUIY010000140.1 coordinate 5,777, forward strand.
GGTACCGGCGAGCGCATCGAAATTACCCACCGTGCCAGCACCCGCATGACGTTTGCCGCTGGCAGCCTGCGCGCTGCACGCTATTTGGCCCGCAAGGAATACGGCCTGTTCGATATGCAAGACGTGCTGGCTTCGGCGTCTTGACGCCACGCGATCACAGGCGACTAGAACACCCGTACGGGCTCTTGCTCAAGGTGCACACCAAACTGTTGCAACACGTCGTGACGCACCTGCCGCGCCAGCGCGTCGACATCATCGGCGCTGGCGCCCCCGTGGTTCACTAAAACCAGCGCCTGGCGGGCATGCATGCCAACGAGACCCTGCCGGCGCCCTTTCCACCCGGCCTGCTCAATCAGCCACCCCGCCGCCAGTTTCCACCGCCCATCGCTTTGCGGATAGGCGACAACATTGGGCCAGCGCGCTTGTATCGATTGATAGTCAGGCTCTGACACCACCGGATTCTTGAAAAAGCTCCCGGCATTGGCCAGCACAGCTGGATCGGGCAGCTTGCGGCGCCGGATTTCACACACGGCATCACATACATCGCGCGGCGTAATACCGCCCGCTTGTTGTGGCTGCAGCCCAGGATGGTTTTGCAAATCAGGATAACGGAGC
>JAJUIY010000286.1 GCA_029267415.1 Alcaligenaceae bacterium
CAGTTCGCGTGTGGAGACCTCGCGGTCGCCGTGCATAATAATTATTAGCGGTTTGCCGCCGTCATTTTCCATAACCAGCGTTTTGGCCACGTGGTGCAGGTCGCTGCCAAGTTCGGCGGCGGCATGGCGCGCGCCGCCATGGTCGGCGTAGGCGTACTGGTGTACGGTGTAATCAATACCATGTTGTTCCAGCCATCGGGTGGCGGGTGTGCCGGCACTGCTGCGTGGGGTGCTCATGCGCGTGGGTGATGTGTTGAATGAAGTTGTTTCAGGCGTTCCCGGGCCACGTGTGTGTATATTTGCGTGGTCGAAATGTCGGCATGGCCAAGCAGCAATTGTACAACCCGCAGGTCGGCACCGTGGTTTAGCAAATGGGTGGCAAAGGCGTGGCGCAAGGTGTGGGGGGAAAGGGGCGTATGGATGTCGGCGAGTTGTGCATATTTTTTCACAATTAGCCAAAACGCCTGGCGCGTCATGGGCCCGCCACGGTTGGTAATAAATAGCGCGTTGCTGTTTTTGCCGCGTGCCAATGGCGGCCGCGCTTGGGCGATGTACGTTTCAATCCAGTGCTGGGCTTCGGCGCCCAGGGGCACCAGCCGGTCTTTGCCGCCTTTGCCCAGCGTCACGCGGATCACACCTTCGGACAGGCTCACGTCCAAAATGTTCAGGTTTACCAATTCAGAAACCCGCAATCCTGTGGCATAAAGCGTTTCCAGCATGGCTCGGTCACGTAACCCCAGTGCGGCGCCTGTGTCGGGTGCACGCAGCAAGTCTTCCACTTGCTGTTCGGACAGGGTGTGCGGGAAGCGTGCCGGCTGTTTGGCGGCCTTCAGTTCAAGGCATGGGTCGCGCTGCACGCGCCCTTGGCGTAGCGCCCACGAAAAATATCGACGCAGGGCCGCCAAGCGTCGATTGGCGGTACTGGCCTTGGAGCTGGCATGCATGGCGGCGAACCATGACTGGATGTCGGCGGTTTCGGCACTGGGCAGGGTTTTTTTGCGCTTGTCGTACAGCCAGTGTGCAAAAGCGGTGAGATCACGCCGATAGGCTGCCAGCGTGTTGGCGGCAAGCCCGTCTTCTAGCCACACCGCGTCAAGAAACGCGTCGATGTCGTCGAAATGCCGGTTGCTCAATGGTACGCAAGTAAATACTTGGAGATAGGGAGACGCGGCGCACCGCTATGGCGGGCACAGTGCCCCCTTTCCCCAGTGTGCAAGTTTTGCCCATCAGTGTAAAGCACAAGGCCGGACGGGACTAGAGCAGGGCGCAACGGTTTGGCGTCGAGCGTGTTCCAAACGGATTGCGGTTTTCCATGGGGGCCACGGTAGAATAGCCGCTCCGGACGGGGCATGGTCTGTCCGGGCATGATCAGAACCAACAACGAGAGAGCACATGCCAATTGTTTGCCCGCCTGTGTCGCTGCGGGACGTATGCGGGCTCGACCCCGCAACCACGCTTGTCCTGACGGTTAACAATCGCTACGCACGACGGATTCTGGCCCGGCTGGGCGCATCGCTGGACGCCGGCCGTGCCGTCATGGCCGTGCCCGATATCCTTCCCTTGGGCGCATGGCTGGCGCGGCTTGCCGACGATTTGTCCTTTCACCATGATCAGCCCATGCCGGCCTGGATGGCCGACAGTTTTGGAGCGTTGTATTTATGGCGACGGGTGATTGACGAGGTGGAGGCCGGGCACGCCTTATTGGATAATGGCCAGGCCGCCAGGCTTGCCCACGAGGCCGACCGTTTGCTTGATGAATGGCGTATTGAGGTCCGACCCGATGAGGAAACGCCGGATTTCACGCGTTTCATGCTTTGGCGCGACCATTATCGGGCCCTGCTTAAACAGCATGACCTGGAAGACAGCAACCTGGCGTACGAGCGCGTATTGGCGGCCGTCGCCGGCGGGGTGCTGCAACCCGGCGTGACACACATTGTGCTGGCCGG
>JAJUIY010000245.1 GCA_029267415.1 Alcaligenaceae bacterium
GAGCCCAGGCCGATTAACGCGACAATCAGGCCCGATACCGCGTGGGAGGCGTTCAGGTCAATGGCGGTAAGCGCGATGATGGGAACAATAGCGCCCTTGCCAACGCCAAATAGCATCGATGGGCCGAACGCAGGAATAAGAATACTTCTCCAGCGAAAGTCATCAGCCATCGTGATTTACTCCGTACAAGGGTGCACTACGCAACGGCGTTGTTGCGTATATGTACGGGCAAGTTTACTTCACGTCTTTTGCAGCGTGCATTCCGCTTAACTGCGCTCCAAGACGTGAGAAAAGAATTTGGCCTGGAAGATTGAATTTACCGACGAGGCCGCCCATTCTCCATCATCTTCATTCCCGCATAGACGCCTAGAATTAACGCGGCGCCGGCGGCGATGATACCTGCGGTTTCCCATTTATGTTCGCGTACGGCCTGGCCGGACGATGTCACAAGCTCTTTGGCGCGTTGTTTGGCACGCGAGCGGCGGTGGTGTCTGGCGTTTTGTCGTGCGGCGCTAAGCTGCGACGCCACTTTTGCACGGGCTGCTTCAATTTCCGCGCCGCCATAGCTGGCCGTTGACTCTAAAAACTCCTCCGCGCTGTCAATTAAGTGTTGCAGGTTGTCCAACAGCGTGCCGTTGTTGTTGCTGCCGTGGGTTATTTGTCGCGCTTTTTCAAGCTGGTGTCGTAATGTCATAACAGACTCCTTTTTGGTGATTGTGCTGTAGGCGGCTCCATAGTGAGCCGCCGGCTTTTCTGCAGTTACTCAATGATTCTTCTGCAGCGTGGGAAAGTGGGGTATCACTGCTGAGCGGTCTCCACAAAAACATGCCGTTGTCTACAACGACGCCCACCACTGCTTCAGCGTGGCCCGCAGCGCGGCGCCGCCGGAATCGCCTTCTTTCATTAATGCGCCCAGGTAAGCTTTGGCTTGCTTGACGCGTACGCCATTTAGCCCCAATAGCCGTGCGTAGTCGGCGTACGGAAAGGGAGGCAGCAACTGCGAGTCCTCGAAACGGGGGTCGCCACCCAGTACGCGCTGCTCCCATGTGACTTCATTTAGGTCGCCGTTGTTCAGCACCATGATGATCAGGCTTGGGTTGTCCCAGTTTTGCCAGCGGTCGGCAATGGTAATGAGTTCGTTAATGCCGTTCATTTGCATGGCGCCGTCGCCTACTAGCGCGATAGCCGGTCGGCCCGGGTAAGCCAGCTTGCCGGCCAGCGCGTACGGCACACCGCAACCCATGGTGGCCAACCCGCCCGATATGGACGCTTTCATGCCGGGCCGAACCATCAGGTTGCGCGCATACCAGTTGGCGGCCGAGCCGGAGTCGCAGGTCAAAATGCAGTCATCTGGCAAGCGTGGAGACAGCTCACTGAACACACGTTGCGGGTTTAGTGGCTCGGCATCTGTCATGGCGCGGGCGGACACGGTTTCGCGCCACTTGGCCACGCTTTTTTCAATACGTTCGCGCCACCGTCCGTGCTCTTTTTGGTGCAATAAGGGCAGTAACGCGTCCAGCGTCGTTTTGGCATCGCCCACCAGGCCGATCTCCACGGGGTAGCGCAGGCCAATCTTGCGCCCGTCCCGGTCTATCTGTACCGCACGGGCCTGGCCTTCAGCGGGTAAAAACTCGGCGTACGGAAATGCCGTGCCCACCATCAGCAGACAGTCACATTCATTCATTAAGGTCCAGCTGGGTTGTGTGCCCAACAAACCAATTGAGCCGGTTACCCACGGCAGGTTGTCGTCGATAGCGGCTTTGCCTAACAGTGCCTTGGCCACCCCAGCGCTAAGGCGTTCGGCAACGGCCTGCAGTTCGGCGTGCGCATCCAGGGCACCGGCCCCGGCCAAGATTGCAACCCGCTCGCCGCTATTCAGAATGGCCGCTGCCGCTTTTAGGGCTGCTGGGTCGGGGGTGTGGGCATGTGCGGTTACACCAATACCGGTATGCACCGTGCCGTGGCTGCGCGGGGGTGCTTCCACGGCGGGCAGGTCTTGCACATCGTTAGGCAAGATCACGCAGGTAACAGCGCGGCGCTCCATGGCAATCCGCATGGCGCGGTCAATCAGGTGGCGGGCTTGTGCCGGTGCAGACAGGGTATGCACAAAATCGTGCGCGACGTCTTTGAACAGGCTCATCAAGTCCACTTCTTGCTGATAGTCGCCGCCCATGGCGCTGCGCGCTTGTTGCCCCACTAACGCCACCACGGGCTGGTGGTCCATCTTGGCGTCGTACAGGCCATTAAGTAAATGGATGGCACCCGGCCCCGAGGTGGCCAGGCACACACCAACCTGTCCGGTAAATTTTGCGTGGGCGCAGGCCATGAGTGCCGCGGTTTCCTCGTGGCGCGTCTGGATAAATTCCAGCGGCTGCTCTGTGCGGCCAAACGCGCCGATCATGCCGTTGATGCCGTCGCCAGGGTACCCATACACACGGCGTATGCCCCATTGTGACAATCGCGTCAGGATGAAGTCAGAAACGGTGTCCATAGCTGCTCCGTCGGTGCAAGTTGATAAACAACGCCGGCACCTTTAGATGTAAGTGAATGGTTTAGAACCCGGGGCTGCCGGTAATGGGCAGCACCATGCCTGTGATGTAGCTGGAACACGACGGCGCAGCCAAAAATACGTAGGCGGGCGATAGTTCTTCAGGCTGTGCCGGCCGGCCAAAGGCGGTTTTGCTGCCAAACTTTTTCAGCGATTCGCCGCTGCGGTCGGCCGGGTTCAGCGGTGTCCACACCGGGCCGGGCGCGACGGCGTTTACGCGTATGCCTTGTTCCAGCACGTTGGCCGCCAGCGACATAGTGAATGCATGGATGGCC
>JAJUIY010000093.1 GCA_029267415.1 Alcaligenaceae bacterium
AACTGGCATACAGGCGTACCGTAATTTCACCCGCTTCAGGGTCGCGAGGCTGTGTGGTACCTACCGAAACGGTATCAAAGCCGCCACCGGCTTCGATACATATAGTCTTGATGCTCATAGTCACTCCTATTGTTCCATATTTAGAACAATCCTTGCCTGAAAAACTGTTTTTCTACGCTTTATTGTCCAATACACTGTGCTTATGGATATCAGCAGGTCGGCATATCGCCTGCTTGCACAGATTCGGCGGCGCGTTTACCCGATCGCCTAAACAGCAGAGGACAACACCATGATGGAAATTCGCAAAGGCAACGAACGCGGCGTTGGCGAGCACGGCTGGCTTAGCTCACGCCATTCATTTTCGTTTGCTAACTATTATGACCCGGCCCATATGGGGTTTGGCGCGCTGCGCGTGATTAATGAAGACATCGTGCAGCCCGGCCACGGCTTTGGCACGCACGGCCACCGTGACATGGAAATTATCTCATACGTGCTGGACGGCGCTCTGGAACATAAAGACAGCATGGGGTCAGGCTCGGTGATTCGCTATGGCGACGTGCAGCGCATGAGCGCGGGCCGCGGCGTACAGCACAGCGAATTCAACCCTTCCAATACCGATCCGGTGCATTTTCTGCAGATCTGGATTATGCCCAACGTGCAAGGTATTGAACCCAGTTATGAAGAAAAGCGTTTCAGCAAAGAAAGCAAGCGGGGGCAATGGCGCCTGATTGCTTCGGAAGGCGGCGAAGACGGCTCGGTGCATATTCACCAAGACGCCAGGGTATACGCTTCTATTCTGGAAACAGGCGACACGCTGGACTATGCCTTGGCCGGTCATCGTGCCGCGTACATTCACGTAGCGCGTGGCACACTGACCATTAATGGCGTTGAACTTACCGCCGGTGACGCGCTGAAAGTTATTAACGAACCGCAGCTGACGCTGGCAGACGCCGACGCGGCCGAAGTGCTGTTGTTTGATTTGCCGCGGTAAGCAGCACGGCCGCTAATTTAGCGTTAATTAATAAACCCGTGCGCTATTTATTAATGCCCGCCAAATCAATAACGATATAACCACGGCGGGCATATACAAACAACCGTCCGACCAATTAGTTAATTAATTTTTAGTCGTTTGGGCGGGCCGGCCGCGTTCCTATACTCAATTGCGTTAGTCATCATCTTTCTAGTGGAACGCAATGAGCCGCCTTACCATCCATACTGTCGAGTCTGCCCCCGAAGCCGCGCGCGAGCGTGTTGCCGCGGCCCAGCAGGCCAATGGCTTTCTTCCCAACCTGATCGGCGTGCTGGCCAACGCCCCCACAGCGCTGGAAACCTACCAGACTGTGGGCGCCATCAATGGCCGCACCAGCCTTAGCCCCACCGAACGCGAAGTCATCCAGATTACCGCTGCGACGCTGAACGATTGCGGCTTCTGCGTGGCGGGCCACACCAAATTGTCGCTGCAGAAAATCAGAATGCCCAGCGAGCTGGTGGACGCCCTGCGCAATGTGGACGCCCTGGACGACCCCAAACTGGATGCCCTGGCCCGTTTCACCGTGGCCGTCATCGAAAGAAAAGGCCAGGTATCCGATGATGAGCTGACCGCGTTCCGCGCGGCTGGTTACAACGACCAGCAGGCGTTGGAGGTTGTACTGGGCGTAAGCTTGGCCACCTTGTGCAACTACGCCAATAGCCTGGCGCAAACGCCCATCAACCCTGAGCTGCAAGAATTTGCCAACACCAACCTGACGGTGTTCGCCTGAAAGGCGACGCAGGCAACAAGGAATCGCCATGACGACCCATGATTCGGCCGCCGCGCTGATCAGCGCCGTACATGAGCTGGTCAACGCAGACCTTGCGCCCATTGCTGACGCCATCGACCGCGACGGCATTTACCCGCGCGACTTTTTGCACAAGCTGGGCGCATTGGGCGGTTTTGCCAGTACCCTGGGCACGACAGCCGTCGCGACCACCTCCCCTGCCGACCGTACGGGGCACGGACACGTTGACACCGACCCTACCGGCGGCAGGACCCCGCCCAGCGGGCTGGCCACCCAAATAAGCGTAATGCGCGCAGTGGCCCAAGTGTGTGGCTCCACGGCGTTTTTGGTGTGGTGCCAGACGGCCTGTGTAGGCTATTTGCAAAAGTCACCCAACGCAGTGGTGCGCAAGCAGTTTCTAAACGCCCTTGCCCGCGGAAACACGCTGGCCGGCACGGGCATGTCCAACGCGGTCAAACACTTGGCCGGCATCGAGGCCATCCGTCTGAAGGCACAACGCGATGGCGACAACTACCGGGTCAGCGGCTCACTGCCCTGGGTGTCCAATATTGACGAATCGCACCTGGCTGTGGTGGCTGCGCAGACCGACGACGGCTACATCATGTTTGTTACGCCGTGCAATGCGCCGGGTGTCAGCTTGCACTCCTGTCCGGAGTTTTCCGCACTGGAGGGCACGCAAACATTGAACATCCGCCTGAACGACGTGCTGATCACACCCGAGCAAATCGTCGCGCACCCCGACCAATTCGCCGCATACATCCGCCGCATCAAGCCGGCCTTTGTGTTGGCACAAATTGGCATGGGCCTGGGCATTATCGACGCGTCGCTGCAAACCATCCGCCAAAGCAACGCCGTTAACCCGGACGTGAATGCCTTTCTGGATGACCAGCACGATGACCTGGTGGCCGAGCTCGCCAAAGTGGAAACAGGCGTAGCACACCTTGCGGCAGACGCCGACGCCGGAACGGCCAACATGCTGGACATCCTGCGCTTGCGCCTGAGCACGTCGGAACTGACCTTGCGCGCGGCGAATTCGGCCGTGCTGCACGCGGGTGCCCGCGGCTACCTGATGCGCCACCCTGCCCAACGCCGTTTGCGTGAAGCCGTGTTTGTAGCCATTGTGACGCCGGCATTGAAACACCTGCGCAAGGAGATCCACGCCTTGGAGCAAGGTCAGGAAAAGGAGTACGCCGCATGACCCGACTTTGGATGTGCGGGCCCTGTGGCCTGCTGTACGACGAGGCGGCCGGGTGGCCAGAAGACGGCATCGCGCCCGGCACGCGCTTTGAAGACATTCCCGACGACTGGGTGTGCCCCGACTGCGGCGTCACCAAAGCCGACTTCTACCTGCTGCCGGAATAGCCGCATGCGCACGTCTGTCGACTTCGCCATTACCGGTGCACCGCTGCAACCCGCGGTGGCGGACGACGCGATGCGGCCGATCTTGCATGCCGACCGCGTGGGCATCCGCTACGCCCGCCACGACACCGGCAGCACGGCGATTTTGCAGGACTTTTCACTTGAGCTGTTGGCCGGCGAAGTTGTTGCGCTGCTAGGCCCAAGCGGGGTGGGGAAATCGTCGTTGCTTCGTATTTTGGCTGGCTTGCAAGCGGCACAAACCGGTCAGGTGCGGCTGTACAACCAGCCCTTGAACGGCCCGCACCCGCGCACCAGTTTTGTGTTCCAGGACCCTTGCCTGCTGCCATGGCTTAACGTGGCACAGAACGTGGCATTTGGGCTGGACTTCAAGCACCAACCCACCATGACTAAGGCGCAGCGGCAAGATCGCGTCAACCGGGCGCTGGCCGAAGTGGGCCTAAGCCGTAGCGCTACCCTATTTCCGTCGGAATTATCCGGCGGGATGGCCCAGCGGGTGGCATTGGCCCGAGGCTTGGCCCGCCAACCCGAAGTCTTGTTGCTGGACGAACCCTTCAGCGCGCTGGATGAGGTTACCCGCAGCGACATGCAGGTGCTGCTGCGCGACGTCATTACCCGGCATCAGGCCTCGGCCATAGTAGTCACTCACGATATTGACGAGGCGTTGATTCTGGCAGACCGCATCGTGCTGATTGGCGGTGCGCCGGGCCGCACAATCGGCCAGTGGACCATAAGCACCCCACACCCCCGCGATCCCTTAAGCGCCGACGCCGTCGCGCTTAGGCTGGAAATCTTGAAACTGTTGCGTACACAGCAACCACACTAACGCACATAACAATGGCACATAACACTGACTTTTCCGAAACACAGCGCATTCGTCGCCAAATTCTGAAGCTTTCCGCCTTGTTCACCGGCGCGGGAGCGTTTCCCCTGCTGCAAATGGCCAACGTGGCGCGTGCCGCCGAGCCGGACGCACCCTTGCGCATTGGTTACCTTCCCATCACCGATGCTACACCCCTGTTGGTGGCCCACCATAACGGGTTGTTCGAACAAGAAGGCCTGCAAGTAGAAAAGCCGCGTTTGTTCCGCAGCTGGGCGCAAATTGTTGAAGCCTTCCTGGCCGGACAGGTTAATGCCGTGCACTTGCTGTCGCCCATGACCGTGTGGGCACGTTATGGCAGCCAGGCGCGGGCCAAAGTGGTGGCGTGGAACCACATGTCCGGTTCGGGCCTGACGGTGCAGCCGCATATCAACGACATGTCCGAACTGGGCGGCACCACCGTGGCTATTCCGTTTTGGTATTCGCTGCACAACGTGGTGCTGCAACACCTGCTTAAAAGCCGCGGGCTTCAGCCCATTGCTGAAGGTGAGCCCGGCCCGCACCAGGTAAAACTGGTCGTGATGGCCCCATCAGATATGGTGCCGGCCTTGGCCAATAAGCAAATTGCCGGCTACACCGTGGCCGAGCCGTTCAATGCCAACGCCGAAGTCCTGAAAGTGGGCAAAATCATGCGCTTCACCGGGGATGTGTGGCGTGACCATGCCTGCTGCGTCATCTTGATGCACGAAGCCGACCTGGAGCAGCGGCCAGAGTGGTCGCAAAAAGTATTGAACGGTATTGTGAAGGCACAGGCCTGGATTCAGGAAAATCGCCAGGAAACCGCACAAATCCTGTCGCGCGACAACCCGCAAAAGTACACACCCCATACCTACGAAGCACTGGCCAACGTCTTGGAGCCCGAGCGTCTGGACACCGCGCTTTACCACCGTAGCGGGGCAATTGTGAACACGGCGTGGAATGACAAACGCATCGACTTCCAGCCCTACCCCTTCCCCAGCTACACGGAAGAGCTGATCCGCAAACTGCAAGGCACCCTTGTGGCGGGGCAAAACGACTTTCTGCACACGCTGGATCCGGCCTTTGTTGCCGGTGATCTGGTCGACGATCGTTTCGTGAAGCAGGCCATTCTGGACAACGGTGGCCCGGACGCCTTCGGCATTCCCGCATCGTTTACCCGCAGCGAAACCATCACCACGTAAGTCGTCAACGTCATGTTTGTTCGTACAACCACAAGCAACACGGCAACGGGCACCACGCATTCCCTGCGACGGCTGGGCAAATCGGCGCACCGGCTACGCACAGACACCCTGCGCACCGGCTTGCTGCCGGCCATTGGCGGTCTGGCGATACTTGTGGTGTTGTGGTGGCTGGGCACGCAATGGCTGCAAACCCAAGTACCGCTGGCGGCCAGCCTGGCACCGGCACCCACCTTTACCAGCCTGTATGGTTTGCTGACCAGTGGCGAGTTGAACACGCACATCATCACTAGCTTGCAACGCGTACTGGTGGGGCTGGGGCTGGCCTTGCTGATTGGCATGCCGCTGGGGCTGGCCGTGGGCGCATCCCGCGCGGTGGAAAGCGCCAGCAGTACGGCGTTTCAGTTTTTGCGGATGATTTCACCGCTATCGTGGATGCCGGTGGCCGTGATGGTGTTTGGTATTGGCGATGCGCCGGTGTACTTTCTGCTGACCTTTGCCGCCGTCTGGCCCATTATGCTGAACACGGCGGCAGGCGTGCGCGCGTTGGACCCATCGTGGCTGATGTTGGCCAAAAGCTTAAGCGCCACCCGAACCGAGCTGGTGCGCCGTGTCATGCTGCCCGGCATTCTGGGGCACATTTTGACGGGGGTACGCCTGGCCATCGGCGTCATCTGGATAATACTGGTGCCCTGCGAAATGCTGGGGGTCAGCTCCGGATTGGGCTACTACATTCTGGATACCCGCGACCGCATGGCGTATTCCGAATTGATGGCAGTCATTGTGCTGATTGGTGCACTGGGTTTTCTACTGGACGGTCTGGCCCGGCAGGCACTGCAACGCTGGGCGCGCGCTTAAGGTCACTTGCAATGGCCACGTCCGTTGCCGTATTGACGCCAACCTCGTGCAACGCAACGTCCGCACGCTACGATTGGCACGCTACGATTCGCGTGCGCAAAGGCCGTATTAGTCCTAGCATCGCCGGTATCAAGGGCAAAGTATACTTGCCCAGTTCTTGGACAACTTATACGAATATCTGGAGACGACGATGCGACCGATCAGCCGAGAAGTCAAAGGTGATGCGGAAATTTTCAAAACGCACTACGGTGATCTGAAAATTGACTTTGCGGTGCCACTGGGCAGTTTTGAGCCCAGCGATATTGTGGTGCTGCAGCCCCAGCAAGAGGACATCACCCAGCTTTACCCCGACTTCGACCAAGTGCTGCAAAACCTGGCTGAGTTCACATGGAATATGCGTCACCCCATGCGGGTCGAGTTTTATGTATCGCCGCAACTTGTGCCCGCATTGCTTGACAACAATTTCGACGGGCTCGACGAAGGCCTGAAGCACAAGGTGAAAATCTGGTCGGCACAAGCGCGCCAATTTAACCCCGACATGTTCTTCACCGACGGCGTCACCGAGCAAGACACCGTGTGTGAGGTGCTAAGCCTGCCGGGCACCTGCCGGCGCATACTGGCCCACTACAACTTGGCGCTAAAGCTTGACCCCTCGGCATGGAGCAACGAAGAAAGCCGGGAAGAAGGGCTGGAAGAAGCACAAGGTTAAAGATTCGGTAGCATCGTGGGCTGTCTAACAAAGCGTTCACCTAAGCGGCAGAAGCTTCCCATAGGCAGATCAGCCAACGTATACACCCATGCAGTTGCGCGTAGGAAGAGCAACATACACCTTTAACAGCCGGGCTCTGTTAACGGAAAACCTGCCGCATCAGAATATGCTCGATGCCGGCTTCCTCGTAAGGAAGCCCTTCTGCCACAAAGCCATGGCGCTCGTAAAACGCGCGCGCATGAACCTGGGATGACAGCACAACCTCGGCATAGTTTTGTTGCCGTGCGGCGGCCACCAATGCTTGCAGCATCTTTGAACCCACGCCCTTGCCGCGCCAGGTTGGCAGCACGGCCATGCGCCCGATATGCCCATCGGGAAGCAGCCGCCCCGTGCCGATTGCCCGGCCATGTTCGTCATACGCCACAACATGCACGCATTCCCCGTCGTGCACATCGCGCTCGATGCTGACCGGAACGTTTTGCTCAACCACAAACACCTGGTAGCGCACCTTGGCGGCGTCGGCCCCCAATGACGCCCAGCGGCCGGTTCGAATCAACATGGCGCTTCCCCTTAACCCTGCTTAGGGCAGATATCGCATCGCGTCCACAGGCTTGCCGTTATAGCGGAGCTCAAAATACAGGTTGACGGCATTGCTGTCGGTATTGCCCATGGTAGCCACTTGCTGCCCTTGCTTGACGGTAGCGCCTTCTTGGACCAGCAAGCGTTCATTATGGGCGTACACCGACAGGAAGTTGGCATCGTGGTTGATGATGAGCATGTTGCCGTAGCCGCGCAAGCCGCTACCGGCGTACACCACCTTGCCCGACGCAGCCGCCTTGACAGGGCTGCCCGCGGCACCAGCAATATAAACACCCTGCGACGTGGCCGACGTGGTGCCCCGACGCCTTGAGCCTTCGGCCGGCCACACCAGGTTAATGGACCGAGGCGCCGCAACCGACGCACCTTTGACCGGCGCACGCGGCACTACCGTGCCACTGCCGGCCGACGGGGCCGCCGCCGTGGCGCCGCCCTGCACTTTCAGGATTTGGCCAACACGTATGCGGTTAGGATTACGCAAATTATTCATGCGCATCAGCGACTGTACTGATTGGCCATGACGGCGCGCGATTTGCGTCAAGGTGTCGCCTTTCACGACGCGGTAAGTGCCGGGCGGCGTTGCGCCCGAACCGGAAGGGCCTTTACTGCTGCCACACGCCGCCAGCAACGCTAAAGCGAGTGCAGCCAGCGCCAGCGCCACGCCACGCCGCAACATTCGGTATACCCCCGGCTGAAATGCAGAACACTGTGGACGAACGACGGGTGACATGGGCATGCGGCAGACTAACCTTTGAAAACACCGGCAGACAGGGCAAAAAGGGCCGGCACAACGGCGGCAAAAGTTCCAAAGAAGTTTATCACGCAGGGCCGGCGTGGCCAGTGCCTTGAACGTTTTCGTAACCGGTCGCAATGGATAACGGCACGCAAAAAAGGGGGCTTCCCTTTCAAAAATATGCGTGGTATAGTTACGTGCTTTGGCGCATTAGCTCAGTCGGTTAGAGCGACGGAATCATAATCCGCAGGTCCGGGGTTCGAGTCCCTGATGCGCCACCAGAATTCATAAGGCTCTCAAGCGATTGAGGGCCTTTTTTTTGCTCCGCGTCTTGGGCTTTGCTCCGCATTTCGGCAAATCATCCGCCGGCTCTACCCCATTAAAGGGGGACGGGCACTCATCAAACACGGTTAATTACACCATCCCAACCGCACTGGGCCAAGACCCGCAGCCGGTAATTTTCAAAATTCCTAAAGCCATACGCACGACGCGAGAGCATTTCCATTTTGGTATGGAAGCCCTCGGTGATGCCGTTGGTCTTGGAGAAACGCCACATCGCCACAATGGGCTCAAGCCACGAGCGCAACGTCG
>JAJUIY010000176.1 GCA_029267415.1 Alcaligenaceae bacterium
TCAAAAATACCGGGATGATCGCGACGCACCTCGTTGGCACGCCGGGCATACTCGCGAATACAGGCATCGAAATCAGCCACCGACTCCCGTGCGTTGTACTGCCGATCGCGGGTGGCCCGATCGCCAAAATCCAGGTCGATGACACTGCCTGCGTTATTGGTTATGACGTTCTTCATATCAATACGAATAACAAGACCCGCCATGACAGCGGGCCTTGCGTTGAAGGCCTTGTGCCTACACCAGCTTTACAGACAACGTGCCGACGCCGTCGAGCCGCGCTTCCAGAAGATCGCCCGTCACGACGGGGCCGACGCCTTCGGGGGTGCCGGTAAACAACAGGTCACCCGCTTCAAGGCGAAAGTATTCCGACAGGTAGCTGATGGATTCTGCAATTGACCAGATCATCTGATTAACATTGCCGTTTTGCTTTTGCTGGCCGTTAACATGCAGCGAAATGGGCGCCTGCTCGACATCACCGGCGCGCGATGCCGGCACAATATGGCTGATGGGTGCGCTGCCGTCAAACGCTTTGCCCAGCTCCCACGGACGGGCAAGATCCTTCATGTCCTGCTGACGGTCGCGGCGCGTCATATCCAGGCCCACGGCATAGCCGTACACATGATCCATGGCATCTTCAACACGGATGTTGGCACCGCCCTTGCCAATGGCCACCACAAGTTCGACCTCATAATGCAGATCCGACGTTTTGGGCGGATACGGCAGGTCCAGCGTTTGGTTGGCCGCCGCGGGCAACACGGCATCAGCGGGTTTGCAGAAAAAGAACGGCGGTTCGCGATCAGGGTCGTGCCCCATCTCGCGAGCGTGGGCGGCATAGTTGCGCCCAATGCAATACACGCGGCGCACGGGAAACCGGCCCTCTTCGCCTACCACCGGTACACTGGCCACATTGGGCGGCGTCACGACAAACGACATAAATTACTCCACTATTCAGAAACACTTCAGGGGGCACGACACAGCGCGGCCGCCCAGTACCCATAAGAACCTGCCATTATCGAACAAATCGCGCTTGGGGACTATCCGGATTTACTGTTGTGCCCCAGCCCATTACAAGACTTGTGGTACCCCGCCCCTATCGGCATTACAGTAAGGTCAGACTGTCACCCGCCACGGCCCACACAAGCACGTTCGCCATCGGAGAGCTTGATGAGTTTTGAACCTGTCTACATTATTGACGGTGCTCGCAGCCCGTTTCTGAAGTCGCGCAACGAGCCCGGGCCATTCTCGGCCTCGGACATGGCCGTTCAGACCTCGCGTGAACTCTTGCTGCGCCAACCGTTTGATGCCCGCGAGCTGGGCGAAGTCATTGTCGGTTGCGCCGCCCCCGCGCCCGACGAAACCAACATCGGCCGAGTCGTTGCGCTACGTCTGGGGATTGGCCACCACGTACCCGCCTGGTCGGTCATGCGCAACTGCGCCTCGGGCATGCAAGCCCTCGACAGTGCCCTGATGAGCATACAGGCCGGCCGCTATGATCTGGCACTTGCCGGCGGCGTCGACGCCTTGTCGCGTGCTCCGTTACTACTGTCAGCGGACATGGCGCGCTGGATGGGACGCTGGTCGCGGGCTCGCACCCTGCGTGAACGCGCTCAGGTGCTCCAGGGCGTGCGTCCGCACCACCTAAAACCCGTTATCGGCTTGGTCGAGGGCCTGACTGACCCCGTCACCGGGCTTTCGATGGGGCAAACAGCAGAAAATCTGGCCCACCAGTTTGGCATTACACGCAACCAAATGGACGAGTACGCGGCACGCAGCCACGCGCTGGTCCGCCGTGCCCGCGAACGACATCAGTTTGATGACGAGCTGGTGCCGCTGACGGACCCGCAGGGCAACGTTTACGAGCACGATGACGGCGTGCGCGACGATTCCACCCCCGGCAAGCTGGCACAGCTTAAGCCCGTGTTTGATCGTCCCTATGGCAATATCACCGCCGGCAACAGTTCGCAAGTGTCCGATGGGGCCTGCATGCTGCTGCTGGCCTCGGCTCGCGCGGTCGAGCGTTACGGCCTTCAACCGCTGGGGCGGATTCTGGATGTGCATTGGGCGGGACTTGATCCGGCCGTCATGGGCCTGGGCCCCGTGTATGCCGCCAGCCCCATTTTGCAGCGCCACGGCTTGGGGCTCAACGACATCGATGTCTGGGAAATCAATGAAGCCTTTGCCGCACAGGTGCTGGCCTGCCGCCAGGCCTGGAATGACGACACCTGGTGTCAGACGCACCTTGGGAACGGCGCCCTCGGCGAACTGGATATGGATAAACTCAACATTACCGGCGGCGCCATTGCGATCGGACATCCTGTGGGTGCCTCGGGGGCCCGCATCGTGCTGCGTGCCTTGCATCTGCTGAAAGAGCGCCAGGAAAAAATTGCCATGGCGGCGATTTGCATTGGCGGCGGCCAAGGTGGTGCCATGCTGCTGGAAAGTTTCGAGGGAGCACAAGAACCATGACGACCGCAAATACCGTTGATGCCTTGACGCTCAGGCACTTCACCCTGTCGCTGGACAAGCAACGTCTTGCCTGGCTGCGCATTGACATGGCCGACAGCACGGTCAACCGCCTTAGCTCAGAAGTCATGCAAGAACTGGGGCAGGTGCTTGACCACCTGGCGGCACACCCGCCAGCCGGCTTGGTTTTCTATTCGGGCAAAGACTCCGGCTTTATCGCCGGGGCCGATATTGACGAATTCTCCGGCGTGAATAACGCCGAACAAGGGCAGGCCCTGGTGGCGCGTGGCTGGCGCCTGTTTGATCGTATCGCGACTGCCCCTTGGCCCACACTGGCCCTTGTCCGCGGACATTGCCTTGGGGGCGGGCTCGAACTTGCCCTGGCCTGCCAATACCGACTGGCCGTCGACGAGCCCGACACCCGGCTTTCGTTGCCTGAGGTGCGGCTGGGGATCTTTCCCGGTTGGGGCGGCATGTACCGGCTTCCCCGAGTAATCGGACCCATGGCCGCACTGGACCTTATGCTGAGCGGCCGGGCGGTAAGCGCGCGCCAGGCCGCCACCATGGGGCTGGTTGATGCCGCCGTGCCATCACGGGTGGCCATGCACGCCGCCGCGCAACATGTGTTGTCTGGCAAACCCGCTCGGCGTGCCAATGCGATGCATCAGGCATTAAACAACCCCCGGGTCAAACCCGTGCTGGCAAAACTTGTTCAGAAGAAAATTAACAAGCAAGACCCCTACAACCACTACCCGGCACCCCGCCTCATTTTGGATATGTGGGTGCAACATGACGGTAACCCGCTGAAAGCCCCGGCCGACATCGAAGCACTGAGCCAACACGACACCACTCGCAATTTGTTACGTGTGTTTCACCTGCAGGAGCGTTTAAAAGAGTTTGGCCGACAAGCCCAAGCCGATCCGATCAGTCACCTGCACGTTATTGGTGCCGGCGTCATGGGGGGCGACATTGCCGCCGTCAGCGCCATGAAAGGGATACGGGTGACGCTGCAAGACCAGGATCGCCGCCATATTTCTCAGGCATTGGGTCGGGCCGCCACCCTTTTTCGAAAACGCCTGAAGAACCGCCGCCTCGAACAATCGGCGTTGGACCGCCTGGTTCCCGACCCCGATGGACATGGCCTGCGCCACGCCGACCTGGTGCTGGAAGCCATTACTGAAAACCCCGACGTCAAGCGTGCCTTGTTTCGCGAGGTAGAGCCAAAACTTAAAGCCGGTGCCATTCTGGCAACCAATACGTCCAGCTTGTCTGTAACGGGGCTGGGCAGCGAATTAAGCGACCCGTCACGTCTGGTGGGCATTCATTTCTTTAATCCGGTGGCACGCATGCCGCTGGTTGAAATTGTGACCACGGATGCGCTCTCCAACGCTACACGCGAGCAAGCGCTGGCCTTTGTGCACCAACTGGGCAAGCTGCCCCTGCCTGTTCTGGATACACCGGGCTTCTTGGTAAATGCCGTGCTTGCCCCCTACCTGCTTGAGGCCATGCGCTGCGTTGACGAAGGCATGACACCCGCCACCATCGACCAGGCAATGCTGGAGTTTGGTATGCCCCTGGGACCGCTGGAACTGGCCGACACGGTAGGGCTTGATATTGTGCACGCGGCCGGCCGTCAACTGGCAGACAATGGCCTGCCGCACTGCTTGTCCGCACACATTGAACGCAACGAACTGGGCAAGAAAACCGGGCGCGGCTTTTATGCTTGGGACGCCGGAAAAATGCAGAAGGCGACGGCGGGCACGCCGCCGCCCGGGCTGGCCAACCGCCTGATTCAGCCCTTGATCGACAGAACGGCCGAATGCGTGCAGCATGGGGTGGTGGCCGATACCGACCTGGCGGACGCCGGCGTCATCTTTGGAACCGGGTTCGCCCCTTTCCGCGGTGGACCGCTGCACTACGGTGCCAGCAAACACGATTCATGACGATTCCATACCGCGCCGTGCCCTTTTTGGTGCCCGCTGCCAGCCACGGGGCCGCGCAGATCCAGCGTGCGCACATACAACAAAGCGAGAACCGCTGACATGGGCAAAGCTAAAGTCTGGTTGCAACATTACCCCAAAGGGGTCCCGGCAGATATTACCGATCAAGCATCGGCGTATTCGTCACTGGTGCAAATGTTTGATGAATCGTGCCGTCAGTATGCCGACCGCTATGCCTACCAAAGCATGGGGGCCGCCATCACCTATGCCGAGTTGCACCATCATGTCGAGGCGTTGGCCGCGTGGCTACAGCACAACGGCGTCAAAAAAGGCGATCGTGTCGCGCTGATGATGCCCAACCTGATGCAATACCCCGTTGCCTTGTTTGCGGTATTGCGTGTGGGCGCCATTGTTGTCAATATAAACCCGCTTTATACGCCGCACGAACTGGAGCACCAGCTGCGCGATTGCGGAGCAACCACCAATATTATTGCAGAAAATTTCGCCCACACCCTGCAAATAGTGGTGGAACACACGGACATCAA
>JAJUIY010000175.1 GCA_029267415.1 Alcaligenaceae bacterium
CGTATTCGCAAGGCATTTTCACGCCCCGGCTTCAGCGCGCACACCGGGCGTTCAATGAGCTGGTGGGACTAATCACTCCACCCTGGATGTCTGCCAACGCCAGGCATCGTCGCACATATCCTGAATTGTTCGCGTAGCACGACACCCAAGTGTTTTCTCGGCCAATTGTGTATCGGCCCAGCAGGCGGCAATATCGCCCGGACGACGATCCACAATTTCATAAGGAATAGGCCGAGAACTGGCCTGCTCGAACGCACGTATCATTTCAAGCACAGAGTTGCCCTGGCCGGTACCCAAATTTACGGTCAGCAATTCTGAGCTGTCGCAATCACGGCAATACTCAAGTGCCCGCACATGGCCTTCGGCCAGATCCATCACATGGATGTAATCCCGCACGCCCGTACCATCTGGCGTGTCGTAATCATTGCCAAACACCCGCACTTTATCCCGCTGGCCAACGGCCACTTGGGCCACATACGGCATTAAATTATTGGGTATGCCCTGCGGGGCCTCCCCGATCAGACCGCTGGGATGTGCGCCTACCGGGTTGAAATAGCGAAGCCGGGCTATTCGCCAGCCTGGCTCACTTTCCCACAAGTTGGCGAGAACATCCTCCACTACCAGCTTTGTGTGCCCATAGGGGTTCGTGGCTTCGCGCCGATGCGATTCTGGAATAGGTAGTTGCTGAGGGTCGCCGTACACAGTGGCCGACGATGAAAAAACAAACGTCCGTACGTTTGCGGCCTGCATAGCTTGCAGCATCGTGACACTGCCATGAACATTATTGTCGTAGTAGACCAAAGGCAGGGCGGTGGATTCGCCCACCGCCTTCATTCCGGCAAAATGCAGCACGGCATCCGGCGTGTATTGCCGGAACGTACTCGCCAGCACTTGCGGATCACGGACATCGCCCTGTACAAATGCCGGGCGAACGCCGGTTATTTTTGCGATATTGTCGACGACGTACGCGTGGCTGTTGTGCAGATTATCCAGAATTACCACTCGGTATCCGGCTTTCTGCAAAGCCACCGTTGTATGACTACCTATGAAACCGGTTCCGCCGGTTACCAACACCGTTGATGCCACCTGATTTACTTCCCAATTGTTGATCTCATGCTGGAATCGTAGCATCTGGCGCTGCGGCAGGCCCCGTCCACAACAGCCAATACAACCGCTTATGGGCCGTTTGACCGATATTGAGGTCACGACATCTGCGTTTCACAGGTATGGGAGGCGGTCGTCGTCGCCGTGAAACGGGCCTTGCAGCAAGAAGGCACGCTGGACTAGCCGACCACCGCCCCCGCAAAATGCTTCTCGATGGTGGCCAGCACACTTTGCGCCACGACCCATGATGTTTTTGGGTTGGACGGCGATGGCTGGTTAACGATTTGGGTGCTCATGGTGCCCAAGGGGCTTTCTACCTGGATGCTGTGGCGGTTTTCGGACACGGCGGGGTCGGCCACCACCCGAACCTGCGTGGCTTGCATGCCCACGCCGGCCAACGCAATGGTGGCCGCCACGTTCAAGTTTTGGGGGTATTTTTGTGCGGCCGTGGCAGCATCCCCGTCGTACAGCACCACGGGTTCGGACAAGGTATCCGGGTTATGGCCAAGCGCCGTCAGTTCTGCATGCCAGGCGGCCACCGGTTTGCGCGATTCGTAGGTGACCCGGGCGCCCTCTATTTGCCGTACCGCCGCCAGGTAATCCAGTGAGCCCACCGCTCCGGAAGGCACCATAACCCGCGTTTTGCTGGCCTTGGCTGCGTCGGCCAAGGCTTGGCGCAGCGTATCGTCGGCCAGTGCTCCGGCCGACGACACAATGACGGGAATGCCGGTTTTAAGGCAATTTTCTGCGTACTCGCGCACCGCATCCTGACTGGCCACCTCGACCACCAGATCCGGGCGCCACGACATCAAATCGACAAAGTCAGTCAGGCGATGGATATCCGGCGGCAGGTGGGCGTCGGGGCGACGGCATAGCGCCGCCATGGTGTAGGTGTCAGACTGCTTGCGCAGCCCGGCGGCAACGTCGGCGGCAATGGTGCCGAAACCAATCAGAACAATGCGGTGTTTCATAAATCAGATCAGGTTACGCAGAACATATTGCATGATGCCGCCGTGGCGGTAGTATGCAGCTTCACTGGGGGTGTCGATGCGCAGCAAGGCATCAAACTCGACGTCATTGGCCCGGACTTTCACCGTCGCCGGAATGGTGCCCGAGTTAAGCGCCGTAATGCCGGTAATGTGGAAGACCTCTTCGCCCGTCAGGCCCAGGGTGCCGGCATTTTCGTTGTCGGGAAACTGCAGGGGCAACACACCCATGCCCAGCAAGTTGGAGCGGTGAATGCGTTCGTACGATTCGGCAATCACCGCCCGCACGCCCAACAGCACCGTACCCTTTGCCGCCCAGTCGCGCGATGATCCGGACCCATACTCTTTACCCGCCAGAATCACCAGGGGCACGCCTTTGGCCAAGTACGACCGCGAGGCCTCGTAAATGCTGGTGACCGGCGCATCGGGTTGGGTGAAATCAACGGTATAGCCGCCTTCCGTGCCCGGCGCCAACTGGTTGCGCAGGCGCACGTTGGCAAAAGTGCCCCGGATCATTACCTCGTGGTTACCACGACGGGACCCGTACGAGTTGAAGTCGGCCGGCGCCACGCCATGATCCATTAAATACTTGGCCGCTGGCGAATTAAGCGAAATAGATCCGGCCGGGCTGATGTGATCCGTAGTGACCGAGTCGCCCAGCTTGGCCAAGACGCGAGCCCCCACAATGTCGCTGACGGGCTCGGGCTCGCGTGGCATGTCTTTGAAATAAGGCGGTTTGCGCACATAGGTAGAGGTATCGTCCCACTCGAAAATATCGCCTTGCGGGGTGGGCAAGGTTTGCCAACGCTCATCGCCCGCAAATACATCGGCATAGCCCTTGACAAACATGTCGGATTCGATGGACGCCCGCACGGCGGCTTCTACCTGTTCGGCGCTGGGCCAGATATCGCGCAGGTACACGGCCTCACCCGTACTTGACATACCCAGCGGCTCGCTAAACATGTCAATATCCATCGTGCCGGCCAGCGCGTAGGCCACCACCAAGGGCGGCGACATCAGATAGTTCATTTTGACTTCGGCGTGGATACGTCCTTCGAAGTTGCGGTTACCGGACAGCACGGACACCACCGACAGGTCATGATCATTTACCGCTTTACTGACTTCGGGAATCAGCGGACCCGAGTTGCCAATACATGTGGTGCAGCCGTAACCCACCAGGTTGAAGCCCAGCTTTTCCAGGTAAGGCATTACGCCGGCACGTTCAAAATAATCCGTCACGACACGCGAGCCGGGTGCCAGGCTGGTTTTAACCCAGGGCTTGCGCTCCAGGCCTTTCTCGACGGCGTTCTTGGCCAGCAGGGCCGCGGCCATCATCACGGTGGGGTTTGACGTATTGGTGCACGAGGTGATGGCGGCGATGACCACCGAACCGTGATCAAGCTGCCCCTTGGTGCCGTCCGCGAAGGTGATGGCGATGGGTTCGTGACGCCGTGTCTCAACAGCGGGAGCGTCTTCAACGTGATCAGTGGGCGGCGTGGAACGATTGGCCGAATCTGTGTAGGCCGGTGCGTCGGAGGCGGGGAAGGTTTCGTCCACGGCCTTGTCGTACCCTTGTTTCATGCTGGTGACGTCCACATACGACGCCAATGCGCCCCGGAACGCCTCTTTGGAATCCGTCAGCGCAATGCGGTCTTGGGGGCGTTTGGGCCCCGCAATGGAGGGCACAACGGTAGAGAGATCCAGCTCAAGGTGTTCGGAGTACACCGGTTCAAGACCGGGGTTGTGCCACAGGCCCTGCTCTTTGGCGTAGGCTTCGACCAAAGCGATTTGTTCATCGGTGCGCCCGGTTAGGGCCAGATAGTCAAGGGTGACCTGATCAACCGGGAATATCGAAATGGTAGAGCCGTATTCCGGGCTCATGTTGCCAATCGTGGCGCGGTTTGCCAGCGGCACGGCACTGACGCCCGGGCCGTAAAACTCCACAAACTTGCCTACCACACGATGCTGTCGCAGGCGTTCGGTAATTGTCAGGACAAGGTCAGTGGCGGTGGTGCCTTCCGGCAGGCTGCCCGTTAACTTGAAGCCCACCACGCGCGGGATCAACATGGAAATGGGCTGGCCCAGCATGGCGGCCTCGGCCTCGATACCGCCCACGCCCCAGGCGACAACACCCAGGCCGTTAACCATGGGGGTGTGCGAATCGGTACCCACACAGGTATCGGGGTAGGCCTGTACCACGCCATTATTCTCGCGGGTAAACACCACACGCGATAGATGCTCAAGGTTTACCTGGTGAACAATCCCGGTCCCGGGGGGCACTACCTTGAAGTCATCGAAGGCGCTTTGACCCCAACGCAGAAATTGATAGCGTTCGCGGTTGCGGCCGTACTCGATATCCACGTTTTTCTCGAACGACACGCTGCTGCCAAACGAATCGACAATGACGGAGTGGTCGATGACCAGCTCGACGGGGGCCAGCGGGTTGATTTTGCGAGGGTCGCCGCCCAAGTCTTGCATGGCCTCGCGCATGGCGGCCAGGTCGACCACGGCCGGCACACCGGTAAAGTCTTGCAGCACCACGCGGGCTGGCGTAAATGAGATTTCGCGGTGTGGTTCGGCAGTGGGGTCCCAGCCGGCCAATGCACGGATGTCGTCTGCGGTCACATCCACGCCATCTTCTGTACGCAACAGGTTTTCCAGCAATATCTTCAGGCTGAAGGGAAGCCGGCTGACGTCAAACCCGGCCTGGGTCAAGGCATTGAGCCGATAAATCTCGAAAGAGTTGCCCCCTGCTTGCAAGACACCTTTTGCACCGAAACTGTTCGTATTCGTCATAACCGGTTCTCCTGAAATGTGAAGACAGCGCTGATGGCATGCTTGCGTACAAGAATAACAGGAGACGCGCTAGAAATCAGGCCAGTA
>JAJUIY010000215.1 GCA_029267415.1 Alcaligenaceae bacterium
GATTCTTTGCAATTGGGCTCCAGCGCGTAGGGGGTATCGTGGAAGTGGGCATGGCGCGCCTGCATTTCAGCGCATTTGGCCAGGAAGAACTGCTGGGGATCCAGTTGTTCAATAATATCCTGTCGCAAGCGGGTGGCAAGTTCGCGGTTGCCCGCCAGCCAACGTGACTCCAGCAGTGCCGTTTCAGTGGTGACGTCCCGGGCGGCCAGTGCCAGGCAATCGGCCAGGGTACGCACACTGTGAGAGGGCTTCAGGCCCACATCCCACATTGCCGCCACCAGATGTTGTATGGCCGTTGTATCTTCCTCGCTGGGTGGATGGTCCAGCAGGATAAGGATATCGACGTCCGAGTGGGGATAGAGTTCGCCGCGTCCATAGCCGCCTACGGCGACAAGGGCCGCGCTGCCTGGCAGCGGAACCAGGACGGTAAGTTGTTGCAGTGCTTGATCGCAAATTTCGCACAACCGGGCCAACAGGGGCTCGGGATGCGGTTGTCGGCGATACTGTACGATGGCCGCCTCGCGCTGCGTCAACCAAATGTCGCGAAGTTGAGCAAGGGCACGGGCGGTCATAATCGTAAGCGGTGTTTTAACCCGCTTTCACAAGTTCCGGTTTTGCCGGCATACCTTCGGAGACCGTCAGCACCTCGTAGCCGGTATCGGTCACCAGAACGGCGTGTTCCCACTGGGCTGACAGGCTGCGGTCGCGCGTAACCACGGTCCAGCCATCGGGCAGGGTGCGGATGTCGCGACGACCGGCGTTGATCATGGGTTCGATAGTGAAGATCATGCCAGGCTCAAGTTTTACACCGGTGCCGGGTTTGCCGTAGTGAAGTACTTGGGGCTCTTGGTGGAATTGCTGCCCCACGCCATGCCCGCAGTACTCGCGTACCACCGAGAAACCGGCGTTTTCTGCGTGGCGCTGAATAACGTGGCCCACGTCGCCAAGCGTAGCACCGGGGCGTACGGCTTCAATACCCAGCCACATACACTCGTAGGTGATGTCGACCAGGCGACGTGCCAGAATGGAAGGCTCGCCAATGTAGTACATACGGCTGGTATCGCCATACCAGCCGTCTTTGATGACGGTGACGTCGATGTTCAGAATGTCGCCGTTCTTCAGAACCTTATCGCCCGGGATGCCGTGGCAAATGACATGGTTGACAGACGTGCATATGGCACCGGGAAACGGCGTGTACCCCGGCGGGGCGTAACCAACTGTGGCCGATTTCACCTTGAGCTCGTCTGTAATGTATTCGAGACACAGCCGGTCGAGTTCGCCGGTGGTGATGCCGGGACGGACAAACTGCGCCAGATAATCAAGGGTTGAGGCCGCCGCCTGGCACGCAGCACGCATTTTATCGAGATCGGCGGGGTTGGTTATCAGAGGGATCATAGGTACTTGAGTAAGCGAGTGAAAAAATAGTAGAATTATAGGCTTTCTCGAATTTGAGAAACAATTTGCCGAAAGAAGTTTGCTGTGGATGGCTTGCAGTAAGGGCTTACCGATAGGTAAGTTTTAATCCGCTACGAATCCGCTATGCAAATTTGCAAGCCGCTGAGCGGTAATTTGTAAACCGCTAATAGGGGCAAACTTGGCAAAAGCGCCCGCATTGTGCGTTTAACGGATTTAAACCCTGTGTTTAGCGTTAACACCGGCAGTGGCGGGTAATCAGCGTGGTCGGCCAACTAGGGTGTCCGTAATACATAGTACCGGATACAGGCCGCCCACAAGACCAAACCCTTGGAGAATATCATGTCTTTAATGCGTGAAATGCTGGAAGCGGGTGTGCACTTTGGCCACCAGACCCGTTACTGGACCCCGAAGATGGCCCCGTACATTTTCGGTAGCCGTAACAAGATTCATATCGTCAACCTCGAGCACACTGTTGTCAAATACCTTGAGGCCGCCAAGTTCGTACGTCAGCTGGCAGCCCGGGGCGGCACCATTCTTTTCGTCGGCACCAAGCGCGCTGCTCGCGACACTATCGCTGCTGAAGCCGCCCGCTGCGGCATGCCCTATGTTAACAACCGCTGGCTGGGCGGCATGATGACCAACTTCAAAACGGTCAAATCGTCCATCAAGCGCCTTAAAGACATGGAAGCGCAAAAAGAATCCGGCGCACTCGAACTCATGAGCAAGAAAGAAGCGCTCATGTTCGAACGCGAACTGGAAAAGCTGAACAAGTCGATCGGTGGTATCAAAGATCTCACCAAGCTGCCCGACGCCTTGTTCGTGATCGACGTCGGCTACCACAAAATTGCTGTGGCCGAAGCGCGCACGCTGGGTATCCCGGTGGTCGCTGTGGTCGATACCAACCACTCGCCAGAAGGCATCGAGCAAGTCATCCCCGGTAACGATGACTCGGGTCGTGCCATTGCCCTGTATGCCCGTGGCATGGCAGATGCTGTTCTGGAAGGACGCGAGCAAGCCCTGAGCGGCTTGGTCGAAGAGCTCAGCGAAGGCGCCAAAGACGACGAGTTCGTGGAAGTGCCCGCTGACAACGAGCAAGCAAGCGAATAAGCTTTTTGGGCAGCGCCCGGGTGCGGCCGGTACCCGGGCCATTGTGCAAAGCCTAGCCGGCAGCCGTAACGTATGTTGCGCCCCCGCCCCGGACCCTGCCGGGGCCTGTCTTACTGAATCTGGAGAATATAGTGGCCCAAATTACCGCTTCTATGGTTAAGGAATTGCGCGCCAAAACCGACGCGCCCATGATGGAATGCAAAAAAGCATTGACAGAAGCCGACGGTGATATGGCGCGTGCCGAAGAGATCCTTCGTGTCCGGCTGGGCAACAAGGCCAGCAGTGCCGCCACCCGTGTGACGGCGGAAGGCCTTATTGGTGTGTCCTTGGCCGACGACCAGAAACGTGGTGCGCTGGTCGAAGTTAACTGCGAAACTGACTTTGTCGCCAAAAACGAAGATTTTATTGCCTTCGTCAACGACCTGGCCCAGTTGATCACCGAAAAGAACCCGGCAGATCTGGATGCGCTTGCCCAGTTGCCCATGCGTGACGGCACGGTGGAAACCACCCGTACCGCGCTGATTGGCAAGGTTGGCGAAAACATGACCATCCGTCGCTTCCAGCACTTTGAAACTGACGGTTCGCTGGCCAGCTACGTTCACGGCGGACGTATCGGCGTGTTGGTTGATTTCACCGGTTCCGACGAGGTCGGTAAAGACGTCGCCATGCACATTGCGGCGATGCGCCCCCAGGCGCTGGATGCCGAAGGCGTGGATCCCGCCAAAATCGAAGCCGAACGCTCTGTCGCCGAGAAAAAAGCGGCCGAATCGGGCAAACCGGCTGAAATCGTGACGAAAATGGTGGAAGGCACCATCCAGAAGTACCTGAAAGAGGTCACATTGCTGTCGCAACCGTTTGTTAAAAATGACAAGCAAAGCGTACAGCAAATGCTGAAAGAAAATAACGCCAGCGTTTCTCGCTTCGCCTTGTATGTTGTGGGTGAGGGCATCGAGCGCAAGTCCGAAGACTTCGCGGCGGAAGTGGCTGCTGCGGCATCCGGCAATGCTTAATTCGTCATTTTGCTGTTTTGAGGTCGGGCGTGCGGCGCGACGCACGCCCCACATTAGCTTACACATACGTTGGGCTGTCTAATAGGAAAAAAAATATTAACACCAGACAGTAAAAAAGCAAACTTATGAAACTGTAGGGCGAAGC
>JAJUIY010000033.1 GCA_029267415.1 Alcaligenaceae bacterium
CCGTTTTGAACCGCCCAGACGCGTATGCTCGGCGTAGTAGGGGAACATGCTTTGTACAACCTTGCTGACCGGCAGGGTGCCGTGACCATCGTTATTGATACCCTTGGGCTGCACACCCTGGATGGCGATGCGGGCGGATTCAGGACGCACGACCTCTTTGGGCGGCAAGATGCCGTGGCGCAGCATTTCGCGGATACCGGTTCCTGAAATGTTGAGGCGATACTTGGTGTCGTGCGGGCAAGTCTGCGTGGTGGCATGGCTTGCGCAGCGCGTGCAGTAGAACACTTCATGGAACAGGCGTACGTCGATGCCGAGTTCTTCGGGTTTGAATTCGTCGAAGATGGAGTGGCTGGCGTATTTGTCGTAAAAACTGCCGATGCCGGCGTGGTCGCGCCCGATCAGGGCGTGCGTGCACCCGTAGTTTTTCATGATCAGGGCATGCAAAATGGTTTCACGTGGCCCGGCAAAAATGTAGGTGACGCGCAATGGTGACAAGATGGTGCGCTCTTTCGGGTAATACGTATCCAGCACACTGCGGTAAGCCAGCATGCGGTATTCGTGGCGCACGTATTCGCGCTTGGCCATTTCTACCAGCGGCTGCAAGAACAGGCCGTCGATTTCTTCCAGCGCGTTGCGGTGAATATATTCGTGGCCACGGTGCAGGGGGTTGGCCCCGGTGATGAAGCCGGCGACTGAACGGAACTTTTTCTCGGTGTAGAAAAGCTTCCAGGTGTCTTTGGGTTCTTGGCGAAGTTTTTCAAAAGGGCCCCAGTCGGCGCGTTGCAGCAAGGTAAGCGGCCCGCCAAGCGAGACATCGCCCATACGGCGGTAGATAGAATCGACGCCCGGATGGCTGCGGTCGGTGGTGCCGAACAACTGGCGCGCCCTTTCGGTTTTGTCGTAGTCGAACAAGTCGTCAATTTTCAGGATGGCAACCGGATCGTTGTCGACATTGGTAAGGGCGACTTCATCGCCAACAGACAGCTGGCGGATAACTTCAGCGTTGCGGTCGCCAATGGGGGCGAAACTAAGCGGAACGGGCCACACGGTACCGTCGGCAAGCCGGCCTGTGTTGAGAACAGACTTGTAGTTTTCCTCGTTCATGAAGCCGGTGTTGGGGGACAGCACACCGGTTGCGATCATTTCGATGGTGATGACGGCTTCGAGGTCGACACGGATAGACGGCAAACTGCGCGCGCGCGCGATTTCTTTTTCGCGCTGGGCTTCGGGTACGACGCGGTCGACCAGTACGCCGCCATGGGGTTGTTGCGGACAGTTTGCGAACGTCATAGGGGTGGTTTTCATTGTTCCTCCAAGGGGGGCTTGGCGTATTTGCTACGCTTCGATTTTTGACGATAAAAGTGCAGCGCTTCCGAAAAGCGAAGGCTGCATGGCGCACATCCCATACGCAATATATACGAGAATGGCTATGTATTGACAATGCGCCTTTAGTCTATTCTCGGGGCCGCAAAACCCCTTGGGTGGGCAGGCGTTTACCCCGCCGCCCACTGCCAAGTAAATCATAAGAGGGAGCCGTGGTGACGCACCGCCTGAACGCGGCGTAAATCACGACGCCAACAAGTGTCAGGCAGCGCTGAACGCCGCCTTTACGGTGTCAGTGCTTACCTGCTTTTGAGACCCCAGCAAAGCGATCAGACGTATCCGTGCCTTGCGCGCCGTCAGGCCACTAATCCCGATGGCCCCCGCGCTTTCCAGATCGTGCAGTGAGCCCTGGAATTCGTACGTTTGATATACCGGCCCGTGCAGGGTGGACGAACAAATCAGCACAATAACGCCGCGATCAATAGCGCTGCGTATGGCGTCCATCCAGGCTGGCGGTACATGCCCGCGGCCGATGCCGTCGATCACAATCCCCTGGGCACCGCTGTCGATGGCGGCCTGAAGCAGGGCGGGGCGTGCGTCCAGATATACGTTCACAATATCCACCACAGGAAGTGATGGTGTTGCGCCGTCGGCTTTAGCACCGGCCGAAACCGAGGCCGGCGTAATAATCGGCAAACGTACGGGGCGCTGGTACACCGTTACGACGCCGTTGTCGATGATGCCCAGGCAGCCCAGGGCCGGGGCATCGAAGCCATTGATTTGAAAGCTGCTGACTTTGCGCACATGGGCGGCGCTGTAGATCATCTCATTAAAGACAACCGTTACGCCCAAACCGCGTGTTTGCGGGCTTGCGGCAACATGGACGGCGTCTTGCAAATTGACGAAGGCGTCCGTGCCCATGGCGTGCGGCACCCGCTGCGAACCCGTCACCACCACCGTCACATCGCCGGTTTTCAGCGTGGTGTCCAAAAAATAGGCGGTCTCTTCCAGCGTGTCGGTGCCATGCGTGATGACAATGCCGTCCACCTCGCCGCTGTCGATCAAGGCCTGGCACTGCTGGCGCAGGTAGTGCTGGTCGAACAACGTGATGGCATTGCTGGGTTTCTGGAAAACGGACTTCACGTCAAGCGTGATGTCATCGTGCAGTTGGATTTGGCGGGCCAGCACTTCGCCGGGCAAGGCACCCGCTTTGGAGCGGCCGTCTTCATGTTCGGCGCTGGCAATAGTGCCGCCAGTGGCAAGCAAAACAACTTTTTTCATCTTCGAGTGTGCCTTTTAAAGATGCGATTGCGTGGAAGCGAACTGTTTACCATAACGCGCGGCATCGCACATTTCAGCATGCTTGCCAACCCTGTAATTTTACAACTTGTCGGAACATGTTGTGCTACGTAATCTGGTCGCCTGCGGTGTGCCGGGCGGGTTTGGCGCAGACCGGCTTCATCAGCACGCCACGTTTATAAAACTTTCAGGAGATATCAATGCGTGAACGACTGGATTGTGCCCTTCTTTGTTTTGACGAGCCAGGGGGTGGGATGCCATGTGATGAAGGTGTCTTTGCCAGGGGCCGGTTGGTACTGCACCGCGTGCATCAGCCCGTCACATCAGACGACGATGTTCACGTGTTGGTCGAGCTTGCATCGCGCCTGCAGCGCTTCGACGCTTGTATGGTTGCGGTCAGTGAAACAAATCTGGCATGGGTGCGGCAAGTTCTGCTGGCCGCCTTTGGGCGATTGCGTACCCCGGTAATTGGGTTGGTGGCGAACCTGACCGCGCCGGCGCTCTGCGACTTGTATAATCTGGGGATGGCGGATTTCGTCCGTGCGCCGTTGTGCCCCGAAGAACTTCGTATTCGGATCGAGCGGGCGTTGCAGCCTGCAGGAAGCTGGCCTAATTGCGGTTATACCAATACCGAGCCCAGCCCGGCAGCAGGTGTAAGCGACGGCACCCTTAGCTATGTGCCGGCAGTCCCGCCGGCGCGACCAGCCAATGGTTCGGTAACGCGGCGTGCGTGGTCTGGCTCTCAGCCTTGCGATGCCGACGCGCTTCGCGCAGAGTTTTTGGCTCTGCTTGGCGAGGCTGCATTGGTTGCGTCAAAGCTTTGTGTCGTTTCGGACGAATCGTTCGCCAGCTACAAGACGTCCGTCATTGACCATGCTGTTCCGGCGTTTTTGCAGGGGTGTCTTGCCAAGTCATCGGGTAATATAGCCTTGGCGTCACGTATTGCAAAAAAGCACCGGCGTGCCTTTTGGGGCCTGATGCGCAAACACGAAGTCGACGCCGAACCGTATCGTCACGGTTTATCTACCAGTCATTACCGGCGGGCGGGCTAGCCTGGCCGTCCGGCTAACCATGGGAACTCTACTCTGTGCCAGAACTGAAAAACGATGTCTTTTTGCGCGCGCTGATGCGCGAGCCGGTCCCTTATACACCTCTTTGGCTTATGCGCCAGGCGGGCCGTTATCTGCCGGAATATCGCGAAACGCGCGCACGCGCCGGCTCTTTTCTGAATCTCGCCCAGAACCCTGAATACGCCTGTGAAGTCACGTTGCAGCCGCTACGCCGTTTTGACTTTGACGCCGCTATTCTGTTTTCCGACATCCTGACCATTCCCCATGCCATGGGGTTGGGTCTCGATTTCATCACGGGTGAAGGCCCCAAGTTTGCCCACCCGTTGCGTACGGAAGACGACGTCAGCAAGCTGCAAGTGCCTGATATGGCCAAGCTGCAGTACGTGTTTGATGCCGTCGCCCTGATCCGCAAAGAGCTGGACGGCAAGGTGCCGCTTATTGGCTTTGCCGGCAGCCCCTGGACTATTGCCTGCTATATGGTAGAGGGCCAGGGGTCGTCCGATTACCGCCTGATCAAATCCATGATGTACAGCCGGCCCGATCTGGTACACCGCATCCTGGACATCAATGCCCAGGCCACCTTGCAATACTTGAATCAGCAAGTGGAGGCCGGCGCGCAAGCGGTGATGATCTTCGACAGCTGGGGCGGCGTGTTGGCCGACAACATGTTCGATGACTTCTCGCTGCAATACACTCGGCGGGTTATTAGCGGCCTGAAGCGCGAACGTGATGGCCGTAAGGTGCCCGTGATTGTCTTTACCAAGGGCGGCGGCCAGTGGCTGGAGCGTATCGCCCAATGCGGCGCGGACGCCGTAGGCCTGGATTGGACGGTCAACCTGGGCCAGGCACGTCAGCGTATTAATGACAGCGTGGCGCTGCAAGGCAACCTGGATCCGAACGTGCTATTTGGCGGTGAGGAAGCGGTACGGGCCCAGGCGCGCAGTGTTATTGACGACTTCGGCCCAGTGGGTAACGGCGGCCATGTGTTCAACCTCGGGCATGGGATTTCGCAATTTACGCCTCCCGAGGCCGTTGCCGCGCTGGTCGACGAAGTTCACACATACAGCCGCAGCAAGCATAGCCAGTCGTAACTGGTAGCGGGGTAAACGGGCATCGACTATTGGTGCCCGTTGTGCATGGTAGCAACGCATCTGTTGATATAAACAGTGCACTTTTGCACAGAAAACGAACCCTCAATGGCTTGCAGCTGTTTCTTGCGGTGATTTCTGGGTTGCTTTGATAAGCTATTGTTCTTAAACAGTAATTTGTCGATAGTTTAAACATCAATTAAGGGTATTCCCCCAATTGACACCTGTTATCCCCCAGTTTTGCGTGTTTTTTCCCCAAAGTTATCCACAGGCGCCATGGCGCGTGGCGAAGCGAGTATCCATGCGGCTTTTAGGGGCTTTTTTAGAAAGAGCTTGACGTTGAATGTCTGATTCGGAATATGCAGCACGCGCGGCGAACATCGCCGAAACGAACCCGGCGGCGTGCTGGGTCCGCGTAGTGCTCGATGTTCCCCTGTTCAGTCATTATGATTATCGCGTCGCACAACCCGTACCCGTCGGGACGCGCGTTATTGTTCCGTTCGGGCGCCGCAAGATGGTGGGGGTCGTGGTGGAACAGCCGGCAACGCCAGCGCTTGAACCCGACCAAATACGCGATGTTGACGAAGTGCTGACCGATACGCCCCCCTTGCCTGTCGATTGGCTGCGCTTTGCCGCCTTTGCCGCGCAGTATTATCAGCGGCCCTTGGGCGAAGTGATCCTGCCGTCTCTGCCCGCCAGCTTGCGCAAAGTGTCGGCCTACCAGGGAAAACGGTCGGCGGGTGGGCCGGTGCATCGGCTCAAGCGTCGCAAGCAGCCTGCCATCGTGCCGGTTGCCGCCCAGCCCTCACCAGGCCTGAATGCCGAGCAGCTGGCTGCGGTGGAGGCCATCGGCGGTATCAAAGGACACCGTACCGTGCTGTTGCACGGGGTAACCGGCAGCGGCAAAACCGAAGTCTATGTGCACGCCGCGCGGGATGTGCTTCAACGCGGAAAGCAAGTGTTGTTTCTCGTCCCCGAAATCAACCTGACACCGCAGCTCGAACAGTCTTTGCGTCGTCGGCTGGGCGGGCCAGACAGCCCGGCACCCTTGGCCGTCATGCATAGTGGCCTGTCGGAAGGGGAACGTTTACGGGCGTGGCTGGCGATTCAATCGGGTGAGGCGCGGGTGTTGTTAGGAACACGCCTGGCTATTTTTGCGCAGATACCTGAACTGGGCCTCATTATTGTCGACGAGGAACACGACACCTCGTACAAGCAGCAAGACGGCCTGCGTTATTCTGCCCGCGATCTGGCCGTGTGGCGTGGGCACGATAGCCGCGTTCCCGTTATTTTAGGGTCGGCCACGCCATCGTTGGAAAGCTGGAAACACGCCCAGTCTGGGCATTATTTATTGTTATCGCTTACCAAGCGGGCGAAAGCCGTCGCCTTGCCGGCAGTACGGATGGTTGATACACGCCGTTTGCCGTTGGAGCACGGCTTTTCGCCGCAGTTGCTGGATGCGGTGAATGAACGCCTTGAGCGTGGCCAGCAATCGCTTATTTTCCTGAACCGGCGCGGTTATGCACCGGTGCTCTCGTGCGCCTCGTGCGGGTGGCTTACACAATGCAAGCGTTGTACGGCTTATACAGTTTTGCATCGTGCGCGGGGGCGGCATCATCTACAGTGCCACCATTGCGGTTACCAAGCACCTGTGCCGCGAGCATGCCCAGACTGTGGTGACCCCGATTTGAAACCCATGGGGCGCGGCACCCAGCGTATTGAAGAGTTTTTGGCCGAAAAGTTTCCCGACGCCCGCATTGCCCGCATTGATGCCGACAGCACCCGGCGCAAGGGTAGTGCCGAACAGCTTTTTGCCCGCGTGCATGCCGGCGAAGTCGACATACTGGTGGGCACACAAATGGTGGCCAAGGGGCATGACTTTGCCAATCTTGGTCTGGTGGGGGTCCTGAATGCCGACACCATGTTATTTGCCCAGGATTTTCGGGCACCCGAGCGCCTTTTTGCGCAGCTCATGCAGGTGTCGGGCCGTGCCGGGCGGCACACTGGTGGGGGTGAGGTGATCGTGCAAACAGACTACCCCGAGCAATCCGTGTATCAGGCGTTGAAGCGTCACGATTACGTGGGGTTTGCCAAGGTTGCCCTGGAAGAGCGCGAGGCGGTGGGCCTGCCCCCGTATGCCTGGCAAGCCCTGCTGATGGCCGAGTCGCGCGAACTGGCCCGTGCGCTTGATTTTCTGACCAAAGCGCAGCAGTTGCCTCAACAATTTGCTGATGCCTATGCCACCGCTCCGGCCGTGACCTTGTACGATCCCGTTCCCTTGCGTATTGTTCGCGTAGCCAATGTCGAGCGGGCGCAGCTATTGGCAGAGTCGGGCAACCGCGCTGCGCTGCATGCATTTCTAACGGCCTGGAGCCGTGACCTGCCAGGGTTGGCGCGTCAGTGCCGCGTGCGGTTCACGCTGGAAATTGATCCGCTTGAAATCTGACCGTGGTAAACAGCGGCCTGCAATCGGTAGTGCCAGAAGCACGTATACGTTACCGTGCGTCGCGGTATTCGAAAAACACGTGAAAATGCTTGTTTGAAAGGAAGATCGTTGTCGTTATCACAAGGGCACACCTTACCGGCAGACCTGAATGCCATGCAGCGGCAGGCGGTGTTGCACCTTGACGGGCCGTGTCTGGTGCTGGCCGGGGCAGGCAGCGGTAAAACTCGTGTCATCACACAAAAAATTGCTTACTTGCTGCGTGAGTGTGATTACGCAGCACGTAACGTGGTGGCGCTGACGTTTACCAACAAGGCGGCGCGCGAAATGAATGTGCGGCTGCGCCAGTTGGTGGACGGCCGCTTGGCCAAGGGGCTGACCATCAGCACCTTTCATTCGCTGGGCCTGCGCTTTTTGCGCGAAGAAGCGACGCACTTGGGCCTGAAGCCCCAGTTCTCGATTCTGGACGCCACCGATACATTGGGCATTGTGCAAGAACTGATGGCAACCACCGACAAAGCCCGTCTACGGGCAGTGCAGCAAACCATATCGTTGTGGAAAAACTCGTTATTAGATCCCGATGCCGCGGAGCGCGTGGCCACCACACCCAGCGACCTGGAGGCCGCGCGTGTTTACCGTAGCTATGCCGATACCTTGCTGGCGTGGCAGGCGGTGGATTTTGATGATTTGATTCGCCTTCCCACCGTGTTGCTTCAGCAAAACGACGAGGTGCGCCGGCGATGGCAAAGTCGTGTGCATTACCTGCTGGTTGACGAATACCAAGACACGAATGCCTGCCAATATCAACTGCTGCGTTTGCTTGTCGGTGACCGCGCCATGTTCACGGCCGTGGGTGATGACGACCAGGCCATCTACGCGTGGCGTGGTGCCACGGTGGATAACCTGATGAAGCTCACGCGTGACTATAGCGACGTTGCCGTCATCAAACTTGAGCAAAACTACCGGTCGGTACAGCGGATACTGGCGGCGGCCAACCAATTGATCGGGCACAACACCAATTTATTCAGCAAAAAACTGTGGTCCGATTTGGGGGTGGGCGAGGCCATTCAGATCACGCCCATGGAAAATGATCTGGCCGAAGCCGAAAATATTGCCATGCGCTTGTCCGCGGCACGCTTTGAACGCCGGGCAGAATGGCGCGATTTTGCCGTGTTGTATCGCAGTAACCATCAAGCGCGTGTGCTCGAGCAAGCGCTGCGTAATCTGCGCATTCCCTACGTAATTTCCGGCGGTCAAAGCTTTTTCGACAAGGCTGAAATCCGCGACATCTTGGCGTACTTGCGCCTGATTGCCAACGATAATGACGATCCGGCTTTCATCCGTGCTGCCACCACCCCGCGTCGCGGCATTGGTCAGACGACGCTAAAAGCACTGGGCCTTTTTGCACAGGAACAGCAGCTGTCTCTGTTCGAGGCCGCGTTCGAAATCGGCAAGACGTCGCTATTGCCCGCACGGCAGCACGACTCCCTGCTCACTTTTGTCACGTTTATTCAACGGCTGCAGACGCGTACGGCGGGACACGGCCATGTGCCGTCAGAAGGGCTCCCGGGCATCGCGATGCCGGGCGAGTTTGCAGGTGTTGATGGCGCGGTATCGGATAGTCCGGCACGTATTTTGGACGATTTACTAGGGTCCATCCGCTACGAAGCGTGGTTGTACGAAACGCTGGATGAGAAGCCGGCCCAAAAGCGCTGGCAAAACGTGCTCGAGCTGGTCGAGTGGCTTAAACGCAAGGCGGACGAAGATGAGCTGACGCTGCTGGAGCTGGTGCAGCACGTGGCGTTGGTGACCATGCTGGAACGCAACGAAGATGACGACCCTGATGCGGTACGTTTGTCCACCT
The DNA here is from genome assembly GCA_029267415.1 of Alcaligenaceae bacterium. Taxonomy (GTDB): domain Bacteria; phylum Pseudomonadota; class Gammaproteobacteria; order Burkholderiales; family Burkholderiaceae_B; genus JAJYRX01. The sequence continues at coordinate 9,088 of JAJUIY010000033.1, forward strand.
TGCATGCGTCAAAGGGGTTGGAATACCCGCATGTGTATTTGGTGGGCGTGGAAGAGGGCTTGCTGCCCCATTTAGGGCACGACGAAGAAGATGCGGGTGTCGAGGACACCGAGCAAGCGCTGGCACTGCGTATCCAGGAAGAGCGGCGTTTGATGTATGTGGGTATTACGCGGGCCCGGCGCAGTCTGCATATCAGCTGGTGTCGACGCCGCCGCCGCGCACGTGAGGACGTCGTGTGCCAGCCTTCGCGCTTTATTGAAGAGATGGGGCTTGGCGCCGATGTGGCCGAGCCCGACGATGCACATGCAGGTCTAAGTCCGCGGGCGCGCTTGTCGATGTTGAAAGATTTGTTGGCGCACAAATAAAACAAAACGCCTGCCAAAGGGGCAGGCGTTGATTTTGCAGCTTATATCACAGGCGGAGACGTGGCTCGATTACCACCGCATGCGTGAATACCGCGCTTGTTCGGCGCGTGCCTTGTTGATCTCTTCGCTGACCTTGACAAGGAAGTTGAAAAAAGCGATTGCCTTTCTCTTTATAAAACCGACTGTATTCGTGCTGAGGGGAACAATCGAAACGTTTTCGCCAGTGGTTTGCGCATCACTTTGATTAAGAACGTGTTCCGACATGTTTTCCTCACCTGTAGTAATTAATGAAGTCTGGGTTAGACACTTACTATTCTAGGGTTAACCCTAGGATTGTTCAAGGGTAAACCCTAATTGCCTACAGGTAAGTAGAGAATTAGTCGAATATTGTTGTTATAAGCGCACAGTATCCAAGCCGCCGCGCGCGTCAACGCCTTCCTGCGTGCCGAAGCCGTCGCGCAAGCGGTGGCAGGCGTCGGCGTACTCATTCTGTAATTGCTCAACAATGTCGGCGACCGACATTACCTGTTCGATGTTGCCCACGCCTTGGCCTGCACTCCAAATATCGCGCCAGGGTTTGGGGGCCGAGGCGTCGGCCTTGTCGCGTTTGTCATCCGAATCAAAGCGTGTAGCACCCGCAGGTTGCGCCGGAAGGGCGTCTGGGTCAAAACCCGCGGCGATAACGCTTTGACGCAAGTAATTGCCCGGAATCCCTGAGAAATAGGGCGTGTACACAATATCGCGTGCCGCCGAGTCGACAATCATCTGTTTATAGGCATCGGCCGCGCGCGCCTCATGGCTGGCAATGAAGCGTGTGCCCATATAGGCAAAGTCGGCGCCCATGGCGCGTGCGGCGGCAATATCGTGCCCGCGGCTGATGGCGCCTGACAGAATGATGGGACCATCAAACATGCGACGTACTTCACCGACCAAAGCAAAAGGGCTGATGGTTCCGGCATGCCCGCCCGCACCGGCGCTCACCAGAATCAGGCCGTCGACGCCGGCCTCAAGCGCTTTTTCGGCGTGCCGCAACGTGGTGACATCGTGGAACACCTTGCCACCCCACGCATGCACGGCACTGACCACGTCACCGGGTGCGCGCAGGCTGGTAATAATAATGGGCACTTTGTGTGCTTCGCAGGTGGCCAGGTCGGCCTCTACCCGATCATTCGAATGGTGCACGATCAGGTTGATTGCCCAGGGTGCGACGACACGTTCCGGTTCGCGTGCGCGCAGCGTTGCCAAGCTTTCGGAAATTTCACTCAACCATTCTGAGAGCTGGCTTTGCGGCCGGGCGTTCAGCGACGGCATGGATCCGATGATGCCACTCGCGGACTGGGCGATGACCATTTCGGGGCCGGACACCAAAAACATGGGTGCGGCAATAACTGGTAAAGCGAGTTGGTTGTAGAGGTTGGCGACAACGGGGTGTTGCATTGTGTTTTGCTCCCTGGGTGAATAGCTTGGCCGACGTGGTGCGGCGCAATATTTGTGTTCTGTGATGCTTACTTTACCGGGTAACCCGTTGCTCTGGAACCAGTGGATGGCTGCACACCGGAATTGTCCCGCCGCATCCGTCCGGATTTGCATCACTTTGCGGGCATAATAGGGGTTTGTCCGCACGACGGTGTGGGCAAGAATGATGATGCAGGAGGGTGCCGCCTACATTGCGGTTGTACAACCAGGAAGAAGGTCATGAGCGCCATTAAAACGATAGGGATTGTTGGAGCGGGGGCCATGGGCCGCGGCATTGCACAGATCGCGGCCCAAAGCGAACGCGATGTGTTGTTGTTTGACTTGGATGGCAAGGTGGTTGATGCGACCATCGAAAGCCTGCAAAAAATATGGGCCCGACAGGTCGAGAAACAACGCATGACACAAAGCCAGGCAAAACAGGCTTTGCAACGCATACACAAATGCTTGACGCTGGAACAGCTTGCCGGCGCCGGGCTGGTCGTTGAAGCGGTGGTTGAGCGCCTGGATGTGAAGCAAAAACTGTTTAGCACGCTTGAAAGCATTGTTGCGCCGGATTGCATTCTGGCTTCCAACACATCGTCGCTGTCGATTACCGCCATTGCGCGGGCGTGTGAACGGCCTGAACGCGTTGTCGGCTACCATTTTTTTAATCCTGTGCCCTTGATGAAAGTCGTTGAGGTGATTGACGGCTTGCGCACGCATCCACAAGTGAGCGACGAACTGATGGCGCTGGCCCGGGCTATGGGCCATACCCCCGTACGTGTGAAGGACATGCCGGGCTTCCTGGTTAACCACGCGGGACGCGGGATGAACGTTGAAGGGCTCAAGGTGGCGCAAGAATGTGTCGCCACTTTCAGTCAGGTTGACGCCATCATGCGTGAGCAGGCGGGTTTTCGAATGGGGCCATTCGAACTTATGGATCTGACGGGGCTGGATGTTTCGCATCCCGTGATGGAGTCCATCTACCAGCAGTTTTATGACGAACCTCGTTTTCGACCGTCACCGATTACCGCAGTGCGCTTGCAAGGCAATGTGCTGGGCCGTAAAACCGGTGAAGGGTTCTACGCCTATGTTGACGGGCAAAAGCACGTAGCGCTCGAACCTGCGGCCCCATCACTGCCGCAAAACCTTACCGTTTGGGTGGCGCCTTGGCATGCCGTGGGCCACAAGCGTGTAGCCGCTTTGCTTAAGGGGCTGGGGGTGGCAATTTCCACGGCACCCATGCCACCGGATGACGCTTTGGTGTTGGTGACGCCTTACGGCGAGGATGTGGCCAGCGTGGTGTCGCGCTACCGCTTGCCGCCCGAGCGCACCGTGGCCATTGATACCCTGTTCGGACTTGAGCAAGGCCGCCGCCGTGTGGTGATGTGCTCCGATGCCACGCTGTCACGGTGGCGGGATGCTGCCCATGCGCTGATGGCTGCAGATGATACGGCGGTGAGCGTGATCGCTGACTCGGCGGGTTTTGTGGCACAGCGCATGGTGGCCACAATTGTGAATGTGGCCTGCGATATTGCGCAACAAGGTATTGCCACGCCGGACGACATTGATATTGCGGTCAAACTGGGCCTGGGTTACCCGCAAGGGCCGCTTTCGTTGGGTGATAGCTTGGGCAGCGGGCGAATTCTGGAAATACTGCGTGCTATGCAAACCGTAACGGGCGACATGCGTTACCGCCCGAGTTTGTGGTTGCAGCGCCGTGTTCAGCTAGGTATGCCGTTGACAGCGTTATCAGCGTGGAAACTGGCCTGACATAAAAAAAGCGGCAGCCTGTGTGGGCTGCCGCCATGATCGGTTGGGCGCCCTTGGAAAAGCGCCCCCCTGTGGCTGTGTTATTCCGGAGCGCCAGCCATAATCCAGCTGACGATTTGCTGCAGTTCGTCGTCAGAGACGCCGGGGTTGGGCGGCATGGGGATGGGGCCCCACACGCCGGAGCTTCCGCCTTTGATGTGCTGCGCCAATGTGTCGGCAGCCGCGGCGTCGCCCGCGTATTTCTCGGCAACGTCACGGTATGACGGGCCAACCAGTTTGTTATCGACCGCGTGGCAAGCCAAGCAGGCATTTTTGGCCAGAATGGGCTGGATGTCGGCAAGACCAGGGGCATCACCCGCAGCGGCAGCGGGGGCTTCTTCAGCGCTATCAGCAGCGGCTTCGGCCTGATCACCGGCATCGGCTGTTTGCGCAGCGTCGTCTGCGGTGGCAGCGTCACTTTGGGCCCCGGCGTCGGCCTGTGCAGCCTCTGTGGTGTCGCCCTGTGCTGCCGCTTCGTCAGGGGTGGCCTGGGCGGCGGTGTCGGCAGGTGCTTCAGCAGCCGCGCCAGCGTCTGCATCGCCACTGGCTGCGTCGTCGGAAGGTTCGTCAAACGAGGCGCCCGAGTTGTTGGCCATAAAGGCAACGGCGCGTGCTACTTCAAGATCGGACAGCGACGGGTTACCACCGCGTGGTGGCATGGCGCCAACGCCATCAATAGCCGTACGGACCAGGGCGTCAAAACCCTTGTCGATTAGAGGTGCCCAAGCGGCGTTATCGCCCAGTGCGGGAGCGCCGGCAACGCCGGTGGCGTGGCAGGTGGCACAGGTAAGGTCGTAGACTTGTTCGCCGGTACGTGCGGCGGCGTCGTCGCCACCTTCGGCGGCAGCTTCAACCAGTTTGAAATGGGCAACCGGCTGGATGCGCTCGGCAATGGACTCCGAGCTTTGGGCTCGGCTTCCTGCGCCCATTGGCGAGGTTACGGCCACCAGCTTGACCAGCAACAGTATTCCGACGATCGGGATCAGAAACGCAAGGATGATGACCGTCACCAGTTGCCGTGGTGTCTTGATGAAACCTTCGCTTTCGCCGGAGGTTTCGTCGACGTGTTCTACATTGTTTTGCATAATCGAATCCTGCTAATGAACTGGTCAGGGGCAAACGTCGCCAATGGATTGGCTGAAAAAGGAGTCCGGACAAGCCGAAAGCGGTGATGCACGTGGCCTGTATTTGCCGTGTTTCTGCAATGTATCCAGTACGGGTCGGACCCGCCGATTATAACCAGCCTGCCGTATTGCTGCACAGCGCCGCCGACGTGCGCCCTTTTTATTGCGCGGCGTGCGTGGCGATCGCGTCCATTCTGCCGCCGGTAGCGGATGCGGCAAAAGCCGTGCCAACCTTTGCGAATCGCCCTGTTTTTGAGGGCGGTTTGGCGTGCGCTGTATATTGTGGGCGCGACTTCGTGCGAAAATCGAAAAACAAGCTACAATTACCGGTTCAGCGCGCCCGTAGTTCAATGGATAGAATGGGAGTCTCCGAAGCTCTTGATACAGGTTCGATTCCTGTCGGGCGCGCCACCTGGCTTCTTATCCCCCTCCCGCGCCTTTTCGTTCGGTTTGTCACCACGCTGACGTAAGCTTCCCTTTGTAAATCGCCCGTTTGGCACCGCGCCGCGTGACGTCATACTGCCTGTCGGGCTTGGTTCATCCCGTCTCGGGCACGGTTATTGCCGCCCCGTATCCCCGTACATACACAGAGGGCTTGTCAGACGTGGGAGAGATCTTTGCACCCCAGGCGGGGCTGCTTGAAATGTTGATCCGCGGAACGGCCATTTACTGGGCGTTGTTTCTGTTGCTCAGGGTGGCCGGTCGTCGTGATGTTGGGTCGCTGGGAACCGCAGACTTGCTGGTGCTGGTACTGGTGGCGGATGCCGCGGGCAGTGCCATGTCGGGGGGCTCCACATCGGTAATCGATGGCGTGTATGTGGTGGCCACCATTGTTGGCTGGAGCGTCGTTGTTAGCTGGGCCAATTTCCACATCCCCGGAATACACCGTTTTCTTGAACCCGAGCGTGTGTGTCTGGTGCGTAATGGCCGCCTGGACTTGTCTGGCATGCGTCGCGAACACATCACGCGGCGCGAACTGATGGAGCAGCTTCGCTTGCAAGGCGTAGCCTCGTTGGCAAGTGTAAAGCGTGCTTATCTGGAGTCGAACGGTGAAATCAGTGTGATCACGACCGACAAAACTTCCGATGTGGGCGCCTCAACGTTGCAAGAAAAATAACCCCGGTAGCTGGTGAGTGCCGTAGGCGGTGTTCAACGGCGTTCAATGCCCAATTCAGCCAAAGTGGTGATCATGTCTTCCGCGGATGTTTCGGGGTTGATGTTGGTGTCCACTTTTAATATGCGGCCGTCTTTGCCAATATAGATGGTATGGCGCTTGGCGTAGCCGTCGCTGTGCAGCACGCCATAGCGTTTGGCCACCGACATGTCTTCGTCGCTCAACAGGGGGAAGTCGGCGCCTGTTTCTTCCGCGAAGCCGATGTTGTCCAGCAAGGGGTCGACGCTGGCCATGAAGTAGGTAACGTCAAACTGACGGATGCGGTGTCCGTTTTCGGCCAGCGACTTGCATTCGATGGTGCAGCCATAGGTATAGGCTTTGGGAAACCAGGCCAGCACCACTGCTTGTTTTCCGTGAAAGTCGGCCAAGGTGTAGGTGTTGCCGTCGGACGCCGGAAGTGTGAAATCCGGCGCTGGATCCCCCGCCTCCAGGGCGGAAGCGGCGGCGGCCAAAGTAGCCATAGCGAGCCCCACACTACACGCCAAAATGCGTAGGTTTTCGAACATGGACGCCCCCTTTGTCGCCGTTTTCACAATAATAGCGTGCTTAGCGGATAAGCAATATAGGGCACGATACCAACCGTATCAATGTGGTGGTGGTGCTGCCCACGATCAGGTTGCGCAGGGGGGAATGCCCGTAGGCACCCATAACCAGCATGCTGTCGGGGTGGCGTGCGGTGTAGTCGGGAATTACGCTTTCCGGTGAGCCGGCCAGTAGCGACACGTGGGCAGTGCGCCCGGCATTTTCCAGACGGTGGCGGACATTATCCAGCGTGTCCCGGTTACGGGCCGTATCGTCGCCGGCCATCACAATGTGTTGTTCCAGCCGCTCAAACAAGGGCGAGCTCAGGCCCAGTTCAAGCGCGCGGTTTGCTGATGCGCTGCCGTCGTAGGCAATTATGGTGTGACGGATTTCACCCACGGTTTGCGGGGCGATCAAGATGGGCTTTTTACTGGCGCGCACCACACGTTCAATTCTTGATCCCAGGTGCGCCTGGGCATAGTGCGCCGAGGCGCCGCGCTTGCCCATGACCAGTACCCGGCTGGCCGCTTCAAGTTCCAAAATGGTTTCGACAATGCCGCCGTGGCGATGGGTCAGGGTGACATCGTCCACGCCCGACTCTTGCAGGCGATGGGCGGCGGCGTCCAACAGGGCGCGACCCGCTTGAATGGCCAATCGGCTTTCCATTTCCTCCATCCGGGTAAGTTCTTCAAGGAGGTCGCTTTTTACGCCCAGTCCGATGGCACCCGTCAGGTCGTTACGGGTGGGCACAGCACTTTTACGTTGCAAAACATGCACCAGCTCAACCGGTGCGGACAGGCGCTGCGCGGCCCAAGCGGCAAGCTCACATACCCCCTCGGCATAGGGCGAGGCGTCCAGGCAAGCAAGAATTTTCGACATGTGAGCTCCTTATTGTGATGAATTGGCCGGATCTGTCTTGTCGTACTCGGCATACTGACGAACCATGGCCGCACTGGGCTCGTTAAGGCCGACAATTTCGACCTGCGCCCCTTCGCGTCGCAGTTTGGTGATGGCTTTATCAAGTATGCCCACAGCGGAAATGTCCCAGAAATGGGCATCGCTAACGTCGATTATGACTTTATCGACCACTTCTTTGAAGTCGATGGCGTCAGCAAACTGCTCGGCAGAGGCGAAAAACACTTGGCCCGAGTAGTAATAGGTGCGCGTGCGGCCGTCGTCGGACAGCGAGGAACTAACCGTAAACAGGCGTTTGACCTTACCGGCGAAGAAGAGACCGCTAAGAATCACGCCGGCCATGACGCCTTTGGCCAGGTCGCTGGTCCATACAACGACGATGACGGTAACCAGCATGACCACCGATGACTGCCAGGGGTGGGTCCGAAGATCTTTGATTGATCGCCAGCTGAACGTTCCGATTGACACCATGATCATGACGGCCACCAGCGCAGGCATGGGGATTTTGGCGACCAGCGGCCCCAAGGCTACCATCAGGAAAAGCAGGAAAATCCCGGCCACAAAGGTGGACAAGCGTGTGAATCCGCCGGATTTCACGTTAATGACGGATTGGCCGATCATGGCGCAGCCGCCCATGCCGCCCAGAAAGCCCGTGACCAGGTTGGCAATCCCCTGGCCTTTGCATTCGCGTTGCTTAACGCTGGGTGTGTCGGTCAGGTCGTCCACGATCTGGGCCGTAAGCAGCGATTCCAGCAAGCCCACGGCCGCCATGGTGAGCGAGAAGGGCAAAATAATTTGCAGCGTTTCGAAGGTGAATGGCACGTCCGGAATAAAGAAGGAGGGCAGTGCCGAGGGCAGCTCGCCCATGTCGCCCACCCGGATGACGTCCAGGTCACCGTATATGGCCACAGCGGTTAAAACGATAATGGCGATCAGGGGCGAGGGCACAATGGTGGTGAAGCGGGGCAAAATGTAAATAATGGCCAGGCCTGCGGCGACCAACACGTAAGTAATCCACGTTACGTTGATCAGCTGCGGCAGCTGGGCAATAAATATCAGCAGCGCCAGCGAATTGACGAAACCCGTGATGACGGATCGCGACACGTACTGCATCAGCAAGTCCACCCGCAGGTAGCCCGCGATAATTTGAATAATGCCCATCAGCACGGTGGCCGCAAACAAGTATTCCACTCCGTAATCGCGCACCAGCGGTGTCACCAGTACCGCTACTGCCGCCGTGGAGGCGGAGATCATGGCGGGCCGGCCACCCGTGAAAGCGATGATGACAGCAATGGAAAACGACGCGTATAGGGCAACACTGGGGTCGACCCCCGCGATAATTGCAAAGCCAATAGCTTCGGGTATCAGAGCA
>JAJUIY010000163.1 GCA_029267415.1 Alcaligenaceae bacterium
GGCCAGTCGGAGGGTCCACTCATATCAGTCCTTGAAAGCTAAAACTAACTGTGATCAATAAAGTCCATTTTACCGGCACGTATTGTCAATCCAAAATTACGTATCAGCATGTTATAAGAACCTCGTGAGGTTGACCGAATGACTTACTACACCAACGGCCGATCTCACCACGTTGATAACGCATCATCCTTGCGCAATGTACAGGGCGCTGAATACTCACCAACAGAAATTGCCCCTCTGCGTCAGCAACGGGCACATAATCAACACAACTAACGATTCACGACAAACAACGGGGACATACTATGTCGCTTCACAAGACAATCAAAAGCGCCGCACACGGCGTGAAAGCGCTTGCCGGCAAGAAGACCCTGGCTGCAGCCCTTGGCGTATCCGTTCTGGGTACGGCCGCCCTGCTGGCCACAGGCGTCGCCAATCCGGTCCACGCACAAATCGAAAAACCTGAAAAAGCGGCCAAGCTGGTGTTCGAAACATCCTGGCCCAACTCCATTACCCTTTGGCGGCCCGACAAATACTATGTCGACCTGGTCAACACCCTGGCCAACGGCCATGTTGAAATCCAGTACAACGATGGCGGCACGTTTTCATCATCGGTCCAGATGTTCGACGACGTCCAGTCCGGCGCCCTGGACATGGGCAGTGACTGGCCCAGCTACTGGGAAGGTCGCAACACCGCGTTCTCGCTGACCACATCCGTACCCATCATCTTCACACCCGGCGACTACATGACGTGGTACTGGCAGCGTGGCGGTTACGAGCTGGTCAACGAGCTCTACGCCAAGTACGGCCTGAAATGGTTCCCCCACTCGGTCACCTCGCCCGAGTCCGGCCAGCGCACCAACAAACCCGTTCGTACGCTTGACGACTACGAAGGTCTGCGTCTGCGCCAGTGCGGCCGCAACCAGTCGCGCTTGCTTGACGGCATGGGGGCTTCGGCCGTGTTCACCCCCGGTGGCGAAGTGTACGCCGCCCTCGACCGCGGCGTCCTTGATGGCGCCGAGTTCTCGGTACCGGAAGTCGACTGGAGCATGGGCCTTGGCGAAGTCACCAAATACCTGGTCAACCCCGGCTGGCACCAGCCCGGCCCGATCTCCGGCATCATGATCAACAAAGATGCCTACGACAACCTCGACGACTACACCAAGTTTGTCATGAAGCAGGCGGCCCAAAGCACCATGCTGTGGTCGTACACCTACTTCGAGCGCACCTCCGGTGAATACACCAAAACCTTCCAGGAGAACGGCACAGAAATCACCCGTCTGGACGACGAGGTGCTTGACAGGGTTCTGACGTTGGTTGAAGAACAAATCCTGGCCGACGCCAAAGAAAACCCGGATCACGCCAAGATTGCCTTCTCCATGTACGACTACCTGGTCTCCGTGAAAGACTGGCGCCAGTATCAGGCACCGTTTACACACGGCTGGGTTTGGGATTCGCTTGAAGACACGCACGCACAACTGGCCCAAATCACCAAAGACCATGGCGTCTACGACGAAACCATGGCGGTGATCAACGACGCCCGCGAGCGTAACAGCGCCCAGGTCTTCTGGACGCCTGGCAACACCTACGAAAACAACCCTGTGGCGAAGTAATTACTTTTTAAACTGCAGCCATTGCTTGCCCGGTCATTGTGCCGGGCAAGTTTTCGTCGGAGTATTGTCGTGAAGGCCCTCATTTCTTTTACCCGATTTCTTGACCAGATCAATCGGCGGCTGGGCGACTGGTTCGTCAGCTGGATCATGCTGGGAATCATCGGCGTCATCCTCTTCGAGGTCATTACGCGCCGGTTTATCGGCTCGCCCCAAATCTGGACCCAAGAAATCATCACCTATCTTTTCTGTGCGCACTTTGTACTGGCACTGGGCTACACCCTGCACTTCAAAGATCATGTCATCGCCGATGTGCTGACCAGCCTCATGCCCAAAAAGGTACAAGTCGTCCTGGAAACCATCACCTACTTCTTCTTCATCGGAATATTTCTGTATGTGATGACCCCGACCGCCATCAAGTTCTCGGAACGGGCATGGCGTTACGGTGAGCGGGCGGCCACCTCCTTCAACTCGCCCATCTATCTTGTCAAAGTACTCATTCCCGTCAGCCTGATTCTCTTGACCATTCAGCTCGTGGCAATCTTGCTGAAGAATGGCTTATTCATCTTTGGCGGCAAAAAAATCGAGGAATAAGCCATGGAAGCTGAACTTTGGATAATTCTGTTGTTTTCTGGGGTGCTGTTCGGCATCCTGATAGGCGCGCCGATCGCCTTCGTTCTGGGTGGTCTGGCCGTCATTTTTGGCTATTTCGGCATGGGCGAACGGGTCTTCCCGATGTTCGTCAACCGCTTCTGGCAAACCGCCACCAACGAGCTCCTGGCGGCCATACCCATGTTCATATTCATGGCCGCCATACTTGACCGCTCCGGAATTGCCGAAGGCCTGTTCCGGGCGTTGCAGTACGCACTGGGGCGCTTTAATGGTGCTCTAGCCCTTACCGTTGTGATTTTGTCCACCGTCTTTGCCGCCGTTACCGGCGTGGTGGGCGCCTCGGTCATCAGCATGTCGTTCATGGCACTGCCGGCCATGCTGAAGTATGGCTACGACAAGAAACTGGCAACCGGTGTGGTGGCCAGCGGTGGCACCTTGGGCATCATTATTCCGCCCAGCATCATGCTGGTGATCATGGCCGACCAATCCGGCGAATCGGTCGGACGCCTGTTTGCCGGCAGCCTGTTGCCCGGCCTGATGCTCGCTGCGCTGTATTTCTTCTATGTACTGATCCGCGCATGGCTGCAACCCAGCGTAGCGCCCAAACTCAGCCTTGAAGAACGCAACCGCTACAGCGGATGGCAAATCACCAAAATGGTACTTATTAACCTGGTACCGCCCGTGTTGCTCATCCTGGGTGTGCTGGGTTCCATTTGGGCCGGGGTCGCCACGCCGACTGAAGCCTCCGGTATTGGTGCGTTTATGGCATTGGTACTGATGGTGTTCTACGGCAAGTTCACCTGGGCTGCCCTGAAGGAATCGGTATGGTCCGCTACGCGCACCAGCTGCATGGTCATCATGGTAATGGTGGGCGCCACCCTGTTTACGCAGGTGTTCCTGGGTCTGGGCGGGCGTGAAGTCGTTACCAACCTGATTCTGTCGCTCGACTTCCTCGACCGCTGGGGCGTGTTTCTGATGATGATGCTGATTGTGTTCATCCTGGGCTTCTTGCTCGACTGGGTGGGCATTATCCTCATCACGTTCCCCGTGTTCCTGCCGCTGGCACAACAGCTGGGCTTCGACCCGCTGTGGCTCATCGTCATGATCGCCGTAAACCTGCAGGCGTCGTTCCTGACACCACCGGTTGGGTATTCACTGTTCTATATGCGCAGTACCGTACCCCCTGGCATCAGCATGATGGACATCTACAAAGGGGTCGTCCCCTTCCTGCTGCTGCAGCTTTTTGCATTGGTGATGCTGGCGATGTTCCCCGGCATTATCACGTGGCTGCCGCAATACGTGGGCGGGTAATGCAAACCGGAGTCAGGCTTGTCTAAGGCCCAGTCCCCATCACCGGCCGCCAAGGTGCCCCCAAACACCTTGGCGGCCGGTCACGACAACGGCGTCAGCGCGTCACTGGCTGGCGCCGTTGTGCTTGTATCGCTGTCGCTGCTTGGGCTGCAGTTAACCTTTGCCCGCTTGCTCTCCGCCGTGTTGCAACACCACTATGTGTTTGCGATTTTGTCGTCAGCCATGTTGGGGCTTGGCCTGGGCGGGTTGCTCGTGCACCTGCTGGCGTCGCGCAACCGCTCCTTAACCCAAACCCGCCGCCATTTCCGGCTGGTTGTTTACGGCATGGCAACGGCGGGCAGTATCCCGCTTTCTGTGGTGGGCATTGTGTACTTGTCAGCACAACCCGCCTTCTACCAGCTCGTTTCCCTTTACTTCGCGGTTGTACTGCTGCCGTTTCTGGCAAGCGGCATGTTCTTTGCCGAGCTGTATCGCCTTTACGCCCGGCATGCCAAGCAAGTTTACGCCTGCGACTTGTTGGGCGCCGCCGCCGGTGGCGGTGCCACGATAGTGCTGCTTAATCTGACCGGCGCCATCGTCGGATCAATCGTCTTAAGCGTTATTGTGGCGGCGGGCACCCTGTTGCTGGTCACGCAACGCCCTCGCGCCCAATATTCAAAAAAAATTACGATGTTGGGTGGGTTAATACTGGGCGTGTCAGCCACCGTCGCCGCATTGTTTATGTACTATCCGCCAGTGGCATCCCTTCCGGCCGCGCATAACCCGGATAAAGAAATCTACGATGCCCTGAACGGACCCTGGAACGGCAGCATCGCCGATACGCGCTGGAGCGCATTTGGCCGCACACAATTGGTTATCTACCAAGACAATCCCGACCACCGCGACATCTACATTGACGGGACGGCCGGGACACCCATGTACCAATTTACAGGTAATTTTGCCCAGCCTGGCCCGGCGGTTGAAAAGCTGCTGTACTACTTCCCGGGCGCGGTTCCCTTCCAGTTTTTATCTGCCGGCGCCCGCAACAGCGCCTTAATCATTGGCCCGGGTGGCGGCCGCGATATCTTGCTGGCCGGTGCGGCCGGCTTTACCAATATCGCCGGTGCCGAAGTAAATCCCGATCTGCTGCAATTAATGCGCGAGCACAGCGATTACAACGGTGGTCTGTACAGCGGATTTGACCACATCACGGTGCACCAGGCCGAAGGGCGTCACTTCGTACAGCGCGACACGTCGCAGTACGACCTGATCATGATGAGCCTGCCGGTTACCAACACCAGTCGCAGCCGCGAAGGCCATTCACTGACAGAAAACTTTTTGCTGACCGAAGAAGCGCTTGGCGACTACTTTAACCATCTGACCGATCATGGCCAATTGGTGGTGATCACCCACGACGAATTGGCGGTGGTGCGCCTGCTGCGTATAGCCTTGGAAGTCATGGCCGACCAGGGTATCGACAATAAAACCGCCATGCAGCACATTTACGTATTGGGCTCGTTCCCGTACCCCATTGTGACCATCAGCAAACGAGCATTTACGCCGCAGGTATCGCGTCAACTCTTCGCCGAAATCCGGCAACGCAATTTTTCCATTGCGGCCTCGTGGGTGCCCCATTGGGTGCAGCCTGGCGCTGGCAACCCCATGCTGCAAGCCTTGGCGCAGGGGCGCATCAATGTGGCAGACATGGAAAAGTATATTGCCGGGCATGGACACGACATTTCATCAGTCACCGATAACCGACCATTCTTTTACCACTTCGAACCCGGCTTACCCACCTCACTCAAGACACTTTCGGTGGCATCGCTCGTGGCCGCCTTATTGGCGCTGGCCTTTCCAATCGTGATCGGATTGCGCCCACCGGCACCCGACGCATCACAGCGCGTTCTACGCCGGCGCCTGATACGTGATGCCCTGTTA
>JAJUIY010000268.1 GCA_029267415.1 Alcaligenaceae bacterium
GTTAAGGCGTCGATACACGAAAATACCGATGAACAAAGCGTAGACTACAGCCACAGCGGACGCTTCCGTCGGGGTGAAGACACCGCCATAAATACCACCAAGGATAATTACGGGCATCAGCAAGGCCAGCCATGCCCGCTTGAACGCGGGCCACAGAGGAATCCGGTCGTGGCCGTCTTGTTTGCCGTAACCATGTCGCTTGGCATACAGCCATACGTAAAACATCAATGCCGCGGCAATCAAAATACCGGGCCCGATGCCCGCAATAAACAATTCGCCTACTGATGTATCGGTGGACACCGCAAACAGAATCATGGGTACAGACGGCGGAATAATGACGCCCAATTCGGCCGCAGTCGCCTGCAGTGACGCCGCAAACGGCCTGGGGTAGCCGTGCTTGACCATGGCCGGGATCAGGATGGCGCCCACAGCAAACGTGGTGGCAACGCTGGAGCCGGCCACCGCGGCGAAGATCATGCAGGTAATGACACAGCTGACCGCCAGCCCGCCTTGCATACCCCCCACAACGCTTTTGGCAAAATCGACCATGCGTTCGGAAATACCGCCGGCCTCCATCAGGTTGCCCGCGAGAATAAAAAAGGGCACCGCCACCAACGGGTATTTATCGAGCGCGGCGTAGATTTGCGGGGCAATGACCAGCCATGTCATATTGCCGTCCCAGCCCACGCCGATCATGCTGGCAAGCCCGATGGATACCGCTACCGGCACCGTCAGGGTAAAGAACAACAGCATCGACAAAACCATCAACTGCGACATGGTGGCTCCGGAAAAACTAAAAGCGCAACAGCGGACAAGAAAGAAGGGGTGTCGTCAGAAACGGCTAGACAACGGTTTCATCAACAATGGCCTGGCGCGGCCCTTGGGCCCAAAGCGCAATGACGCCAATAATGGCCAGGGCAGCCCCAATAGGGATAGACACATACACCCACGATATGGAGACTTCAAGGCTGGGCATAGTCTGGAACCGGGCGCGCATCGTCATTTGTGCACCTACCCAACCCAGAAAGCCCAGAAAGCCGACGGTAATAACCAGCACAACATGTTCAAGCATGCGCTTGCCGCGCGTGGGCAGCAAACTGTGCAGCATTTCAACGCTAAGCATGGCGCCATGGCGAAACGCCAGCGAAATACCCAACATGACGGTCCAGATCAGGGACGCTCGGGTCCACGCCTCAGACCAGTCGGCGGGCGATTGCAATACAAAGCGTGCAATAACCTGGTAGAAGCCAGCCGCAACGGCGGAAAAAAGCAACAACTGGGTAATGACGGATACCGCTCGAAACAGCGTGCGATCCAATGCAGTGATAACGGACACGATCAGGCCCCGGGGAACACGAGATGATGAAATGACACAATGATAACGCTTGGACGGAAACAGGCATGGGCCGACTTGCGCCAGCCCATGCCATGACCGTCACAGAGACACCCAAATTTTACTGAGTGTTCTGGATCGCTTCGACCAGTTCTTGGCCAAACTGCTTGTAGTACTGCGGATACACGGGCTGAACCGCTTTCACAAACGCTTCGTGATCAACCGTGTTGACCTCCATGCCCTCTTTCTTGACGGCCTCAATACCACTTTGCTCGACTTCGTCGACATAGTCGCGCATGGCGAGTGCCGAATCACGAGCGGCTTTCTTGAACGCCTCTTTCTGGTCGTCGGGCAAGCCGTTGTACACAGCCGGTGACATCAGCACCAGCGCGGGCCCGTAAACGTGGGCCGTGAGCGACAGGTACTTTTGCAGCTGGGGCAGCTTGGCCGAAACAATCACGGACATCGGGTTTTCCTGGCCGTCGATGGTGCCTTGCTGAAGCGCCGTGGCGACTTCGGGCCAAGCCATGGGTGTGGCCAGAATGCCAATTTCACGGAACGCCGCAATATGGATGGGGTTTTCGGTGGTGCGAATTTTCAGACCCTTGGCGTCTTCCGGAGTACTGACCGGGCGAACGTTGTTGGTGAGCTGACGGAAGCCCTGCTCGCCCCAGGCCAGCGCAACCAGACCGCGCTTGGGGAACTCGGCCAGCATGCGCTCGCCAATTTCGCCGTCCAGCACGTTACGGGCGTGCTGCAGGTCGCGGACCAGGAAGGGGATGTCGAATACACCGGTGGAGGGCACGAAGTTGAGCGTGGCACCGGTAGACACAATCGCCATATCGATAGTGCCCAGCTGCAGACCTTCAATCACCTCGCGTTCACCGCCCAGTGCACTGTTGGGAAAGTGTTCTACCGTGAACGCACCGTCGGTGTAATTTTTAATTGATTCTTCGAACGCTTTGGCACCCGCCCCGTAGTGGGAATCGACCGAAAGGGCATACGCCAGTTTCAGCGACTTGGCCGCAAAGGCCGGGCCCGCTGCAAACATACTTGCGGCGCCAAGCGCCAGAATCCATCGGGAAAAGCGAAATTTAGACATGACA
>JAJUIY010000290.1 GCA_029267415.1 Alcaligenaceae bacterium
CCACCACCTGGTGGCCGTAAAGGTTGAAGTCAACCCAGTGTTCGGACGAGCGGCCTTCAGTGCAGCCCAGCACGTCTTTGTAAAACTGACGCGCTTCGGCCAGGTCGTGCACCGGAAAAGCAAGGTGAAAAGGGCGGAGTGAAGCAGACGAATCCATGGTGAATCCTTAATTTGAACCCGTCAATTTTAGCAAGGTTCACCAAGTGGATCAGGCGTCAGACGCATCCGGCAAGCCAGCCACAATACGCCGTGCCGGAAACACAATGCTGAAACGGCTGCCGGCGCCCAGGCGGCTGTCAACTTTCAGCTCGCCGTCGTGGCGCAGGGCCACGTGCCGCGTAATGGCCAGCCCCAGGCCGGTGCCACCGGTGGCGCGCGATCGGCTGTGATCCACCCGGTAAAAGCGCTCGGTCAGGCGGGGGATGTCTTTGGTTGCAACGCCAATGCCAGTGTCAGTAACGGCAAACAGGGCGGTGCCGTCCGGCTTGCGCTTCCATTCGACTGTAATCGTGCCCGGCGGGGGCGTGTAATGCACCGCGTTGTTGATCAGGTTGGAAATGGCCGAGGTCAGCTCGTTGGCCATGCCCGTAATGTGCAGGTTGGCATCGATATCGGTTTTGAATTCGTGACGCCCGGCGGACAAAGCGCGCGCCTGGTCCAGGCTGGCACGGATTATGTCCGTCATGTTGAGGGGCTCACCGTCGCCCTGGGGCTGTGATTCCAGTGTGGACAAGGTAAGCAGGTCAGAAATAATGGCCTGCATGCGGTTGGCCTGTTCTCGCATTAAATTCAGGTAGTGGGCGCGTTGCTCGTCGGACACGGCATCGGCGGGCGTTTCGTCCAGTGTTTCCAGAAAGCCGGCCAGCACGGTTAACGGTGTACGCAGTTCGTGCGACACGTTGGCGATAAAGTCGCGCCGCATGGTTTCCAGTTTTTCAATCTGGGTGACGTCGCGTGTTACCAGCAGGAAATCTTCGGGCCCGTAGCGCGTCATGTTGATCAGCAGTGCGCGGGTGTTGCCGTTGTAGTGGGTGTGGATCAGCAGGGGCGATGGCCATTCTTCCTGGCGCACATAGCGGGCAAATTCGGGCACCCGAAAAATATTGATGATGTTGTGGTGCCGGTCGGTCAGGGTGTTCAGGCCCAAGTGGTTGCTGGCGGTCTGGTTGCACCACACCAGCTCCATGTCGGCGTTTAACAGCACGGTGCCGTCGGGCAGGGCTTCGACGGCGGCCATCACGCTGCCCAGGGTATCGTGCAGCCGGGCCTGGTCCGAGCGGTAGCGCTTCAGCGTGCGGTAAATGGGCGCCAGAATTTCGTCCCACGGGCCGACGGAGGGCGGCGGCGGGGCATTAATGTTTTTAACCCAGCGTGAAATCTGTGAAAGCTGCACACCGCTGACCAGCACCATGATCAGCAGCCCAACGCTAAACACGCCCCATCCCGTGGCGGCACCCAGCCACAAGCCGGCAAGCCAGCCAAGTATGGCCCACGTTGCGATGGACATCAGCGTTTTTGTCATGCAGGAATTTTAGCGGTGAAACGGTACCCGGCGCCACGCACAGTTTCGATATGGCGGTCATGGCCGGTGGACTCCAGGGCCTTGCGCAGGCGCCGTATGTGCACATCCACCGTGCGCTCCTCAACAAACACGTGGTCGCCCCACACCCGGTCAAGCAATTGGGCGCGCGAAAACACCCGCTCAGGGTGGGTCATGAAAAAGTGCAGCAAGCGGAATTCCGTCGGGCCGGTGGACAGTGTGTCGCCGTCGCCCGTAACGCGGTGCGTGGTGGGGTCAAGCTCCAGCGTGCCAATTTTCACCACGTC
>JAJUIY010000077.1 GCA_029267415.1 Alcaligenaceae bacterium
CGCTAAGCGTTTATTTTGCCGGCCCGCTATGTGCTGACCGAACCAAGGCTGTGCCGCAGCTTGCCGACGCCCAAATTGATAAAGCCAGCGGCTAGGCCGCTGGCTTTATGCTTTCTACTTCTTATGGGTACTGCTGGTATTTATAGTTGGTTTTATACGTTTGCCCGCACAAATTATTTTGTTGTGTCAGGCGTTGTCTCCTCACCTGCATGAATGTCATTGTCGATGAAACTGATCAGGCTGACACTTAGGGGAATCACTAGTTAGGGTTATCACGAACGCCGCTTGCGTGCTCGCAAGTCAATCATGCCGGGCTGCGAGCGAGGGTCTTGTCCGCTCGGAAAAATGCGGTGCTTCTGAATTTTCTGGGTGCCGGTTGTGGGGATTTCGTTAGTAAACCAGATCCAGCCCGGGGCCTTGTAGTAGGCCAGGCGCTCAAAGCAGAAGTTGAACAAATCATTGGCCAGGTCATCTTTTTCGTTATCGGTTAGCGTCGATACATCCAGCGCTACGCTGGGGTCATTGTCGTCTTTCAACACCACGCAGGCCAGCACTTCGGCTTCGCGAATTTCGTCGGGTGCCGCCATCACTGCCACTTGCCGGACGCGCGGATGCAGCAACAGCAGGGCCTCCACTTCAGCGGCGGCAATATTTTCGCCGGCGCGTCGAATGATGTTTTTATCGCGATCTACAAAATGAAGCATGCCGTCGTGCGGATCGCGTATCACCACGTCGCCGGTATGAAACCAGCCATTGCGCCAGGCGTCTTCAGTGGCGTCATCGTTATGCAAGTAGCCTGAAAAGAAATCTTTGCGTGGATTTTCGGCCGAATATCGGATCACCATTTCGCCGGGAGTGCCGTCGGGCACGGGCTTGTCATTGGCATCAACAACTTGCACATCGAGCCCGGGTACGGCCTTGCCAAAGGCGCGTGTGCCCACCTTGCGCGGTGGCATATTGTCGGTCAGTACGCGCACCATTTCCGTCATGCCCCATAGCTCGACCAGCGGAAATCCGAAGCGCTCTTCAAAGACGGAGTGCAACTGCGGCTCTACCCCCGCGCCAAAGCCGAGTCGTACATGATGGTTGCGGTCTTGGTCTGACTCGGGCTGCTTGAGCAGCAAGGGGATGATAACGCCGAGGTAGTGGACGATAGTGGCCTGGTTTTCCCGGATCTCTTCCCACCACCGTGAAACCTGGAAACGTTCGGCCTGAATCTGGCAGTTGCCAGTAAGAAGCATGCACCAAAAGGACAAAATGGAGGCATTGACATGGAATAGCGGCAATGGGTTGTATAGCCGTTCTTGCTGGGGTCTGACGCTTACCAGCCCTTTTTGCCTTGCGTACCAATCGCCAGCGGCAAGCTCGTACCGGTGCGACAAAATGCAGCCTTTGGGGCGTCCGGTGGTGCCGGATGTATATAGGATGCTGGCCGGCGTGCTGGCATCGGGTGTTGTGCCTGTGCGGGGGCGAGGCGCTGCCGGCAGTGAATCCATGAAGTCTTCCAGGGTCACCACCCGCGGGCGGTGCTCGCTTTCTGCCAGTGCTTGGTTAACGGCGTCCAGGCGATCGGCCAACACCACAATCAGATCCAACTGCGCGTGGTCGACCAGGTAAGCGAGCTCGGACGTGCGGTAGTCAGGATTGATGGGGACGCAGCACGCGCCAATGCTGTTCATCGCCAGCTTGTGCAGCATGTGTTCCGGCCGGCTGCCCAAGTGCAGGCCAATGAAGTGAGGGAAACCATAGCCGGCCTCTTGGTAACGACGGGCCAGCTTGCCAACCACCGTGGCGGTTTCGCTGAAACTGAACGTGCGGCCATCCGGGTAGTAGCTGCGTGTGGGGTTGCGCGGCGCGATCAGCAGCGGGGCGTCCCCGTATTTATTGGCTGCATCAAGCAGCACGTTGCCAAGGGTGGATTGCTCGTCGATCAGAATCATTGCTACTGCGTCTCCATAATTGGTTACTGAAAATACACCGTAACCCATTCGAGGTTTAACTAGGGGAAAACCTAGGTGCCGGAAGTCCGATTTAAAACATAGACTTAATCGCTATTGAACCCGGGCGAACACGGGCAGCAAGGCATCATGGTTGGTCGTTGTACCTAAAAAAATCAACAACTTGAGGGGACTTCATCGTGCTCAGGTTAATCGATCAGGTTAACGAATTCATTGGGCGCATTGTGTCATGGGTGGCCGTATTGTTTGCGGTGATCATCATCATTGACGTCGTCATGCGCTATTTCCTGCACCAACCTACCCGCTGGGCGTTCGACGTCAGCAAGCAGCTGTATGGTTTTTATTTCATCATGCTGGGCGGCTATGCGCTGCGCCATAAGGCGCACGTCCGGGTAGATCTGCTCATTGTTCACTTTTCGCCTACGGTACGCCGCTGGGTTGAAATTCTTGGCTATCCGCTGTTTTTCTTTCCCTTTCTCTGGGTACTCACCACACGAAGTTACGACTTCGCTTTGCGCTCGTGGAACCAGGGCGAACTGACCTACGGCGCCGTCCAGCTTCCTGTATATCCCTTGAAGATGGCCATGTTCGTGGCCGCGTTGCTGCTGTTTGCCCAAGGGATTGCCGAATTCATCAAACTGATATTGAACAAGGACGTAGCGTCAGATGTCTCCTGAGCACATTGCATTATTGATGGCCGCGTTTTTGGTGATCGGTCTGTTTATGGGCCATCCGTTGGCGTTTGTGTTGGGCGGTTCGGCCGTGTTGGGTGCGCTGGTTGCCGGCAAACCCATGATTCTCGGTATTGTGATTAATCGTGTATTTGGCGAAGTGCTGGACAACTACACGCTGATCGCCATTCCGTTATTTATTTTGATGGCGCGGTTTTTGTCAGATTCGGACGTTACCGACCGAATGTTCGACGCCTTACGCCTGCTGATGGCACGGGTGCGCGGCGGCTTGGCGCTTGCGGTGGTGTTTATCTCTATTATGCTGGCGGCCACCACCGGCATTATTGGTGCGTCTATCACCATGACCGGCCTTATGGCCATGCGCCCCATGCTGCGCTATGGGTACGACGTCAGGCTCACATCCGGTGTTATCGCGGCATCCGGGTGTCTGGGCATTCTTATTCCGCCGTCCATCATGCTTATTCTGATGGCCAGCTATTCGCCATTGTCGGTGGGCGAACTCTTCGCCGGTGCGCTGATTCCGGGGGTAATGCTGGGCTTGCTGTATGCCGGTTATGTAGCCATCGTGGCATGGATGCGGCCCGACCTGGCGCCATCGGTCGAACCCGAAGAAAAGGTCAGTACGGGCGAGTTGGTCAAGATGCTGCTTATTGAAGCCGTGCCACCGCTTATTCTTATTATGGGCATTTTGGGCACGATGCTGGCGGGCGTGGCCACCGCCACGGAAGCCTCGGCCATTGGTGCCTTCCTTGCGCTGGCCATTGTGGTGGTGCGCGGCAAGTTCGAATGGCGCACTTTTTTCAGCGCCCTATACGAAACCGGTCGTACATCGGCCATGATTCTGTTCATTGTCGTGGGCGCCACGGCATTTACCGGTGTGTTCAACATTACTGGCGGTTTGGGGGCAGTACAAAATTTCATGCGCGGTCTCGATATGGAGCCCTGGATGCTCATTACCGTCATGATGTTTATTGTATTTTTGCTGGGGTGCTTCCTTGACTGGACGGGCATCGTCCTGCTGTCGTTCCCAATCTTCCTGCCCATTATTCAGGAAATGGGGATTAGCCTGTTGTGGTACGTGGTGTTGATGGCCGTGGTGCTCCAAACGTCCTTCCTGACCCCGCCGTTTGGTTATGCCTTGTTTTATATGCGGGCAATCGCACCGCCGGAAGTGCGGTTCTCGCACATTATCGTGGGTGTCTTGCCGTTTATTGGCTTGATCGTCCTGATGTGTATCGTGGTGGCTATGTTTCCATCGCTGGCGACGTGGTTGCCCGACAAACTCTATAAAGTATAACGGAGACATGCAATGAAATTACGCTCGAAATTTCTTATTGCCCTGGCTGCGTCGGCGTTGCTCAGCACGCCGGCACTGGCGCAGCAGCATACCTGGACCATGACCAGTACCTGGCCGTCGTCGCTTGAACTGATGGAGCTCGACAAAAAATGGGTTGAGATCGTCAACGAGATCGCCGGCGACGAAATCAAGATCGATTTCTTTGAAGGGGGCTCGCTGGTACCTTCGGGCGAGGTATTTGCCGCGGTGGAGTCCGGAACCATTCAGGCCGGCGGTGACTGGCCTGGCTATTGGGCAGGGCGTGATCCCGCGTTTTCGCCACTGGGCACGCATACCAGCTTGTTTAACGCGGTTGATTACGTCAACTGGATTCAGCAATGGGGTGGCAAAGACGTCTTCAATGAGGTCTACGGTCAATTTGGCATGGTGTACCTGCCATATGGCGTCACCAACAACGAGTCAGGCTTTCGCACGAAAGACCCCATCCGCAACCTTGAAGACCTGAAAGGCAAGCGTCTGCGCCTGTCCGGGCTTGAGCAGGGCCGGGTGCTTGAGCGTTTGGGCGGTAATCAGGTGTCCATGGCGGGTCAAGAGCTTTACCAGGCTTTGGAACGCGGTGTCATTGACGGCGCCGAATTCTCGACCCCCAACGTTGATGTTTCAGCCGGCCTGCATCAAGTCACTGAATACTGGGCAACCCCGGGCTGGCACCAATCCTCGTCGGTGTTTGGCGTCATGATCAACAAAAGCGCCTGGGATCAGCTCTCTCCCGAAACGCAGCGCAAGCTTGAGATTGCCGCCGACGCCGCCATGCTCTGGTCGTTGTCCTTCACCGAAAAACGCGCCATTGACGGCTATGAAACGTTTGTAAAAGCGGGCATTGAAGTCAACCGCATGGACGACGAGTCGCTGGAGCACATTCAGAACTTGTCCAACGAGGTGATGGTTGAAGTGGCCTGCCTAAGCCCCATGGCCGCCAAAGTGTATGTGAGCCAGGTCGAATACCTGCACGAATACAAAGAATGGCGTGATGCATCTGCACCGTTCAACCTGGGTCGTTCGCCGGACGGACCGGACCTTGAAAAACTGCGTGCCTGCCTGAAGTAATGGGCTCCGGCGTTGTCCTAATAGCCGGAAAATAGTTGTAAAACCAGTACGCCAGCCACGATCAGCGCAATCCCGATCAGGCTGGCGGCATTTAAATGCTGGTGAAACCATACGGTACCAATCACTGTAATGGCCAGTATGCCGACGCCGGACCAAATCGCGTAGGCCACCCCCACCGGGATAGTGCGCAGCGTAAGGGCCAGTAAATAAAAAGCCACACCATAACCGCCGGCCGCCACGGCTGCAGGCCACAAGCGGGTGAAGCCGTCCGATACTTTCAGCGCGGTGGTGGCAATAATCTCAGCGCCTATAGCTAAAAATAGATACAGCCAATGCATGTGCAGTCTCCGTGCGACTGTCGTTACGATGCTTGCTTTTGCTTTTCCAACAAGGCAAGCACCGCGCCGGCACCGCCATTGGCTTCGTCGCACTCTACCCATGCCTGCACCACTTCTAGCTGGCTTAGCCATCGCCGCACGGTGTCTTTTAACACGGGGTCGCCATTTTTTGAGCCATGACCTTTCCCGTGCACCACCCGCACACACCGGATTTCATGGTCGCGACACGACTGGACAAAGCGGTCGAGACGGTCGCGTGCGTCGTCCAGGGTGGAGCCATGTAAATCGAGGCTTGCGCCGACGGGCCATTTGCCGCGGCGCAAGCCTTTGACCAAATCAGGGCCATGGCCCACACGCAGAAAAGCGGTGCTGTCTTGTTCGAGTTGAGCAGACGTGTAGTGGTCAGATACGGTGGCTGCAGGCTTTGCGGGCCGGCCCATGGCATGCAGGCGCCGCAATTCTAATTTCGCCTGCGTCGCGCGGGACGTGGGTGGCAATTGTACGCGGTCATCGCCGCCCGACGGCGTTACACTTTCCACAACGCGCCGAAACAGGGCGATATCGTCATTGCTCAGGGAGGCGTCCGGAGAGGGCGCGCGTGCGGTGCCTTGTGTTGACACGGCCGCCATGCCTTGTGATGGCATTGAGCTGGACGCACTGTGCGTCGGCAAGGTGCCATCGCCATCCCGCCGCAAGGGGCGCGTTTCAGGGGCAGGGCGGGGCAATACCGGACCGGACCCAGGCGGAATAAACCGGTGAGGCCGTTTCCTTGTGGGTGTGCTGGCCGACGGATTACCCGCCAACGTACCGCCGTCAGCCGACGAGTGCACCCCGGCACCCTCAGCAGCCCCCGCCAACTTATTGGCTTGCTGTTGCAGCTTGCGAAGGTCGGAAAGGCTGCCAGCTGTAAGTACGGGGCCGGCTGATTTCTTGGGAGCAGGCACGGCCGCCGTTTTATGTGTTGGCTCAGTGGCTTTCTTGAGCCCGGAAGCGGCCGGTTTCTTAGTTTTCCGCATTCTCCAACCAGCGTTGTGCGTCCAAGGCGGCCATGCATCCGGTGCCGGCACTTGTTACGGCCTGACGATAGACGCTGTCCTGAACATCGCCGGCGGCAAACACGCCCGGCACGGAAGTCATGGTGGCCATGCCCTCAAGCCCACTACGGGTAATGATGTAGCCGTCTTTCATGTCGAGCTGCCCGGCAAATATGTCGGTATTGGGCTTGTGCCCAATGGCAATGAAGACCCCGGTAACATCCAGCTCTTCGGTTTCGTTCGTCTGGTTGTTGCGCAGACGAACGCCGGTAACGCCGGTGTTATCGCCCAGCACTTCGTCAAGCTCGTAAAACAACTTAAGCTTGATGTTGCCGTTTTCGACATGGTGCATCAGCTTGTCGGTAAGAATGGGCTCGGAGCGGAATTGGTCGCGACGGTGCACCAAGGTAACCGTGCGGCAAATGTTGGACAGGTAAAGCGCTTCTTCAACGGCCGTGTTGCCGCCGCCTACCACAATGACGTCCTGGTTTTTATAGAAGAAGCCATCGCAGGTGGCGCAGCCCGACACCCCTTTGCCCATAAATGCTTGCTCGGACGGCAGGCCCAGGTACATGGCTGACGCACCGGTGGCAATGATGAGCGCATCGCAGGTATATTGAGTGCCCGAGTCGCCCGTAAGTCGGAACGGGCGTTGTGACAGGTCTACGCCAGAGATATGATCAAAAACCAGTTCGGTTTCGAAACGCTCGGCGTGTTGCTGAAAACGCTGCATAAGCTCGGGGCCCTGTACACCCATGGCATCGGCAGGCCAGTTATCGACGTCGGTGGTCGTGGTAAGTTGCCCGCCCTGTTCCAGGCCGGTGATCAGCACCGGGTTCAGGTTGGCACGGGCCGCATAAATGGCGGCGGTGTACCCGGCCGGCCCGGAACCCAGAATTAATACTTTGGCGTGTTTGGGTGTCGACATACTCTCCATCTCCGAAATTTATTAGACACCCAATTATAATGAGTTATGGCTAGACTACCTGCAACGTCCCCGCGCTCCACTCGCAATGTGAGAAATGGCCCTTCGCCCCTGCAGTCCCGTTTGTCGGGTCTCTTTCGCGAGGCACGCTGGATTCTGTTTGCCGCATTGGCGGCGTGGCTGGCATTAGTGTTGGCCACCTGGAGCCCCCAAGACCCGGCTTGGTCCCAGTCGGTGTATTCCACCAGCATCCAAAACAAGGGTGGCACACTGGGTGCCCATATTTCTGATCTGCTGCTGTTCTTGTTCGGGTATTCGGCCTGGCTGTGGGTAATGCTGCTGGTGCAACGCGTGGTACGGGGTTTTTACCGGCTTACCAGTATGGTTCTGCCCAAATCAGCGCCGGCAGAAGAGCTGCCACGCATCCACTGGGAAGTGGGCTTTGGTTTCTTCCTGCTGTTTATTGGTGTGATGGGCATTGAGGCCCTTCAAATGCACACCACGGGCGCACACTTGCCGGCCGGAGCCGGCGGCCAACTGGGGCAGTTGCTGGCGGTGGCCATGTCGCATGGGTTTGGCCGCACGGGATGCACATTACTGCTACTGGTGATGGTGGCGGTCGGGGCCAGCCTGTTTTTCCGGTTCTCGTGGCTCAATGTGGCCGAACGGGTGGGTGGTCTGGTCGAAAAGGGCCTGCGCCGTGCGCTCGAATTAAAAGCCGCACGTGAAGATCGTAAAGTGGGCGTGGCCAAAAAGGCCGAACGCACTGAAAGTGTCGAGGCCCGCCAGGTTGATCTGGTGCACGATCAGCCCGTACGTATCGAGCCCGCGGTCACCTCAGTGCCCAAATCCGAACGCGCGCAAAGCGAAAAGCAGAAAAAGCTGTTCACGCTGCCGGCTGAAAGTGGCTCGGGCGATCTTCCTGCGATTGGCTTGCTGGATGCGCCTAGCGAACACGTCGAAACCGTGTCGCCTGAAACCATCGAATACACATCTCGACTTATCGAAAAAAAGCTGTCCGATTTTGGCGTCAAGGTGGTGGTGGTGTCCGCTCAGGCGGGCCCGGTTATCACGCGGTATGAAATCGAGCCGGCAACAGGCGTCAAGGGCAGCCAAATCGTTAACTTGGCCAAAGACTTGGCGCGCGCGCTCAGTCTGGTCAATATCCGGGTGGTCGAAACCATCCCCGGCAAAAACCTGATGGGGCTCGAACTTCCCAACCCCAAGCGTCAAATGGTGTATTTGTCGGAAATTGTGGGCTCGCAAACCTACCACACCAGCAAATCGCTGCTTACTGTGGCGCTGGGTAAAGACATCGCCGGCAATCCCGTGGTGGCCGACCTGGGCCGAATGCCACACCTGCTGGTGGCCGGTACCACCGGGTCGGGCAAGTCCGTGGGTATTAACGCCATGCTGCTGTCCCTGCTATACAAGGCGGACGCCAGCCAGGTACGGCTTATCCTTATCGATCCCAAAATGCTCGAAATGAGCGTTTACGAAGGCATTCCTCACCTGCTTGCTCCCGTAGTCACCGACATGCGCCACGCCGCCAACGCACTTAACTGGTGTGTGGGCGAGATGGAAAAGCGCTATCGCTTGATGAGCAAAATGGGCGTGCGCAATCTGGCTGGCTATAACGCCAAAATTCGCGAAGCCACCAAAAAAGGCGAAACGATTCCCAACCCGTTCTCCCTGACGCCCGATCAGCCCGAACCGCTTACGACGCTGCCGTTTATTGTGGTGGTTATCGACGAACTTGCCGATTTGATGATGGTGGTGGGCAAGAAGGTAGAAGAGTTGATTGCCCGGCTTGCCCAAAAGGCACGTGCGGCCGGCATACACCTGATATTGGCCACCCAGCGCCCAAGTGTGGACGTCATTACCGGTCTTATCAAGGCCAACATCCCGACACGTATCGCATTTCAGGTGTCTTCCAAAATTGATTCCCGCACCATTCTTGACCAAATGGGCGCCGAAACGCTGCTGGGGCAAGGCGATATGCTTTATATGCCGCCCGGTACATCGTTGCCCGTGCGTGTGCACGGGGCATTTGTGCACGATGACGAGGTGCATCGCGTGGTGGATGCCCTGAAAGAGCAAGGCGAGGCCGAATATGTGGATGGCATATTGGAAGGCGCCGTAGAGGGCGAGACGGGCGATGGCCTAAACGCCGTGACCGGCTTTGCCGACACCGAATCCGATCCGCTGTACGACCAGGCGGTTCAGATTGTGCTGAAAAACCGACGCGCGTCGATTTCGTCGGTGCAACGCCATTTGCGCATTGGATATAACCGTGCGGCGCGCCTGCTCGATCAGATGGAAGCCGCGGGCATTGTGTCGGCCATGCAATCCAACGGAAATCGTGAAATACTGGTTCCAACCGGTAATGCCGACGCAGAATAAGGGGTACGCATGATCAAAAAAGTTGCAAAGCTAATCATGGCAGGGGTGTTGATGTCGCCCTTGGCCGCAATGGGCGCCGATGCGGCCGAACAACTGCGTCAGTTTGTGCAGGGCGTACAGGCGGCCACTGGCGAGTTCACGCAGTCCATGCTGACCGAAGCCGGCCAGCCCGGGGCGGGCGGGCAGCAAGGCACGTTTTCGTTTAAGCGGCCGGGCAAGTTCAAGTGGCTGGTAGAGCAACCCTATCAACAACTTACCTTGTCCGACGGCAAGCAGCTTTAC
>JAJUIY010000098.1 GCA_029267415.1 Alcaligenaceae bacterium
GGGTCAATACAGAACATCACGATCCCCGCCGTATCGCGATCAAGGCGGTGAATGGGGGTCAAATCAGTAATACCCAGCTTGCGTCGCAAACGCACCAGGGCGGTTTCACGCAAGTAACGTCCGCCCGGCGTGGTAGCCATAAAATGCGGTTTGTCCACCACCACCAAACAGTCATCTCTGTAAAGAACCGGTAGCTCGAATGGCACCGGGACTTCATCGTGAACATGGCGGTAATACCACAGCCACTGATGAGCCCGGTATGGCATCTCGGGCGCCTGCGGATACCCGTCGCCGTCGACGATATCTCCGCGTTGCAAACGCCGCCGAAGAACATCGTGGCTGACGTGCGGAAACCGGTACACCATGAATTCCCAGAGTGTTTGCCACGGCCCCGGTTGCAAGTACAGCCTGCTGGCACTGACGCCATCACGTACCGGTAAGGGCGATGGTGGAATCAGTCGGCGCGTCACGTCGCTACGACAGGGGTGGGCGCCGGCTCGCGTCGCATGCGAATGCCTTGGCGATACCAGATCAGCAGCCATAAAGCCATGGCCGGAACATATGCCCAGAAGTCAGACGGCCGGTTTGGATTTGCCACGACAAGCGCCTTGACATCCCAACCTTGCTCCCAACCCGCACGCATGGCGGCACTGCCGAAACCGACATTCATGATCTGAACCGTGTCACCAAACGGCATGAGCGTCAAACCCGCCATGGCCAGCCGTTGCTTGGCCGCCGCATCACCCGTTAGCGTGCTGTCTTCAGGCAGTCCGGGCACTCCGACGCCTACCGTTTTGCTGAGCTCATCACCTTCCAGGTTCATGCCCTCGATGACAGCCGCAAACCGGCCACGATTCGGAAGCTCGTTAACCACTTGCGTCAGTTCGGACGCCGGCCTTTCAACATACTTGGGCGCGAAGTGATTGATAACCCAGTCGGGACGGAACATGACGAAGGTGATGGCCAGCAAAATAACAATTTCCAGCTTGGTGCACTTGAAGCGCATCCAGCCCAGTGTGGCCGCCGTAAATGTAAGCGAGGCAATCAGGGCACCCCCAACCACCATAATCAGTTCCCACGCGTTATCGACGTCGATCAGCAACAGCAATGGGTTGAAAATGAACATAAAGGGCAGCACGGCCGTACGC
Organism: Alcaligenaceae bacterium; assembly: GCA_029267415.1. Lineage (GTDB taxonomy): Bacteria > Pseudomonadota > Gammaproteobacteria > Burkholderiales > Burkholderiaceae_B > JAJYRX01. Next base: position 1,149 of record JAJUIY010000098.1, read on the forward strand.
ATGGCGTAGCCCGCGCCTACAATACCGGTCTTGAGCGGGTCGGCCCCCGATATGGCTGACGCCGCAAAAGTGGCTAGCCCCACCGGCGGGGTAATGTCGGCCATGATCCCGTAATAGAACACAAACATGTGTACGGCTATCAGCGGAATAACCATGCCGTTTTGGGCACCCAGCTCGACCACCACCGGCGCCATCAGCGTAGCCATCAAAATATAGTTGGCCGTGGTCGGCATACCCAGCCCCATGATCAGGCACACAACGGCCGTGAACAGCAACATGATGAACACATTGCCCATCGATACCAGTTCGACAAACGCCGTCATGCGAAGGCCCAGCCCCGTCAGGGTGATAGAACCCACGATAAGGCCGGCAGTACCACAAGCAATGGCAATTCCCACCATGTTGCGCGCACCGGTTTGCAGGCCGGTGATGGTTTCGGCAATACCGCGCTGAACAGCAGGAGCCACGGATTGTTTACGCAAAAACGCCATCAGGGGTCGCTGTGTAAGCATTTGGAACACCATGGCCATGACGCCCCAGAAGGCCGACAGGCCAGGCGACAGCATCTCGACAGTAAGACACCACACCAGGACGCCAATCGGGATCAGGTAGAACAGGCCCGAGCGGATCGTGGGCCAGGGCTCTGGTTGCTGCACATCGGCCGTTGCCAGGTTTTCCGGCAGGTCGGGATGGCGCGAAGCCACGGCCAGCAACCAAACATAAAGTGCCAGCAGCATAGCCAGCAAAATCCAGATCGCCGCATCGCCGGCCAGCCGTTGAACACCCACGCCTATCCAATAAATCAGGCCTATGACGATAATGACACCAGAAATACCCATACCCCAGCCGGCAACGCGTTGCAACGGTGTCTTCGGGGCCCGGTCAGAGGTCATGGGCTGCAAGCCCAGGCGCAGCGCCTCAAGATGCACCACATAAAACAGCGATATGTACGAAAGCAGGGCGGGCAACAAAGCGTGCTTGATGATCTCTGTGTACGGAATACCCACGTATTCAATCATCAGAAACGCCGCCGCTCCCATGACCGGCGGCATAATTTGGCTGTCAACCGAGGAGGCGGTCTCGATGGCGCCGGCACGCGTCGCACCATAGCCGGCTTTCTTCATCAGGGGGATGGTGAAAATGCCGGTGGTGACCACGTTGGCCACGGACGATGCCGAGACGATGCCGTTCATGCCAGACGACACCACCGCAACCTTGGCCGGCCCGCCACGGAAATGGCCCAGCAGTGCGAAGGACACCTGCATCATGTAATTCCCGGCGCCGCCGCGGTCGAGCAAGGACCCCAGCAACACAAACACAAAGATATAGGAAAGCGATACGCCTAACGCGACCCCGTAAACCCCTTCGGTAGTAAGCCACATATGCGAAACCAGCCGCTCGAGCGACGCCCCCCGGTGGGCCAGCGCGTCGGGTAGCCAGGGCCCAAGCAGGATATACGAAACAAAAATGACACCCAGCACCGCCATGGGCGCACCCAGGGCACGGCGCGTTACCTCGAGCAAAAGCACCAGACCCGTTACCGCTACCACAACGTCCATGGTGGTGGGTATGCCGGGGCGCAATGCAAGATCGTTGTAGAACAAATACAGGTAAGACCCGCAGAACGCCGCGAGCAAGGCGAGTACCCAATCATGCCATGGCATGATGTCATGGGGCGCTTTTTTTCGAGCCGGGTACGCCATATAGCCCAGAAACATGGCAATGCCAAGGTGTAGCGATCGTGCCTCGGTGTCGTTGAAAATGCCGAACCCGAACGTAAAGGGAAGCGGCGACACATACCAGAGTTGAAACAACGTCCACCCCAGTGCACCCAAAAAAATTACAGCACCGGCAATACCGCCTACACTGCGACCGCCACGGTCAACCTCGGCAACCAACTGTTCCAGTTCGGCCGTGTCCGGGACATTGTTATTGTTATTTGTGGTATCAGCTTCTGCAGGTTTCGTTGTCATGATCACTTCCCTGTAGGCGGAATGGCTGCACGCCCGCAGGTGCGGCAACCATGCCAGATAGGCGGGCACGTTGACAGGTACGCACCCCAACAACTACGAACCACTTGAATGGCTCAAGCGGCATGAGCGGGCGGGCCTGAGAAAGCCCGTCCGCATGTGCGTGGCTATATGCAAGCCATCAGCAAAAGATTAATCCAGAAGACCCTTTTCTTTAAAGAATTTTTCTGCACCAGGATGCAGCGGCGCTGACAGGCCATTTTTCACCATGTCTTCTTGATTAAGGTGTGCGAATGCGGGGTGCAAACGCTTGAAGTCCTCGAAGTTTTCAAACACCGCCTTCACAACCGTATAGATGGTGTCCTCGGGGACATCTTCCGTGGTGACAAAGGTAGCCAATACGCCGTACGTGGGGATGTCTTCGTCGTTATTGGGGTACAAACCGCCAGGAATGGCGACTTTAGCGTAGTACGGGTATTTGTCGACCAAGGCGTCCACAGCATCACCCGTAAGCGGAACAATTTTTGCGCCGCAGGTGGTGGTGGGGTCTTGGATGTTGGCGGAAGGGTGACCAACGCCGTAGAAGAAGCCATCGATCTTGCCGTCGCACAGCGCCGAACCATGCTCGTCAGGACGCAGCTCGGATGCCAGCGAGAAGAAGTCCATGCCATCGCCACGGGCCTCAAGCAATTGCTCCATGGAAGCACGCGTGCCCGACCCGGGGTTGCCCACGTTGAACCGCTTGCCTTTCAGATCGTCGAACGATGAAATATTGGCTTCGCGACGGGTAACCACCGTGAACGGCTCGGGGTGCAGGGAAAACACCGAACGCAGTTTGGTGAATGCGCCGGAGTCTTTGAACTGACCCTCGCCGTTGTAGGCGTTGTAGCCGACGTCAGATTGCACGACACCCAAATCAAGTTCGCCCGCCTTGATGGTGTTGACGTTAAACACAGAACCGCCCGTGGATTCTACCGAGCAGCGCAACCCATGGTCGGCGCGGTCTTTATTGACCAGACGGCAAATAGCACCGCCGGCCGCATAATAAACGCCGGTTACGCCACCGGTACCAATACTGACAAACTGTTGCTGCGCCGCGGCAGGAACAGGAGACGCCAGAGCCGCCAGCATTGCGGCGGCGCCGGCCGTCATGGCAAGACGCTGAGATGTGAATGATTTGCTGAAAAACTTACGCATTACTTATTCTCCTTGGGATTCCCCCTGAATACACCGGCATGTAACCGGTCTGAACACGTCACCATTGTTTTGGCACATGTGTACTTGATTATCAGCGGCCGCACCCGGGTAGCGGTGTCGGCCGTTTTCATTATGGTCAGTACGATACGGGGTGAAACAATAGCACAACTTCCCCGCGAGTCGCCAACATGCCGACGTCCGGCCAGGCAGCCCGACATGTCGGCATCAGCGATTTAAAAGCGTTACACAAAACAACAGATGTTGCGTCGGGGGTTTTCCCTAGTTTTTCGCAAGTTAAGGCACTTTCAGCATTTGCGCCGTCAAATTCCGCCAATGCACCAGTACTTCATGACGAGGTAATCGTCCAGGCCGTAGCGTGATCCTTCGCGCCCGATTCCCGACTGTTTCACCCCGCCAAATGGCGCCGCTTCGTTAGACAATATGCCGGTATTGATGCCCACCATGCCGTATTCGAGTTGCTCGGCCACGCGCCAGATACGCCCCACGTCCCGGCTGTAGAAATACGCCGCCAAACCAAACTCGGTGTCATTGGCCATACGTATGACGTCATCATCATTCTTGAATCGGAACAACGGCGCCAGCGGGCCGAAGGTTTCCTCGCGTGCCACTTTCATGGCCGGGGTGACGTCAGCAACCACGGTGGGCTCAAAAAACGTGCCGCCCAAAGCGTGGGGCTTGCCGCCGGACAACACCCGTCCGCCATTGGCCACGGCATCGTCAATGTGCTCTTGCACCTTGTCGACCGCCGCGCTGTCGATCAAGGGCCCCAGATCGACGCCGTCTTCACGGCCATCGCCGACTTGCAGCTGCGACACAGCCTGGATGAGCTTCTCGGCGAACGCGTCGTACACCGCATCATGCACATAGAGGCGGTTTGCACACACGCAGGTTTGGCCGGCATTGCGGTACTTGCTGGCCATGGCGCCCTGCACCGCCGCGTCAAGATCAGCGTCGTCAAATACGATGAACGGCGCATTGCCCCCCAGTTCCAATGAGATTTTCTTGATGGTGGAGGCACTTTGCTGCATCAGCTGACGCCCAATTTCGGTGGAGCCGGTAAAGCTGACTTTCCGCACAACAGGGTTAGATGTCATCTCTTGGCCAATGGCCGAAGCAGAGCCGGTAATGACGGAAAACACGCCGGCCGGTACACCCGCCTGCTCGGCCAGCACAGCAAGCGCCAGGGCCGAATACGGTGTTTGCGATGCGGGTTTGATCACCATGGGGCAGCCCGCGGCAAGAGCCGCTGCCGCTTTGCGCGTGATCATGGCGGACGGAAAGTTCCACGGTGTGATGGCCGCACACACTCCAATGGGTTCCTTCGTGACCATAATGCGTAGATTATCGGCCGGCGCAGGGATGGTATCGCCATAAATACGCTTGGCTTCTTCGGCATACCACTCAAAATATGCCGCGCCGTAGGCGATTTCACCGCGTGCCTCGGCCAGCGGCTTGCCTTGCTCAAGCGTCATCAGCAACGCCAGGTCGTCGGCGTTTTCCATGATGAGCGCATACCAGCGCTGCAAAACTTTGGCACGCTCTTTGGCAGTTTGGCGCCGCCAGCCGGTCCAAGCCGCGTTAGCGGCTTCGATCGCCTCACGGGTTTCGGTCGCCCCCATTCGTGGCACAGTACCAATCACATCGCCCGTCGCCGGGTTGGTCACTTCAATGGTCTCGCCACTGTCGGCATCGCGCCATTGTCCGTTTACATAGCATTTGGTGCGGAACAGGTCCGCGTTGTTCAAACCCTGCACAGTTGTCTCCAAAACGTCGTGTCGTATCAATTAAGTGTGTTTACTCGCTTGCCTGCGGCAGGCTCAAGCCCAGCTCCGCCAAGACTTCGTCGGTGTGTTCGCCCAGCAAAGGCGGTGCCATGCGATACTGTATTGGCGTATCGCTAAACCGGATCGGGTTGGCCGCTGTGGGGGCTGTACCCGCAACCGGATGCGGAATATTACGCCACACTTCCCGCGCCTTCACTTGCGGATGGGCAAACACTTCGTCCAGGTTATTGATGGGGCCGCACGGCACACCAACGGCTTGCAGTTGCTCAATCCAGTATTCGCGCGGCTTTGTCTTCATGATGTCCGCCAGCAAGGGCACCAACTCGTCCCGATGCTGCAAACGCTGGCTGTTGGTGGCGTATTTGGGGTTTTCGCCCAGGTCGGGGCGTTCCAGCACCCCACAATAGGCACGAAACTGGCCATCATTGCCCACGGCAACAATCATGTGCCCGTCACTGACCTCGAACACCTGATAAGGCACGATGTTCTGATGGGCGTTGCCATAACGTTTGGGCGCCACGCCCGAGGTCATGTAATTAAGGTTCTGGTTGGCCAGCATCGCAATGTGCGAATCCAGTAGCGCCAAGTCAATGTACTGCCCGCGATTGCTCCGATGGCGTTCGTGCAACGCTCCCAATACCGCCACGGTGGCGTACATGCCGGTAATAACATCAGTTACAGCAACCCCGGCCTTTTGCGGGCCGCCACCGGGCAGGTCGTCGCGCTCGCCTGTAATACTCATCAGGCCGCCCATGCCCTGGATCATGAAGTCGTACCCAGGCAGCGATGCCAGCGGACCCGTTTGCCCGAAACCCGTAATCGAGCAGTAAATCAAACGCGGGTTGATCTCTTTAAGGCTGTCGTAGTCCAGTCCGTACTTTTTAAGCCCACCCACCTTGAAGTTTTCGACAAGAATATCGCAGTGCTTGGCCATTTCGCGCACCAGCTCGGCGCCTTCGGGTTTCGAGAAGTCGATCGCGACCGAGCGCTTGTTGCGGTTGGTGCTTAGGTAATATGCACTTTCAGTGGTTTCATTACCGTCCTGGTCCTTCAAGAACGGCGGGCCCCAACTGCGGGTGTCATCCCCGGTACCGGGACGCTCAACCTTGATCACATCCGCACCTAAGTCGGCCAGGTTTTGTGTGCACCACGGACCCGCCAACACACGCGACAGATCAAGCACACGAATACCCGCCAACGGGGCTAGTCTTTCCTTCATTACATGGCTCCTGCTAAACCGTTGTTGCCGACGCGGCAAAACACCACGCGACAGAAAAATGCATAGGCATTACTAAGAATCATCGATCATCCTTCGTCGTCCTCGTCCGACACCGGGGCTGGCTCAAGGCGCTCCACATGGAAGTCAGCCGTCTGTGGCGGCAATGCTGGCAACACCTTATTGGCCCGCGACGAAAGCTCGGCGAATCGGGCCACCTTGCCAAACAACCCTTGCTGTCCGGCCACGGCGGTGACCACATCGTTATAGTGGCCACTGGCCGTCCCCAGCGTTATGCCCAAGCGCTTGATGCGTTCGGCCATTACCGCCACCTGGTTATAGACGTCGGCCGCCCGTTCGGCCAATTCATGTGCCTGCTCATTGCTGCGTACCATCATCCACACGTTGGCTACCGTCTTCAACACGGGCAGCAACGTGGTGTGCGATACCAGCACGACGTTCTTGCGGTAAGCGTAGTCGTAAAGATCCGGGCTATGGCGCAATGCTTCGATATAAGCCGCCTCGATGGGCAAATACATCAGCACGAAACCCGGGCCGTTAACGCCGACGAGGTGGCTGTAATCCTTGCCGGCCAAGTCATCAATGTGGCGGCGTACGGCACGCACGTGAGCCTGTAGTGCCTTCTCGCGCTCATCATCGCTTTGCGCCGACACCGCGCGCTCGTAATCCAGCAACGAAACCTTGCTGTCCAGCACCATATGTTTGTTGTCGGGCAAATGCACCACAAAATCCGGATAACGACGTCGCTGCTCGGTATCGCGATACGGTGGCTGGGCAACATAGTGATCGCCCTTGATCAGACCGGCCAGTTCGAGCGTGCGCTCAAGCTGGACTTCGCCCCAGGTGCCCAGCACCTTGTTGTCGCCCCGTAACGCCGAGGCCAACTCGCCGGCCTCGGCACTGATGCGCGACCCCATCTCGGCAACGCGTCGTATTTCAGTACCCAGCGACGCCGTGCCGCGCACGGTCTCGTCGTGA
>JAJUIY010000047.1 GCA_029267415.1 Alcaligenaceae bacterium
GCATGTAAGCTATGGTGTCGTGGGACATAAAACGCACGCCAAAATGGCACTGGTGCTACGGCGTGAACGTGGCCGTATCCATCGTTACGCCCACCTTGGTACCGGCAATTACCACCCGCGTACAGCACGGCAATACACTGATTTTGGCCTGATCACCGCCAACCCGGACATTTGCGAAGACATGGAGCATATTTTCTCGTTGCTTACCGGGCTGGGGGGCCGGCGTCCGCTGAAACGCCTGTTGCAGTCGCCCTTCACCTTGCATGAAACCATGCTGGCGCTGGTGCGTAACGAGGCCATCAATGCACGGGCGGGGAAGCGCGCCCGTATCATGGCAAAAATGAATTCCCTGCTTGAGCCCACCATCATCGAGGCTTTGTACAATGCCAGTCAGGCTGGCGTGCAAATCGACTTGATTGTGCGGGGCGCCTGTGCCTTGCGTGCAGGTGTTCCGGGCTTGTCGGACAATATTCGTGTACGTTCTATAATTGGCCGGTTTCTGGAACATTCCCGCGTGTTTTACTTTTACAATGACGGGGCCGAAAACGTGTATTTATCGTCGGCCGACTGGATGGACCGAAATTTTTTCCGCCGCGTCGAAGTCGCGTTTCCGGTGCTCAGCCCGCGTTTAAAGCGTCGCGTCATCAGTGAAGCGTTCAGTTTCGCGTTGCGAGACAACCAATTAGCGTGGCGCGCGCTGCCCGATGGGTCCTATGCTCGCGTCACGCGGCGGGGCCAGCCCTTCAACGTGCAAGAACATCTCATGCACCGGTTTGGCGAATTACGAAAGTCATCAATGTCATAAACATGTCATATTCGGGTCGTACTATGGCGTTTTCACAGACAACACCTGTCTGCCTACAACCCTGTTCTACAAGGACATAGCGATGATCAAGCGATTGCTCGTAAATGTTTCCGCAGGCCTGGCCCTGTCGGGTGCGGCCCTGGCTGCACATGCCGTTGATATCACCGGTGCCGGGGCATCGTTCCCGTACCCCGCCTATGCAAAATGGGCCGCCCAGTACCACGAAGAAACGGGTAACCGTGTCAACTACCAATCCATCGGTTCGGGCGGTGGTCAACAGCAAATTATTGCCAAAACTGTCGACTTCGGCGCGTCCGATGACCCCATGCCCGCGGCCGACCTTGAAGAGAACGGTCTGTTGCAATTCCCCGCTATCGTGGGGGGCACCGTGCCCGTCGTCAACATTGAAGGCATTGAGCCCGGCGCTCTGAAGCTGACCGGCGAACTCGTCGCCGACATCTTCCTGGGCAAGGTCAACAAATGGAATGACGAGGCCGTTACCTCACTGAACCCCGACCTGACCCTGCCGGATGCCTCCATCATTGTGGTGCACCGTTCCGACGGTTCCGGCACCACGTTCGGCTGGACCAACTATCTGTCGAAAGTTTCCCCCGAGTGGAAAGAGCAAGTTGGCGAAGGCAAAGCCGTAAAATGGCCCACAGGTCAGGGTGGTAAAGGTAACGAAGGCGTTGCCGCTTACGTACGCCAACTGCAAAACTCCATTGGCTATGTGGAATACGCCTACGCCAAGCAAAACAACCTGTCCTGGACGCAGTTGAAAAACAAAGACGGTCAGTTTGTACAGCCCACGCAAGAAGCATTTGCTGCCGCTGCTGCACACGCTGACTGGACAGGCACACCTGGCATGGGTGTTGTGTTGACGGACGAAGTCGGTGCCGATTCATGGCCCGTAACGGCCGCCAGCTTCATTTTGGTGCATAAGGTGCAAGATAAGCCCGAGCAAGGCAAAGAAGTGCTTAACTTCTTCGACTGGGCATTCAAGAACGGTGGCGACCTGGCTGCCGAGCTGGACTACGTACCGCTGCCCGACAACGTCGCGGACGCTATCCGTGAGATCTGGAAAAACGAAATCAAAACCGCCGATGGCGCGGCCGTGTGGGAATAAGGAATCATGAAACGTAGCGGGAATGCGCTGGCCGATGCGCTCTTCAGAAACCTGACACGTAGTTTTGCTGTCTTTGTGTTTCTGTTGTTGGGCGCCATCATGGTGTCACTCATCTGGGGCAGCCGTGAATCCATCTCGGAATATGGCCTGTCATTCCTGTGGACCAACAACTGGGATCCGGTGCGCAATGAATACGGTGCGCTGGTTCCCATTGTTGGAACACTGCTGACATCGGTCATTGCCCTGGTCATTGCCATTCCCGTTTCGTTCGGCATCGCGCTGTACCTTACCGAGCTGGCGCCCGTTTGGTTGCGTCGGCCTCTGGGTACCGCCATCGAGATGCTGGCAGCAATTCCTTCCATCATTTACGGGATGTGGGGTCTCTTTGTCTTTGTCCCGCTGTTTCAGAAGTATATACAGCCTCCCATTATTTCGTTGTTCTCAGGGGTCCCCGTGTTAGGCGACCTGTTTGCGGGGCCGCCGTTTGGCATAGGTGTCTTTACGGCCGGTCTCATTCTTTCCATTATGGTCATCCCGTTCATCACCGCGGTGATGCGTGACGTTTTCGACGTTGTGCCACCCATGTTGAAAGAGTCGGCATATGGTTTGGGTGCCACGACGTGGGAAGTTGTCTGGAAAGTTGTGCTGCCCTTTACCAAGGGTGGTGTCATTGGCGGTATCATGCTGGGGTTGGGGCGGGCCTTGGGCGAAACGATGGCCGTTACCTTTGTGATCGGTAACTCGTTTAATCTGCCGTCGTCGCTATTTTCGCCGTCTAACTCCATTGCGTCTGCCCTGGCTAACGAATTCAACGAGGCCGGGGGCATGCAGAAGTCGGCCTTGCTCGAACTGGGTTTGATCCTGTTCCTCATAACCACCGTCGTTCTGATTTTTTCCAAGCTGCTGTTGCTGCGTCTTTCCCGAAATGAAGGGCGGTCCACCTGACGGGTGCCGGCGCGTTTGCTCATGTTTATATCGTTTTGGCTTACAGTGAACCATGACTGATCAGGTGATAAGTGCCGGCAACCCGGTGTACCGGCGTCGCCGGCGTTTCAATCGCGTCATGCTGACGTTATCCGGCGCTGCGGTGATATCAGGGCTATTTTGGCTTTTCTGGATCATTATCACGCTGTTGCTCAAAGGGGCCGGCGCGGTGTCGTTGTCGCTGCTTACTGAAATGACGCCGCCGCCCGGGCAGGCGGGTGGTTTGCTTAACGCCATTGTGGGCAGCGTCATGATGGCCGTTGTGGCCACTGTGGTGGGTACACCCATCGGCGTATTGGCGGGTACCTATCTGGCGGAATACGGCCAACGTGGCTGGTTGGCGCCCACTACCCGTTTTCTTAACGATGTGCTGCTTTCGGCGCCATCTATTGTGATTGGTCTGTTCATCTACGCTGTTTATGTGGCGCAGGTGGGCCATTATTCAGGGTGGGCCGGGGCCTTCGCTTTAGCCATTATTGTGATTCCAGTGGTGGTGCGTGCTACCGACAACATGCTGCTGCTGGTACCCAACAGCCTGCGCGAGGCCGCCGCCGCACTGGGTTGCCCCCAATGGCGTGTCATTTTGTTTATCAGCTACCGCGCTGCACGCTCGGGCATTGTTACCGGGGTGCTGCTGGCGGTGGCGCGTATTTCTGGCGAGACGGCACCGCTGCTGTTTACGGCGCTTAACAACCAATTTATGTCCTGGAACATGAACGCGCCCATGGCAAACTTGCCAGTGGTTATTTTCCAGTACGCCGCCAGCCCGTTTGAAGACTGGAACCGCCTGGCATGGGCAGGGGCGGTCATGATTACCTTGCTGGTGCTGGGCATCAATATTCTGGCCCGCTCCTTCTTCCGAAAATAAAGGGTGCCGGCCGGTCGCTTCAGATATCGAACCGGCCCCATTGCTTACTGCCTTACTTTGTATATTGACGGCGCATATGACGACTACTTCGATGGATTCCGTTCCCACCAAATTAAAAATCAGAAACCTGAATTTTTACTACGGTGACTACCAGGCAATCAAAGATGTCAACCTTGATATCAAGGAAAAAAAGGTGACGGCGTTCATCGGGCCATCCGGTTGCGGCAAGTCGACGCTGTTGCGCACCTTCAACCGCATGTATGAACTGTATCCCGGCCAGCGTGCGGAAGGCGAAATCATGATGGACGGCGAAAACCTGCTGACGTCCAACGTTGATATTTCACTGATCCGCGCCAAGGTGGGTATGGTCTTCCAAAAACCGACGCCGTTTCCCATGAGTATCTACGAGAATATCGCGTTTGGGGTGCGCTTGTTTGAGAAGCTCAGCAAGGGCGAAATGGACGAGCGTGTCGAGTGGGCCCTCACCAAGGCCGCGCTGTGGAGCGAGGTAAAAGACAAGCTCGACCAAAGTGGCAACGGCCTGTCTGGTGGACAGCAGCAGCGCTTGTGTATTGCGCGGGGTATTGCCATCAAGCCGGAAGTAATGCTGCTTGATGAGCCCTGTTCCGCACTTGATCCTATTTCGACTGCAAAAATTGAAGAGCTAATCGCCGAGCTGAAGTCGGACTATACCGTGGTGATCGTGACGCACAACATGCAGCAGGCAGCCCGTGTGTCCGACTACACCGCGTATATGTACCTGGGTGAGCTGATGGAGTATGGCGAAACTGACCAGGTGTTTGTGAACCCGGTGCGCAAAGAAACGGAAGACTACATCACCGGCCGCTTTGGCTAATTGCCAACCCTATTAAACAGCCGCCGGGCTTAATTCCAGCGACCGCCTTTGCCGCCCAAGCTGTAGCGCCCGGCGCCTAAAAACACCACCGCCAGGCTGCCAAACAAGAACAGGCCCTGTAATTCAAGTTGCCATGCCCACATGGGGGTGAGCTGAAAAATTTCAGCGCGATGCGCCAGCATGATGGCAACGCACATGTTAATGGTGGCCAAGGCGGCCCCCAGGCGCGTGTAGATACCCAATACCATCAGTGCAGGGCCTATTAGCTCGCCCAAATACACCCCCCACGCCAATATGGCCGGCCAGCCGCTGGCCATTACCATGCGTTCGATGGGGGCGATGCCGTGCAACAGCTTGCCAAAGCCATGTAAAAACAGCATTGCGCCTACGGAGACGCGCAGAATCAGTTTGCCCAGTTCGTCGGCAGTGGCCGGTGACATTGTGTGTTCTCCTTTAAGCCTTTACGGACCAGCGTTGCCCCGCAGCTGCGTCAGTGTGGCATTATAGATGCCTTATCGACCCGTATGGAGACCCTATGCAAGATATCGTGAAGGTATTGGCCCCCCAAGGGGTGTTGCGCGTTGCGCTGAACTTTGGCAATCCTGTATTGGCCAAGCGCCAACCTGAATCCGGCGAGCCCTATGGTGTGTCGGTGGCCCTTGCGCTCGAGCTGGCGCGCCGCGCAGGTGTGCCTCATCAGTTCATCAACTATGAGGCGGCCGGGCATGTGTTTGAGGACGCCGCTAATGACGTCTGGGATGTCGCCTTTATGGCGATAGATCCCAAGCGGGCTCAGCGCGTGGCGTTTACGCAGCCTTACGTGCTGATTGAAGGCACCTATATGGTGCCGGCAGGTTCGCCGCTGCAAGACGTTGCCGACGCGGATCGTGACGGCGTGCGCATTGCGGTGGGCCGGGGTGCCGCTTACGAGCTCTATTTAACGCGCCACCTGAAGCACGCACAATTGGTGCACGCGTCGACGTCAGCGCAGGCCATCGACTTGTTTGTTGACCAAGGCCTGGAAGCAGTGGCGGGGGTGCGTCAACCCTTGTTGGCCTATGCCGGCCAGCATCCGGGGTTTCGTGTCATGGATGGCCGTTTTACCGCTATTGAGCAAGCCATGGCCGTGCCAATTGCCCGCAAGGCCGCGGTGCAAAAGTTGGACGAGTATGTGGCACAGGCCAAGGCCAGCGGGTTTGTTGCCCAGGCGCTGGCCCACAGCGGCGAAACTGCCGCTACTGTTGCGCCGTAATGGCTAGCCTTTCTTCATGAATTCGGCTTTCAGTTGGTAGCTGACCCCGTCAACTTTGCAGTCAATTTCGTGGTCGCCATCAATAATGCGGATACCGCGTATTTTGGTACCTTTCTTAAGAATCGTCGACGACCCTTTCACGCGAAGATCCTTGATAAGATAAACGGTATCCCCGTCGACCAGCGGGTTTTTGTTGCTGTCCAGCACGACACGGGTGTCGTCTTCGGGCTCGGGCGCAACCGTTGGCCATTCGTGGGCGCAATCGGGGCAAATGTAATGGTCCTCGTCCTGGTAGGTGTTTTCCATCGAGCAAATCGGACAGGGCGGTGGTGTAGGCATTGTTCATTCCTGTATTGCACGTGCGGCAGCAACGCCAAGGCACGTATTCATCACTAAAAGCCGGCGGGGCAAAAGGTGCCGCGCCAATTGCCCACTGATCCTAACACAGGCGTATGCCGGCATCGGCGTACAATGGTTTTCCCCGGGTGGCAGCGGTTCGGCCGCCGCCGGGCGTTGTTGTATTCAAGGTATTACACATGGAAGATTCCGCTGAAAAACAGCGATTGGCCAATGTCGTGCGCCAGCTAATGGCGTCGGCATCGGCGTTTTACAGCAAGGGCAAGCCCTCGGTGGGCGCCAGTGACGAAGACGGGGTGCGCTACTTGCATTTTGGAACCCCTTGGATTCAGGGAGCGATGCGCCTTGATCGCCCTGACGAGCTCGAGGTTGAATACGTCCAGCAAATGATGATGTGGACACTTTTCAACGAGGCGCCCACACATATTTGCCAGTTGGGGCTGGGCGCGGCGTCATTGACGCGGTTTTGCCACCTGCATTTCCCGCAAGCGCACGTGACGGCCGTAGAGATCAATGAAGAGGTTATCCAGGTCTGCCGCGAAAAATTTATGCTTCCTCCCAACAATGACCGCCTTCATGTCGTGTTGGGCGATGCAATGGAATATGTGAGTAACCCCGCCAATCACGGCACGCTGGACATTTTGCAGGTCGACTTGTACGATGCGCAGGCTCACGGGCCCGCATTGGGCTCGCCCAAATTCTATGGATCGTGTGCCGCCTGCCTAAAGCCAGACGGCATCATGACGGTTAACCTGTTTTGCGATTACCCCGAGCACAACGACCACTTGCGTCGTATGGAAGACGTGTTCGCCGCCGTGGCCTGGCTGCCGGAAGTGCACGACAGCAATATAGTGGCTATCGGTTTTCGCCAAGCGCCCGTGTTGGACTTTGACGAGCTTTACGCCCGTGCCGAGCGGGTATCTCAACGCTTGGGCCTGCCGGCGCACACGTGGGTAGATGGCTTATACAGTTGGATGGCGCAACAGTGAAAGCAATCGGTATTGTGGCCGCCATGCACGGTGAAATTGCCGGGCTGGTGCACGAAATGGGAACAGACGTGCAGGTGCATCGCATTGGCCAGCGCGACTACTATATGGGCACGTTGCACGGCCGTTCTTGTGTGGTGGTGCTGACCCGCATTGGCAAGGTGGCTGCCGCTGCCACAACGGTTACGCTGATACGCGAATTCAACGTGGGTGAGATCGTATTTACTGGCCTGGCCGGGGCGGTCGCCCCCGGGGTGCGGGTGGGCGATGTCGTGGTGGCGCACTCTTTGTTGCAGCACGATATTGACGCCAGCCCGCTATTTCCGCAGTACGAAGTTCCGTTGTTGGGGTGCTCCCGTTTCCCGGCCGATGCCGCTCTTTCGGCACGGCTGATGCAGTGCGCGCGCGATTATCTGGAACACGATTTTTACCGGCAGGTTCCGGCGCAGCAGCGGTCGACGTTGGGTGTACATACGCCCGCGCTACATCAGGGTTTGATTATCAGTGGTGATCAATTTGTTGACTGCCCGCAAGAGGTACAGCGTTTGCGCGACGCCTTGCCGGATGCCTTGTGTGTAGAAATGGAAGGGGCGGCGGTGGCACAAATTTGCCACGAATACGGCGTGCCGTTTGCCGTGATGCGCACGATTTCCGACTCGGCGGATGACACCGCCTGTGTTGATTTCAGTGCATTTTTGGAGCAGGTGGCGCGGGTCTACGCGCACGGCATATTACGTCGTTTTCTACTGGGGATTCCGTCTGCAGATGCAAACGGCCACCCGGCGGTGTCGCGCACGGCGCACCGCTAGCCAACATTTCGGCAAGCGAAGCATGTTATGGGTAAAGGGCGGGCAATGCCTTGCAACGTGAGTGCCACGCCTTGGGCCCTGTTTTTAAGCTTCTTTTGCCGCTTCCCGCTTCAGCCGTTTGGCTTCTTTTTTCTCTTTTGCAGTACGCAAGGGTTCCTTTTTGTCCGGCTTTCGGCCGTGGCTCTTGCTCATGGTGTGCTCCGCACAGAAACAGTCAATTGACTGCACACCCAGTGTAAAGTGAAATGGCCCGGACACGCCGGGCCATTTTGTTAAGAGTGTGTTCAGTTATGACAGCGATGCTTACTTGGGCGTCGGCATGGTGAACTCGGCACCCTTGGAGATGCTCTGTGACCAGCGCTGCATAATCGATTTCTGTTTCGTGTAGAAACGGACACCCTCTTCACCGTAGGCGTGCATGTCGCCAAACAGGCTTTGCTTCCAGCCGCCAAAGCCGTGCCAGGCCATGGGGACGGGGATTGGTACGTTGATACCCACCATACCCACTTGAATGCGGCGGCCAAATTCGCGTGCGATGTGACCGTCGCTGGTGAAGCACGACACGCCATTGCCGTAGGTATGTTCGTTGATCAGGTTAACGGCGCTGCCAAAATCAGGGACGCGCACGCATGATAGAACGGGGCCAAAAATTTCTTCCTGATAAATACGCATTTCAGGCGTGACCTTGTCAAACAGGGTACCGCCGGTGAAGAAGCCGTTTTCGTGACCGTCTACCTTCAGGCCGCGTCCGTCGACGACCAGTTCGGCGCCTTCGTCCACACCAATCTGGATGTAGTTTTCAATGCGTTCGACTGCCTCGCGGGTGATGATCGGGCCCATTTCAACGCCGGCGTTCATACCGTTGCCAATGTTAAGCGCACGGGCGCGCTCGGCCAAACGTGGAACGATCTTGTCGGCGACGTCACCCACCAGAACCGCCACCGAAATGGCCATGCAGCGCTCGCCGGCCGAGCCATAACCCGCACCGATCAGGGCATCGACGGCTTGGTCGATATCGGCATCCGGCATGACAACGAGGTGGTTTTTGGCGCCACCCAATGCCTGGACGCGTTTGCCAAAGTGCGCACCGCGCTCGTAAATATAGCGCGCAATGGGGGTAGAGCCGACAAAGCTAAGTGCCGCCACGTCGGGATGCTCGATCAGGGTGTCAACGGCCAACTTGTCGCCTTGCACCACGTTGAAGACGCCATTGGGCAAGCCGGCTTCTTTGAGCAGTTCCGCCAGGAACAGGGAAGCTGAGGGATCGCGCTCGCTGGGCTTCAAGATGAAGCAGTTACCGGCGGCGATGGCAACGGGGAACATCCAGCACGGCACCATGGCAGGGAAGTTAAATGGCGTGATACCGGCCACGACGCCCAGCGGCTGGCGGATGGTCCAGTTGTCCAGGCCATTGGAGACCTGATCGGTAAAGTCGCCTTTCAGCAATTGCGGGATGCCGCAGGCAAATTCGATAACATCAATACCACGGGCTACTTCACCCAAAGCGTCGTCAAACACTTTGCCGTGCTCGGCCGTGATGATGGCCGCCAACTCTTCGCGGCGTGCCGACAGCAGTTCAAGAAACTTGAACATAATGCGTGCCCGTCGGATGGGGGGCGTGTCGGCCCACGCGGGAAACGCCGCTTTGGCGCTGGCCACGGCCTGGTTTACATCGTCGGCGCTGGCCAGTAACACCTGGCGCGCTTCGGCACCGGTGGCGGGGTTATAGACGGCTTGGCTTTTGGTGCCGGTACCGCGCACGCGTTCACCCTGAATAAAGTGCACGACATCGCGGTTGTCTTCGAATGCTTGCATGAGATCCTCGATTGGTTGGAACAGTGCGCCTTGTTCGAATACAGTTGGCGCAACGCTGCCTTAGTGTATTGATGTGCCGGCTGCCTGCCTAGATAACGATGCTTGATTTATTGTTCAGAAATATGAACAATGGCGTGATGGATAAATACGCAGTTGGCAATTTATGGGCGCCCTTGCATTGGCTTGGTGTGCTTGAACAGCAGGGGAGCTTCACGGCTGCCGCGGCGCGGTTGGGTGTTAGCAAAGCCGCCGTCAGTCAGCGCATTGCCGAGCTGGAGCGCGTGGCAGGGGTGCCGCTGGTGCGTCGCACCACGCGCAGCGTCCAGCTAACGGACGCTGGTCGGCAGCTGGTACACAATACCCGCGATGCTTTCGATCAGATCGCCGGCAGTTTCTCGCGTATACGTGATTTGGCTGAAGAGCCGGGTGGGCTGCTACGCGTCACCGTTCCTGTCGCGTTCGCGCGGCAACAGCTATTACCCCGGCTGCCAGAGTTTATGGCCGCGTACCCGGATATTCGACTCGAGCTGGATTTATCAGACGGTCTGCGTTCGCTGGCTAGCGACGGGTTTGATCTGGCGGTACGGCATGTGGCCGAGCCGCCCGAAACGCATGTTGCGTGGACGCTTAGCAAAACCACCGCCCTGTTGGTGGCCAGCCCAGACTACTTGAAAGCGGCCGGTGTGCCGCACACCCCGGACGATTTAAGCGCACATCGTTGTTTGTATTACCCGCGTCCAAAAGGCCGCCTTACCTGGACGTTCGAGGCCAAAGAGGCACCGGCCGGACGCACACCGCAGCGCGTTACGGTACCCATGCAGGGCACATTTGCTGCCAATAATAGTGAAGTGTTGCGCGATGTGGCCATGGCCGGCCTGGGGGTGGCCGTTGCTCCGGATTTCAGCGTGCAGGCCGCGTTGCGCGCGGGGCAGTTGGTAGAAGTGCTCCCTGACTGGCACCCGGTGGGCGCCTTCGGTGATCGTATTTATGCGATCAGGCCTTATTCACCCCATGTGCCGCAGGCGGTGCAGGTGTTTGTGGCGTTCCTGCGCCGCATATTTGAGAACGGGTTCGCGTATTAATGCGGGGTCGAAGCTGAAAGCCGGCGCAAGTGCCGGGCAGCGTTGCTCCCCGGCATGCCACCCGCGCACCCGCGCGTCAGGCGTTGCGAACGGCTTCCAATACGCGTTCAACTTGAAGGCCTACGCCCAAAATATGGGTATCTCGCATGGCGGGTCCAGCCACCATCAGGCCCACGGGCGCCGTGCCGGCGGGATGACACGGCAACGACAAGCCACAACCATCCAGGTAGTTGATGAAGGTGGGGTTGCGCAAAATGGTGAGGTTGGTGCTGAAGTAGGTGTCTTCATCGGCTTGCAATGCCTTGATGGCCGGGGCAACCAACGGTGTGGTGGGCATCAGCAAGGCATCGTAGTAGGCCAGACGCGCGCCGACGGCACGTTGCCATTTGGGCCGCTCTTCCAGTACCTCGATGTAATCGGCGGCCGTCATGTCGCGGCCGCGCAATATGCGCGACACCACCAGCGGGTCGTATTTGTCGTGACCTTCTTCGATCAGCTCGGCATGCCACGCATAGGCCTCGGCGGCAATCAGGCCGCCTTTGCGGTTAATGTAAGGCAGGCGTTCAAACTCAGGAATATCAATGGTGTCAATCTGTGCGCCGGCTTGGCGAAGGGCGTCCAGTGCTTGCTCAAATACCGCCAGAACATGGTCGTCGGCATCTTCCAGCACCATGCTGGAGGGTACGGCGAAGCGGAGCTGCTTGGCCTCGGGCACGTTAAGGTCGTGCGCCGGCTTGCCCGCCAGAATGGCATCAACAATGGCGCAGCATTCGACCGATGCGGCCAAGGGCCCGCTCGAGTCCAGGCTGGATGACAGCGGCAGGGTGCCGTCAGAGGGGATACGGCGAGCGGTGGGCTTGAAGCCCGTGATGCCGCAAAAGGCCGACGGGATGCGGATAGAACCACCGGTGTCCGTACCCAATGACATCACTGACATCTGGTCGGCCACGGCGACGCCCGCGCCAGACGACGAGCCGCCCGAGATGCGGCCGGTTTCCCGGTCCCAGGGGCTGCTGGGCGACCCATAATGCGGGTTGATGCCCAGGCCCGAGTAGGCAAACTCGGTCATGTTGGTGCGGCCCACCAGCACGGCGCCTGCATCCAGCAGGCGTTGCACCACCAGCGCGTTACGGGTGGCGGCCGGTTTGTCTTTGAGGACGACGGAGCCCGCAGTAGTGGTGTCGCCGGCCACGTCGAACAAGTCTTTCACTGAAATGGGCAAGCCTTCCAGTGGTGAGCGTGCCAGACCCGCTTTGCGCAGGGTGTCGGACGCCTGCGCGGCCTGCATGGCTTGGTCGGCATAAACGCGTGTGAAGGCACGGGCGCCTTCCCCGGCCGGGTCGGCAATGCGGTCCAGGGCGGCAGCGACCAGCTCAACAGAACTTGTTTCGTTATTGGACAGCGCCTGTTGCAGGGCGCGTATCGTAGGTAAACCTGACATGTCGTGACTGTCCTACTTAGGCAATTTCCGGAAGAACCCGCACGGAATACTGATGATGCAAACTACGCTGCAAGACCGGGTCGTGCAGTTCCATGATGAGGTCGTTGGCGGGACGGATGCCGCCGATGGCATTTACCGTACCACAACACATGGCACTGTCTTCCGGCATGACGGTTTGACCGAAGTGGTCCTGAACCAGATCGACGGGATGGCGCAAGCTGCCTACAGGGCCTTCTTGGTACAGCGTTTTTTGACCGTTCTCGGTTATCCACGAGCGCAGGATCAGCGAGTCCCAGTGTTCGGCCACGTCATCCAGCAGCCAGGCCTCGCGGCCCGCTGGTTTGGCGCAGACCTGTTTGGACAGCGCTACGCTGTGCGCCTCCAGCTTGCGGTCAGTGTGGTCGGAGGCGAGGCTAACCAGGTTGCGCCCCTCGTGCGAAAAAATCAGCACTTCCGCTTCGCCAGAAGACTGGTCGCCCACTACCTGGATTTCGTCATCCTGGCTTAGTTGATTGGCGGCAATGCGGTAATACAGCGGTACGGCGCTGGGGCGGGGTACGCCCAACTCGGCGAGCTCTTCAATATGCTCTTCGATGGCCTTCATATCGCGGCCGGCCCAGCCCGCCACAATGAAGGTGTCGATGGTAACCGTTATGGTTTGCGGTGATTCCGCGTCATTGCCGGCAAGGCGATTCAAAGTAAACGTCAGTTGCATGGCGAGTCCTAGTTAAAGAATTGCGGCAGCCACAGTGCCAGTCCGGGGAATATGGCCAGCAGGAAAACCAGCAGAAGCAGCATCAGTACAAATGGGATGGCGCCGATCATCAGCGCGTTCATGCTGCCGGAGGTACGCAAACTATGAACCACAAACAGGTTCAGGCCAACCGGCGGAGTTATCAGGGCAACCTCAATCAAAATAATGATGACAATACCCAGCCATACGGGGTCGAACCCGAGGGCAATCATGACCGGTGCGATCACCGGGATGGTGGTGACCATCAGGGACAGCGTTTCCATGAAGCAGCCGATCACCAGGTAAAATGCCACCAGCATCAACAACATCATATAGGGTGACAGCCCAAGACCGATCAGCCAGCTGTTCAGCATATTGGTTAGCCCGGTGGCCGACATGATGAAGTTCAGGAACGCCGCGCCAATCACGATCAGCATAATCATGGCGGTGGTCTTCATGGTGCCTTCCAGCACTTCGCGCATCATGCGCAGGGTCAGGCGGCGCATGAACGCTGCCAGTATCAGTGCCCCAACCACGCCAAGCGCTGCGGCTTCGGTGGGCGTGGCCAGACCGGCATAGATGGAACCAACCACCAGC
>JAJUIY010000135.1 GCA_029267415.1 Alcaligenaceae bacterium
GGTCGAACAAAACATCCGGGCCGTGCTCGAATTACAGCTGCAGGACAACGGTCGACCACTCACCCGGGCCCAAATCAACACTGACCTGCAATCGCTTATCGACGAACTGCAAATTGGCCATATCCGCGACAATACCGCCCTGTCGCTATCGGGCGGCGAGCGCCGACGCGTAGAAATTGCCCGTGCCCTGGCCACGCGTCCACGTTTTATTCTGCTTGACGAACCCTTCGCCGGCGTCGACCCTATCGCCGTCATTGAAATTCAACGGATCATCCAGTTTCTGAAAAGTCGCAATATCGGCGTACTGATCACCGACCATAACGTGCGCGAAACACTGGGTATTTGCGACCGCGCCTACATCATCAGTGAAGGCAAGGTGCTTACCAGCGGGCACCCCAACGACATCATCAGCAACGAGGCCGTGCGCGAGGTTTACCTCGGCAAAAACTTCCGCATGTAAGCCTTCTTCGCTGTTGCTTGGCAGTCGCGACACTGTCTTTTGAAGGCCGCTGGCCACCGCTTGACCAAGCGCAAATCCCGCCTCTTGATTTCCTCGCGATACGCGATAAACTGATTGTACGAACTCCAGTTTTCATCAAACTGCAACATTACGGAGGGCCTGCCTAACCAGTTTTCAGCAGTCATCACTTCGCGTGATCTACCCCATCACCAGGAGATAAAGTATGAACCTGACAATCAGTGGTCGCCATATCGACGTAACCCCAGCCATTCGTGACTATGTCATTAGCAAGTTGTCACGTATCGAGCGGCATTTCGACAAAGTCATCGATGCACAAGTAATCGTCGCTGTAGAACGGCTTAACCACATCGCGGAAATCACGCTACGGGTGCAGGGAAAAAGTATTCACTGCTCCGCTGTCAATGAAAATCTCTACGGTGCCATTGATCTGCTGGCCGATAAAATCGACCGACAGATCATAAAAGTAAAAACAAAAGCCCAAAACCACGCACACGAATCCGTCAAGCGTCAGCCTGTTGTGGCCGAGCCTGCGGTCTGAAAAATCAATAAAAACGCCGCCCGCTTGTACAGACGGGCCGGATAACGGACATCAATGCCGACTTTTTCAAGTCGGCATTGTCGTATTATGGGGCTTTCAGGCAACATAATGAATAACACCCAAGCTTGCCGACAACCTGGCTTGTCAGACTTATCCGTCATACCCATATAATGCATTTATGAACCTGACCTCCCGCATACTGCCACTGTCCAATATTGTGCTAGACCTGGCCGTAACCAGTAAGAAGCGTGCTCTGGAACAGGCCAGCCTGCTGTTTGAGAACAACCACGGTATCGCACGCACAACGGTCTTTCACAGTCTCATGGGGCGCGAACGCCTGGGGTCCACGGCCCTGGGGCACTCCGTCGCGGTGCCACACGGCCGCATCAAAGACCTCAAAGAGCCCTGCGCCGCCTTCATCAGGCTTAGCGAGCCCGTACGTTTCGATGCCTCCGATGACCGCACCGCCAGCTTGCTGTTTATTCTGCTGGTTCCCGAAACGGCCACACAATTGCACCTTGACCTCCTCGCGGAAATCGCCCGCCTGATGTCCGACGACGACATTCGCAACAAGCTGGCCTCAGAAACTGACCCCTCGGCCATCCATGCGTTGCTGACCACGTCTGATTCTCGCGAGCCATGCTAACCATCCAGGACCTTGTCAAAGACAACGAAGAGCGCATCCCTTTTACCTGGGTGGCGGGGCAAAATGCCGGCCAGCGTGTCGTGGCCGCTCCGGGTGCTGCCGGTGCCGATCTGGTGGGCCACCTTAATCTGATTCACCCCTCACGTATTCAGGTTTTTGGTACGCAAGAGCTTTCCTACTACGTCCGCTTCGACACCCGGCGTCGCCGGCACCACTTGCAAGACCTTGTCGACGGGGGCGTACCCGCGATCGTACTGGCCGACAACATCACCCCCCCGCCCGACCTGCTCGACTACTGCACGCGTCACAATGTGCCGCTGTTAACCACCCCACTGTCCGCCGCACAAACGATCGACTTGCTGCGCATTTACCTGGGCAAGCGTCTGGCGCCTAAAACGCTGATGCACGGTGTGTTCATGGATGTGCTGGGGCTTGGCGTACTGATCACCGGCGAATCAGGTCTGGGTAAAAGCGAGCTTGCGCTCGAGCTTATCTCACGCGGACACGGGCTGGTGGCCGATGACGCGGTCGAGCTGATGCGCACTGCCCCCAGCCTGATCGAAGGCCAGTGCCCGCCCCTGCTGCAAAACCTGCTGGAAGTGCGCGGGCTGGGCCTGCTGGACATCCGCACCATTTTTGGTGAAACATCCGTTCGGCGCAAAAAAAAGCTGAAGCTGATTGTGAACCTGGTGCGAACGACCCCCGACTCATTTGAACGCCTGCCCATTCAGGACCAGACCGACGACATCCTCGGGGTGCCGATCCGCCGCGTCATGCTGCAAGTGGCGGCCGGACGCAACTTGGCCGTGCTGGTTGAAGCAGCGGTGCGCAACACTATACTTACGTTACGTGGCATTGATACCATGGGCGAGTTCATCGAACGCCAGGCCCTGGCCATTATGGAAAGCGGGCGTCAAAACTAACCTCTTGTGGCATCAGGCCAACCCCGCCAGCGCGCCGCGTTGCGCGGTCCGGAACAGACGGGCACAACCATTATGCTCAAAATTGTCCTTATTACCGGCATCTCCGGTTCAGGTAAATCAGTGGCCCTTAGGGTACTGGAAGACGCGGGTTACATCTGCGTTGACAACCTGCCGGTGCGCTTTCTGCACGAATTTATCGCCAACACGCGCGACGCTGGCTTAGAACGCGTGGCGGTCGCCATCGACGTCCGCTCTCCCGGCGACCTTGATGAGCTTCCGGATGTCATCACCAGTCTGCGTTCCATGGGTACCGCCTTTCGTGTGATTTTTCTGGATGCCAGCGACCACACCTTGCGCCAACGTTATTCAGAATCGCGGCGCCGGCACCCCCTTACCGACCGCCTGACACACGATGGCGTTTCACCTTCGTTGCAGCAATGCATAGACACTGAACGCGAGATGTTGTCGGCGCTGCGCGAACAAGAACACGTCATCGACACCACTGACCTGACACCCGGGCAACTCCGTGCGTGGGTGCTAGACCTGGTACAAGCGGATCGCGCCCCGGTCATCCTGACATTCGAATCCTTCGCCTACAAGCGCGGGGTGCCCAGCGACGCTGACCTGGTGTTTGATGTGCGCTGTCTGCCCAATCCCCACTATGACCGCGAGTTGCGTCCCATGACCGGACGCGACGAGCCCGTGGCACAATGGCTTAGCCAGTTTGGCAGCGTGCAGTCGATGGTGGACGATATCGCCGACTTTATCCGGCGCTGGTTACCCGTCTACGTTCAAGACACGCGTAGCTATCTGACCGTGGCCATTGGCTGCACGGGCGGGAAGCACCGCTCGGTGTACGTTACCGAGCAACTGGCTCGTCGCTTTGCCGACCACAGCCCACTGTTGGTGCGGCATCGCAACCAACCGCAATTTGATACCGAACGACACGTCATTACGCCATGACAAGAATACTCATCGCCCTGTTCGCCTGTGCCGTGATGACGGCCGGATGCTCAGGCCCCAAACGTTCCGCCGGCGGCGGCTATTACAAAGACGATGGCCCCGGCACCCGACACGTCAATATTCACGCTGTTCCCGATGCCGTACCCCGCATCGAACCCCACAAACCGGCCAACATGCGTCCCTATAAGGTTTTTGGCCGGCAATACGTCCCCATTACGTCCGAGCGTCCCTTCCGCCAAAAGGGCATCGCATCGTGGTACGGGCGGAAGTTTCACGGCAAAAAAACGGCCAACGGCGAAACCTACGACATGTACGCGATGACAGCGGCTCACCCTACGCTGCCGCTGCCCAGCTATGCCCGCGTCACCCACGCCAGAACGGGCAAATCGGTGATTGTGCGTATTAATGATCGGGGCCCCTTCCACCCCAACCGAATTATTGATCTTTCTTATGTGGCAGCCGCCAAGCTCGACTTGATCAAACCCGGCAGCGGGCCGGTTATTGTCGAAACCATCACCCACGAGGACATCCGGCAAAACGCATGGCAGCGTGGCACTGAACCGGCGGCGAAACCCATGCCCATACCCGCCGCACCAGCACCCGCCTCGCCGCCCACCCTAACCGCCAGCGCCGATACCGGCGCGCTTAATTTTGGGGGTGGTGCACTTAGCACGGCGCACGTGGACGTTCGTCGGGATGAAACCCGCAATGCCGTGACCACGCCCGGTACCAGTGCTACGCAAGTACAGAACGCCGACGTTGATGCCTTATCGGTGCTTGATGCCCAAACCTTGTCCATGCTCACGACTGAGGCATCATACGAGGCAAATAACACAGAACAAGCCGACGCGGTGGACACTGCGCACCCACCCGCCGCCGCGGCCGTATTTCTCCAATATGGCGCATTCAGCGCACGGGAAAACGCCCACCGCCTAGCCAGCAGCCTGAATGCCGAAATCGGGCACATTGAGCCTCGGCGCGCCCAAGTAAGTAATACAGATAATTTATATCGGGTGCGTATTGGCCCGTACGCCAGCCGTACGCAGGCCGTTAACGCCGCTCTGCGTATCGAAGCCGCCACCGGCAGGCAGGCAAGCTATACCGTGCACGATGCCACGGACAACGACGGAGCCACGCGCACCGCCGTTTCACTATAAGGGGCTTCACCGCAAGCGTCAGGGTTCCTGCGCCCTGCGCGAACGAGCCAGTGCCAGCTGATAGGCCTCATCGCGCGACAGCGAGGTCGCCTTCGTCAGAATCCGGGCCGCATCCCGCACCGACAACGATTCCAGCAACGCATCGGCCAAGGCCATTTCGTCCACGGCAGTGCGCGCCGTCAACGGCGAGGTTTCGGGCGCATGCACAATTAACACGAATTCTCCTTGCCCCCGATGCGGGTCATCGTCCAGCCATGCCGACAAGTCGCCGGCAGGAAGGGTGACAATCTGCTCGAATCGCTTGCTCAGTTCACGCGCCAGCGTGACGGGCCGCGCTGACCCGCACACCTCGGCAATATTGTCCACAGAAGCACGCAAGCGATGTGGCGACTCAAACATGACCACCGGGGCGGACAAAAAACACCATTCGTGTAACCACTGTTTACGGGCCGTGGCCTTGGGCGGCATGAAACCGGCAAACACAAAAGCCGGGTTCTGATCCGAGGTGGCACCGCTTCCCATTAATGCCGCAATAACAGCACTGGGCCCCGGTACCGGAATAACGCGGAAGCCCGCCTCGTGAACACGACGCACAATGCGTGCCCCCGGATCGCTCACCGCCGGCGCGCCCGCATCGGATACCAGCGCAACGCGTTGGCCTTGCTCCAGCCGCCCGATAATGTCCTGTGCGGCACGCGCTTCATTATGCTGATGGGCCGCCATCAACGGCGTGACAACCCCCCAGGCATCCAGCAAGTGACGGCTTACGCGGGTGTCTTCGGCCGCGATCACATCACAACGCAACAGCGCCTGCCAGGCGCGCAGGCTCAAGTCAGCCAGGTTGCCGATCGGGGTGGCCACCACATACAACGCCGATGCCGGCCAGTCTTGCGTAGTTACCCGCTCTGTAATGCGGTTCCACACGCTGGGTGAAATTTGATCTTCGGGACACTCACGCATAATGAACGCTGGAAAACAATGAAAGGGAGACGCGGTGCCGGATAGCGACCCGCATCACGATGACTATTTATTTGAGCTGGCGCGCACCGCGCAAGCAACCGCCATCGTGTCACGCCGCCGCAAACTGGCACGCCGGGCCCGTCAGGCCGATCACGCACGCCAGCCCCGCGATGAAAGCCAGGCAAACCGGGCGTGCCCCAAACACAACACCGACTTGTCACCGACCCAGCGCCGCGGCCTTCGCGGTGAAAGCCAGGCCGAGCGCTACTTGATCAGCCAGGGCATGACGATTCTTGCGCGCAATTTGCATTGTCGCACAGGGGAGATCGACCTGGTCGCCACCGACGGCCGTACATTGGCGTTTGTAGAAGTCCGCGTGCGCCGTTCTGCCAGCTACGGGGGTGCAGCGGCAAGTGTTACCGTCCGCAAGCAGCAGCGCCTGCGTCGCACCGCCGATTACTTTTTGCCTCGCTTATGCAGCGCGTATTTTGATGGGCAGATGCCACCCTGCCGATTTGATGTCGTCAGCATTGAAAATGGAACACTGCACTGGATTCAACACGCCTTCGAGCAAGTAATGCCCTGACACGCAACGACACGGTCCTGGAACATTGCCAACAACTTATGTTGACATCCTCCCCGGCCTGAAGGCCGGAGATTCCTACGGCGCTCAGGCGCGGCATTGAGCCGCCTCTGAGTCGCTTCGGTGGGTTCCTGCTGCTGGCGACCCTACTGCATCGCTCACTTCACAGGCGAACCGGGCGCGTCCCGCCCTTAGCACATTGATCGCGCCGACCACATCGGCGTTGTTCTCATAACCGCATCCCACGCAC
>JAJUIY010000070.1 GCA_029267415.1 Alcaligenaceae bacterium
GCCGCATGAAGGTCGACGAACTCGGGGTGCATACGCACCTCGGCCACGTCGCGGGGCCTTGGCAACGTAACGTCAAACTGCCCGATGGGGCGCGTGGCAGGGCCGGCTGACAGCACGACCACCCGATCGCTCATTGCGATGGCTTCGTCAAGATCGTGCGTAATGAACAGCACAGCACGCCGCTTGGCCATCCAGATTTCCAGCACCTCGTTTTCCATCAGCTGACGCGTCTGGATATCGAGCGCGGAAAAAGGCTCGTCCATCAGGATGATGTCAGGGTCACGAATGAGTGTTTGTGCCAGCATGGTGCGCTTGCGCATGCCCCCCGACATCTGATGGGGATAGCGTTCGCCAAAGCCATGCAGGCCAACGCGACGAAGCCAGTCCTCTGCCCGGTCCGTCGCCTCGGCACGGGGCACCCCGGCAAATTCGAGACCCGCCATGACGTTGCTCAAGGCGCTTCGCCATGGCAGTAGCGCCTCACCCTGAAACATATAACCGGCGCGTCGGTTGATGCCTTTCAGCGGTTTGCCAAACACCTTGACCTGCCCCGCGGTGGGCGGCAGCAAGCCCGCCCCCACATTGAGCAGAGTGGACTTGCCGCAACCCGTGGGACCCACCACCGAAACAAACTCGCCCGGGGCTACGGTCAGCGTCGTGTCTTCGACAGCGGTATAGCGTTGCGACGGATCGTCACGCGAGACAAAGGTACAGGTGATGTTCTCAAGCGACAGTGCTGCTTCAGCCATTGGGGTACTTCTCGTTGGCTTTCAGTGCGAAATCATTGGTCCAGACCTTGTCCAGATCGATCTTATCCGTTGGAAAATCTGGAACGAACGCATCAAGTGCGTTCAATGCCGTCTGGGGGCCGTCCTCGGGGATGAGGCCGTCAGGCGACAACCCTTCAATACTTTTACTGACAGCCGCGCGGTAAACCTCGGGCTCGCCCAACAGATAAGACTCGGGCATGATTTCGACGATTTCTTCGGGCGAGTGACTGTGAATCCATTTGTCGGCTCGCACGATGGCATTAGCCAGTGCCTGAACGGTATTGGGGTTCGCGTCAATGTAACGCTGCGATGTATACAGGCTGCCCGCCGGCATATTGCCCCCAAAAATTTCGCGCGTATCGGCCAGCGTGCGGGTGTCGGCAATCATTTGGATTTCGTCGGCCGTTTCAAGCATGGACAAAACCGGGTCGGTGTTGGAGATGGCATCCACCTGCCCCGAACGCAACGCCGACACGGCGCCCGCACCGGCCCCCACGCCAATAATGGCCACATCGTTGACGCTCATGCCGTGCTTGGCAAGGAAAAAGCTGACCAACATATTGGTGGATGAACCTGGTGCCGTGACACCGATTTTCTTGCCTTTGAGGTCGGCCGGGCTGGAATAATCGGGCATATTGGCTCGCGAAACCCCGAACCCGATCATGGGTGCTCGGCCCTGCAAGACAAACGCACGGTAAAACTGCGATTTGCTTTGCAAGTTAAGAGTGTGCTCAAACGCGCCGGAGACAACATCGGCACTGCCCCCGACAACGGCCTGCAAGGCGCGCGAACCGCCTGCAAAATCAGAGATCGTCACATCCAGGCCTTCGTCTTTGAAAAAGCCTTGGCGTTCAGCCACCGACAGCGGCAAGTAATACGTGAGTGCCTGGCCGCCTACAGCGATATGCACCTTCTCACGCTCAAGTGCCTGAGCACGTACAAAGGCCGGGCTAGCGACCAGTGCGCCGCTGGCGGCGGCCACTTTCAATACGGTTCTTCTGCTTATCGTCATGATTGTCTCCTCGGAGTGGATACACCTTATGGAACGCCTCGACGCCATGATGAGCTTCGTGACCATAATGACGTTTGGCGGTTACCTAATTATTGGAACCATTGATGGCCGGAATTAATTCTCCTTTCAAAATGTTTGGCGGCGCTCCATCAGGGCCCAGGCCACCGTGCCGGCATCCACATATTCCAGCTCGCTGCCGGCAGGAACCCCCCGCGCCAACCGGCTGACTTTCAAACCACGTGCCTGCAAGACTTCAGATAAATAGTGCGCGGTGGTTTCGCCTTCAGCGGTAAAATTGGTCGCCAATATGACTTCTTGCACCACCCCATCCGTCGCGCGTTGAATCAGGCGGTCAAAATGGAGCTCGGCGGGGCCCACCCCTTCCAGGGGGGCCAGGCGCCCCATCAATACGTAGTACAAGCCGCTGTACCCGTGGCTGCCTTCAATTGTGTTTTGGTCGGCGGGCGTGTCGACCACACACAGCAACGATGCATCGCGCTTGCTGTTGCTGCCGGTTTCGCAGATGTCGTGCTCGGTAAAACCGTTGCAACGTGCGCAGTGGCGCAACGCGTGCACCGCATGTGCCAACGCATGGCCCAATTGCTCGGCGCCGTGGCGGTCGTGCTGCAGAAGGTGATAGGCCATGCGCCGCGCAGAGCGGATACCCACCCCGGGCAAACGCCGCAAGGCGTCGATCAGCGCCTGAAGCGGCTCGGGCTCAGGCAGTGCCGTCATCAGAAGGGCATCTTCATGCCGGGAGGCAACGGCATACCCGCCGTGGCACCGGCCATTTTCTCTTGCGCGGTAGACTCGGCCTTGCGCAGTGCGTCGTTAAACGCTGCCGCGACCAAGTCTTCAAGCATTTCTTTGTCGTCTTCCAGCAAAGAGGGGTCGATCGTGACGCGGCGCACGTCGTTACGGCAGCTCATGTCAATTTTGACCAGTCCGCCCCCTGCTGCACCCTGGACAATAATATCGGCCAGCTCTTCTTGAGCCTTCTTGATGTTGTCCTGCATTTGCTGCGCCTGGCGCATCAAACCGGCAAGTTGACCTTTCATCATGGTTGAATATCCTGATAGAAACAATAAAAGCTGATTGAATTGTACCGCCCGCTCAGATGACGGGGCGGATTGACCCCGACACCACTTGCCCGTCAAATTCGCGGATCAGCGCGTTAATTAAAGGATCGTTTTGCACGGCTTGCTCGGCCTGCTCTTGCAGCTTCTCAAGGTGGGCCTGTTCGACGGCGTGGGCCGTGCCCTCGCCGGTTTCACCCACCTCGAAATCGACGTCGATCACCGTGCCAAAGTGTTCGGACAGCACGGTGCAAAAACGCGACCGCGCTGAAATTTCGGCCAGCGTCTGAATGCCCACGCGCAAGCGCACACGGTTGCCGTCAACCCCCAGCCATTCGGTTTGACGCGCCAGCTGTTCGGCGGCGCCGGTTAACGGCAATTGCTGCACCAGGGTGGGCCAGTCGGCCGCCGTAATATTGGCCAGTTTCGGGCCCTGCCCGTTTGATGAGCGCGGAGCCAGCTGGGCCAGGGCCGCCTCGGCGGCGGGGTCGGCGCCCAGCGTTTCAAACTCGTCGTCGACATCCGCAGTATCAAGAATGAAGTCGCCGTCATCCATGGGGACATCTTCCCAGGGCGGCACCTCGGTGGCGGGCAGCGCGCCGTTTGTGGCGGGTGCTCCGGTAGAAGCATCGGCAGAAGCACCCGCAGAAGCACTGGCAGACGCACCCGCAGAAGCACCTGCAGAAGCACTGGCAGAAGCACTGGCAGACGCACCGGCAGACGCACTGGCGGGTGCAGTGGCGAGTTCACTGGCGGATTGACTGGGGGATGCTGCGGCCGATGCAGGCACGGGTCCGGCCCCCTTACTTGAGGCTATCTCGTCAGCAGGCGCGACATCATTATTGGGTGCTACGTCTTCCGGGGAGGCGCCGTCACGAGTGGACACAGCATCAACCCTTGGCGCACTGTGCCCAGCGGGCACGACGTTATCACCTGGCGCAACGGCGTCGACGTCTCCCGAAACGGGCGTCGCAGGCTCCGCTTCAGACGCTGGCGCAGTCGGCGGTATCTTGCTCGCCGCAGAGGCCGCGGGCCCGGCTTCCGACGCTGCCGGCTGCGCGGCGGACACATCAGGCTTCGCATCGGGTGCAGCACCCGCTGGCGGTGCTGCCGGCGGGGCCACGGTGCCTTCAGGCAGCAGCGACAGCATGCGCAGGCATGCCATGACAAAGCCGGCGTATTCGTCAGGCGCAAGCGACAATTCTTGCCGGCTGTGCACCGCTACCGAATAAAACAACTGGACCGCGTCGGGGTGCAGGCTTTGCGCCAGCGCCTGCAGGTCTTCACACAAGGGGTCGTCAGCCGGGACGGAGCCGGGTATGCGTTGTTCGATGGCAATGCGTGACAGCAGCTCGGCCAGATCGGCCAGGGCCGCGGAATAGGACAGGCCGCGCATGGCAAGATTGTCGGCAACGTCCAGCATCCCGCGCGCATCGCCGGCACCCAAGGCACGCAATAACGCGATCAGATGTCCCTGATCAATCGTTCCTAGCATGCCTTGTATGGATTCAAGCGTAAGGTTGCCGGCACTATAGGCAATGGCCTGGTCGGTGAGTGACAACGCATCGCGCATCGAGCCGGCGGCCGCTTGCGCCAGCAAGCGCAGCGCAGCCACATCGTACTGAATACCCTCTTCGGCCAGCACGTGCTGAAGGTAAGAAATGATGGAATCGGGCGCCATCTGCTTCAGGTTGAACTGCAGGCAGCGCGACAACACCGTCGCGGGAATTTTCTGCGGGTCGGTGGTGGCCAGAATGAACTTGACGTGGGCGGGGGGTTCTTCAAGCGTTTTGAGCATGGCGTTGAACGCATGCCCGCTCAGCATGTGCACCTCGTCAATCATGTACACCTTGAAGCGAGCATTGCTGGGCGCGTATACGGCCTGCTCAAGCAACTGGGTCATTTCGTCGACACCGCGGTTAGAGGCGGCATCCAGCTCGATATAGTCAACGAAACGCCCGGCGTCGATTTCAGTGCAGGCCGCACACTCGCCACACGGCGTGGCCGTAATGCCCGTATGGCAGTTAAGCGATTTCGCCAATATGCGCGACAGCGTCGTTTTGCCCACACCGCGTGTCCCGGTAAAAAGCCAGGCGTGATGCAGGCGTTGCGTCGATAGGGCATGCGTCAGGGCGCGCACCACATGGTCTTGCCCAACCAGGGTGTCAAACGAACGGGGTCGCCACTTGCGCGCCAGTACAAGATACGTCATGCGTAGATCTTAAAGATGGGAATTTATCGGAACCAGATGATGAGTGTACCGAATCGGCGCAAAACTGGACACGCTGAAGATACGTATCCGCCCCGCCCGTGCGGCGGAGCCCACAATGAAAGAGGCGAGCCTGACTTCGGCACTGTTTCTGCACGGCTATGGCTGCTTCGTTCCCGACCTGACCAGTTTCACCGCCGAACCATGCGAAGGGGCCCGCCAACTGACAAGTTTACCACTAACACTCAATCCACACATCGGCGCGCGGAAAATACAATGCCGCCCGCGCGGGCCGCCCGTCCAGTGCGCTGACATGCGCACAATAGCGGTCAAGTTGTTCTTGATAGCGCTGCCGCATGCGCTGCGCAAACACGTCGACCGTTTCGCCGGCCTCGGGCACACTGGTTTTGTAATCAACCACCAACCAATGCTGATCGTGTGAGATCGCCAGATCAATTACCGAAACACGTCCGCTAAGATCCAGCAGCGCCCACTCACGATATGCTTTGGCGACACCCAGTAACCAACGTCCACGCTCGCTCGCCAGCGTGCTGCGCAATGTTTCATGCAAGATCTCAACCGCCTCGTCCAGCACATCTGGAACCACGCCGGCCCGCCCCAATTGTCGGCGAAACGCCTCGCGGCTAGCGTTCAGCCGCGCATCACTCCACGCGTCCACACCATCACGCCCAATGCGTTCCAGCCAGGCGTGCGCCACGGTTCCGAGCACACGTTCGGTTTGGGCGCGGGTGCGCCACACCCACTGCTGGCCCACCATGGGCGAAGACGCTAAGCGAGGCTCATCGCGCAGGCGCAGATCGCGTACCGGTGTGGCCGGGCGCACCAGGTAGCGTTGTCCCGCAGGGCGCTGCTGCTGGTCGGACGGCTCTTGGTCGGCCTCCTCAAAGAAACTATCGGGCAATGTCAGGTGGTCCCAAAGACGGGCCAGCAGCGAAGAGCCGGTGGGGGCGCGGGGCGCGCCCTCTTCGTCCACACTGATATTGGCCACCAGGTGCAGCTCGGATCGCGCACGCGTCATGGCCACATAAAGCAAGCGATCCACTTCGAATGCATTACGCTTCTTCTCGCGCTCAGACAAATAACGCGATACAGGATCGGCTTGATCCTCTTCGCTACGCTTCACGGGGCCCAATAGCAGGCGGTCATCACTGTGCTCAAAGCGGATCAACGGCGCCGTGTCATGCTGGCCGCGCTTATGCAAGCCCATCAAGATTACGCTTTCAAACTCCAGTCCTTTGGCTTTATGGATGGTCATGACCTCCACCGCCCGGCCGCTGCTGCGCGGTGCCGCAAATAGGTCGTCCAGGCTTTTCTCGAGGGCGGCCGGATCAAGATTGCCCCAGGGGGCCAGCGTTTCAATACGCTGCAACAGGCTTTCCACGTCGGCGTGGTCGCTTTCGGTGTGGTAGATGGCTGGACCACCCAACCGCTTCCAGCACTGTTCGAGCCAGGCGGCAAACGGCAGTGTGCCGGCCTGATTGCCGGTATCCATCAACACCTGCGCAACGTATTCGAGCCGCCGGGTTTCAACCGTGTCTTCGACGGGAGGTTCGGCGTTTCGGTTTTCCAGCCAGTGCTGAAGCAGTTCAGGCACGGTGCGTTCGTGGTCGTGCCCGGCAAGTGCATGTAAGGTGTCTAGCGTAAGGCCACACAACGGCGAGCGCAGCACACTGAGCCACGCCAAGCGATCCGCGGGATGCAACAGGGCGCGTGCCAGCTGTACCAGGTCGCTGATAACCTGGCGCGACTGCAAACTGACCAAGTCGACGGCACGGCAAGGCACGCCGGCCAGGGACAGCTGCCTTACTACATCATTCAGATGGCTGCGTGCTCGCACCAGAATTGCCACGGGGTGGGGGCTGTCAGGGTAGCGCTCCAGTGCGTCGCGCGCCAGCTGCACAATCAGGCTGTCGGCGCGCGCCTCGGCCTGGGCGGTCTCGTCGGGCGATGCTTTATGTGGTAACCGCAGCGGATGCAGGTGCACACCACGCCCGTCTATTGGCGGGTTAAATGCCACAGACGGGGTGTAACGAATGGCGCCCAAGGTGGCCTGATCATGCTTCGGGAACATGGGCCCGCACAGCCGGTTAACCGTATCAACCAGCGCACCTTGCGAGCGAAAGTTGTTGGTCAGTTCAAGAAACTCGGGATGCACCGTGCCCAGCCCGGATTCGCGCACGCGCAGAAACAGCCCTACCTCGGCCTTTCGGAAACGGTAAATAGACTGCATGGGGTCGCCCACCAAAAAGAGCGTGCGCCCGTCGTCGAGCAGCCAGCCGGCGGTGAGCCTTGTCAGCAAATCTATTTGGGTCTGGCTGGTATCCTGAAACTCATCAACCAAAATATGGCGGATGGCGTTATCAAGGGTGAGCAACAGGTCAGTGGGCGCATCAGGCTGGCCCAGCGCCTGCAACGCACGCAACGCGATCTCAATGAAATCGACCTCGGCCATCTCGGCAAAGCGCAGCTGCAACTGACCGGTTGCCAACATCAGCACCTGCAACAAGACCGCAATAATATCCTGTTGATCGGCTGTATAACCTCCGGCGGGTAACGCCCGCGCTTCGTTTAATGCCGTGATCCATGGCGCGTCAGGATCTTGAGCTTTCAACCAGGCATCGAAGGCTTCCTTGTAGCTTGAGCGCGCCACAAAACCTTGTCGGATGTTGACGGAACGCCGTAGCGCACCCTTATCGGTAAGCAGCATGCCGGCAAGTGCTTGCCACTGATGCGTGCATTCCGGACCGGTGCCAAACGGCTTGCCTTCCCAATCGCCAAATGCATCCTGGCATGCCGTATTGCCGTTTTCCGCCAACACCTGGGCGGCCTGCCGCAAGCAAGGCGCAAGCTCGCCCGCCCAGCCCAACGGCATTTGTTCCGCCAGCCGCGCCAAGTCAACGGACACGGCTTCGTCCAGGTTTTCCATCAACCGCACCAGGTCGGTGCCCTGTTCAAGCAGTGGCAACCATTGATCGCGTGTGGACAGCATATGTGCCAACATGCGCACCCCCGTGCGCGTATCGACGTCGAGGTGCTCGAGCAGCTGGGCCACAGCGGGCACGTCATCGACCATTGCCAGCGTGGCACGTGCCGCCGCCTCGTAGTGCGCATCGGCCTTCTCTGCAATGCCCGGCAACCCGCCCGAGTCACTAAGCAGGGGCATGGCAGCCACCAACTGACTACAGAACGCGTCAATGGTACGTATGCTCAGGCGCGCCGGGTATTGCAACAAATCCCAGCCCATTTCATGGTTGCGCTGCAAGGCCTGCCGCGCCAACATCCAACTGCGTTTGCGATAGTCTTCTTCAGGACACGGCTGCTGTGCGGCAGCCAGCTTGCTCAGCACACGCGCATGCATTTCCGACGCGGCCTTGCGGGTAAACGTAATGGCCACGATCTCTTCCGGGCGCTTCACGGTGGCCAGCAAGGCCAGGATGCGATCGGTCAGCAGCTCGGTTTTGCCGGACCCGGCCGGCGCCTGCACAATAAACGAACGGGATGGGTCAATAGCCGCAACCCGTACCGCGGCATCACTGGGTTGGCGCATCGACACCGAGATACTCCTCATTCAAACGCAAAAACGGCAGTACCTCGCAGTACCGCAGATCATTAACATCAAACACCACATTGGACGCCACCCCCTGGGCGAATTCGGACACCAGGGTTTCGATGGCCGTTCGCCAGCCTTGCAACACCTCGTCCCAACTCAGGCCATCAAAGGCGGCCCAAGAGGTGAAATGCGCCACATCGGCAAAACCGCAATCGCCATCCGACACGCCGGCCGCCTTGACCTGGCGCGCATGCAACGATGCCAGGACCAGCGCGGCCACACCTGGCCCCGAGCCAGCCAGCGCTGCGGCATAAAAGGGCAGCTGAATATCGATGGGGCGTGCCCGTGTCCAACTTTTGTGCGGTTCCTGCACCCCCGCCCCGGACTTGTAATCGATCACCAGCAGACGCCCATCGGCCAGGCGATCCACGCGGTCCAGGCGCACGCGCAGGTCGATATTGTGGTGTGTCCACTGCACCCGCTGCTCTACGCCTTCTACAACAAAGGGATGCCGGCGCCCCTCCACATCCAGCCAGCGACGCAAAACCGTCCGGGCGCGCTGCAGCTCTAACTCGCGCAAAGCCGGGCTGAATTCCGTCAAGGTTTCGTCGGCCGCCCGCTCGGTGACTTCGGTCAGCAAGGGCTCCAAACCGTCTTCTTGAAGCAGCCGCTGCAAGCTTGTGTGGTCTGGGACAATTTGCCAGAACAGCTCCATGGCTTTATGCAAGAACATGCCGCGTACATTTTGCGCCGCCAAGTCCGTATAGTCCGGCAGTTCGCGTGCGCCCAGGCGATAACGCACAAAGGCCCACAGGGGGTTGCGTGCCTGCGCATCCAACAGCGAAATACCTCCGCGAACCCGTTCACCGTCCTGTACGGGAGGCGCTTGGTCATCCACCACATACACCAGCGGTATCGGCGACTGATCCGGCAGCTCCGGCGTAGCTTGCTGTACGGGAAATCGCGTTACACAGGGGCTGGGGCGCAGTTCGCGCTCGCCTTCCCGGCCGGCATGGCTTAGCCATATGGAAGGGGCACTGGCCAGCAAGGCGTCAAACACGTTCTGCGCCCACTGCAGTTCGCGTTCCGGCGTGGCGCGCGGCGCATTGACGCGGCGTAATGCGGCGGCTGGAATCAGCGGATTGGGTCGAGGCGCCGCCGGCAACGCTTCGTCGGTCAGGCCCAGCACCCAAACGCCGTCCCAGCTCCCGCCTTCGGATTCAAGAAAGCCCAGCACATCCAACCGGGCATCGGGGTCGCGTTGGGGCTGAAACAAGGTTTCAGCCGCCATGTGCTTAAGCATGCCCACGGCCTGCCCGAAACTGATCTGACCGGCGACCGGCGACTGCGATACAAGACGCTCAAGTAATTGATCAAAGGCCTCCAGGGTTTGCCAAGCATGGCTATCCAGGCCGGCCTGCCCAGGAAAACCCAGGCTTTCCATAACGCGCCGCAGGCGCGGGGCCCACTCGCCCGGCACATGGTGAGGCGCAAACTGAGCGACGTTGTCCATGCAGCTTTGCCATGCCCGGGCCAATTGTGGCGCGTACACATCCAGAAGCCCCGCAATTTGTTCGGGCGACAGTTCCAGCAGGGCATCGTGGCGCAGCCGTGCATCCAGCGTGGCACGCCCACCGGCCTCGGTGTGGTGCCCCGCACACCCGCCCGCCAACAGCGCCTGGCCGACGTCGGCGGCGCTGCACGACTGGCCACGGGCAAAGCGGGCGACCAGGCTCAGCCATGCCAGCGCGGCACGCACCAAGGGCCACTCTGACAGCGGGCGCCCTACCGCAATGTTGAATGCGAGCCCATGCGGGCTAAGGGTATTGTGCAACACGCGATGCGCTTGGGCGACGTTGCTTTCCAGCCCCGGCACCACAATGGCGTAGCAGGCGTCGGGATCGCTGACCAGTTGGCGGCGCGCCCACTGCGCGGCCAACACCCACTCGGCTTGCGGATCGGGTGCCTGCACGCGCTGTACGTCATAGGCAGGCTCGGCCGGCTCGTGAAGCACCGACAACGCGACGCCTTGCTGCTGCACCGCCTTGAGCAGCAAGGAAAATCGCGGTGACCATGCGTTAAATCCGGCCAGCACAATGTGTGTCACGCCGGGTTGCAGCACCCCGCCGGCGACGGCCGCCAATACGCGCTCGTACGCCAGGTTGCTGTCTTCCAGGTCATGCTGTTTAAGCAGGGCCCGATAATGGTCGCGCCAAAGCATGAAA
>JAJUIY010000143.1 GCA_029267415.1 Alcaligenaceae bacterium
CGTAACAGTAATCGAGCGCAATCGACCGCACGATACGTTCGGTTGGGGGGTCGTCTTTTCCGATGCCACCCTTGAAAACCTGCAAAAAGCCGATAGCGTGTCGGCACGTCAAATTATTGATGCCTTCAATCACTGGGACGACGTCGAGGTGCATTTCAAGGGCCGAACCATTCGCAGTTCTGGTCATGGTTTTATCGGCATCGGGCGCAAGAAATTGCTCAATATTCTGCAGCAACGCTGTGCCCAGGTGGGCGTCGACCTGGTGTTTGAAACTAACGTTGACGACGATCAGCGCATTGCTCTGCAATACAACGCCGACCTTCTCATTGCCGCTGACGGGCTCAACAGCCAGGTGCGTCAACGCTATGCGTCGTCGTTTCGTCCTGACATTGACGTTCGCCAGTGCCGTTATGTTTGGCTGGGCATTGAAAAAGGTTTCGACGCCTTCACGTTTGCGTTTAGGGATACGCCGCATGGCTGGTTTCAGGCGCACGCCTATCAGTTTGAACCGGGGATGTCGACGTTTATTGTTGAAACCCGTGACGAGACGTGGCGTGCAGCGGGGCTTGACCGCATGGACCAGGCGGCCGGTATCGCGTGGTGCGAAGGATTATTCAAGCCGTGGCTTGACGGCAGGCCGCTAATTTCAAATGCCGCGCATTTGCGTGGATCGGCCATTTGGCAACGGTTTCCGCGGGTCATCTGCAACACATGGGTACATTATCAGCCCTTGGAAAATGGGCGGTCGCTGCCCATTGTGCTGATGGGCGATGCCGCCCATACGGCGCACTTTTCGATTGGCTCCGGCACCAAGCTGGCACTCGAAGACGCCATCGAGCTGCGTGATGCCGTAATGGCTCACCCCGGTGATCTTAACGCCGCACTTGAACACTACCAAACGGTGCGCCGTGTCGAGGTTCTTAAAATTCAGAATGCCGCGCGCAACTCGACCGAATGGTTTGAGAATGTCGCACGCTATGCACATTTCCCCCCTGAACAGTTCGCCTATTCCCTTCTGACGCGCTCGCAGCGGATCTCGCATGAAAACTTGCGTATGCGTGATGCAAAATGGCTTGAAGGGTACGAGCGGTGGCTCGAATCGGTGGTGGTGGGCACTGCGCCGCAAGCTCAACCCAACGGCACGGGCTCATGTCAATCCGGCACCACATCACCGCAAGCGTCCGTGGCGTCGTTGCATCCGTCACTCGACGTCGCTGAGCGCGCACGCCCACCCATGCTTTTGCCGTATACCGCGCGCGGCGTCACCCTTAAGAATCGTATTGTCGTGTCGCCGATGGCGATGTATTCGTGCCAAAACGGGGTGCCGGGCGATTTCCATCTGGTGCATTTAGGCAGCCGGGCCATGGGAGGCGCCGGGCTCGTCATGGTAGAGATGACATGTGTGTCGCCCGAAGCTCGTATCACGCCGGGGTGCCCCGGGCTCTGGAATGACGAGCAGCTGCACGCCTTTGGCCGGATTGTGGGTTTTGTGCATACCCATACCGATGCGCATATCGGAATCCAGTTGGGGCATGCCGGCCGCAAGGGGTCTACGCGGGTAAGCTGGGAAGGCACTGACATGCCCTTGCCCGAGGGTAACTGGCCGTTGATGTCGGCATCGCCCATTCCCTACATCCAGGGCGTGTCGCAAACGCCTCAAGAAATCAATCGCCGTCAGATGGACACCGTGCGCGACCAATTTGTGGCGGCGGCGCGTCGGGCCGCTGAGGCAGGGTTCGACTGGCTTGAACTGCACTGCGCACATGGTTATTTGCTGTCAAGCTTTATCTCACCCCTTACCAATCAGCGCACGGATGCCTATGGTGGCACGCTGGAAAACCGTCTGCGTTACCCCTTGGAAGTGTTCCGTGCGGTGCGGCAGGTGTGGCCCGACCACCTGCCGATGTCGGTGCGAATCTCCGCGCACGATTGGGTCGAGGGCGGCATTACACCCGACGATGCCATTTTGATTGCCCGTGCCTTCCACGAGGCAGGGGCGGATATGGTGGACTGCTCGTCCGGGCAGGTCAGCAAACTAGAACAACCCGTGTATGGCCGCATGTTCCAGACACCGTTTGCCGACCGTATCCGTAACGAAGCCGGTGTGCCCACCATTGCGGTGGGCGCCATTTTTGAGGCCGATCACGTCAACAGCATCATTGCTTCGGGCCGTGCGGATTTGTGTGCATTGGCGCGTCCCCATCTGGCCGATGCCGCCTGGACCTTGCGAGAAACCGCCAAGCTCGGGTTTTCGGACATTAGCTGGCCCCGCCAGTACTTCCCGGCCAAAGCGCAGCTGGAAACCAATTTTGCACGGGCCGACGCCTATGCCAAGTCTTTATAAACGGTATTTATGCAGAAAACGCTAGAACACCAACATGCCATTGTGACGGGTGGCGCCAAAGGAATCGGTTTTGCCATCGCGCGTGAGCTGTTAATGGGGGGCGCTTGCGTCACCGTCATGGGGCGCAATAAATCGAGCCTGCACGACGCGTGCCAGCGTTTGAGCCAGTATGGAAGCGCCCAGTACCAGGTAGTAGACGTTACAAGCCCCGAGCAGGTGCAAAGCGGTTTTGAGACCGCCACGTCTGGCCGGGGCGCCGTGGATATCCTGGTAAACAACGCCGGCCAAGCGGTCAGTGAACCCTTCGAGCGTGTCGATGTGGCGCTTTGGCAGCAAATGCTCAACGTCAACTTGAGCGGTACGTTTTTCTGCATGCAAGCGGCCTTGCCGGGCATGCTTCAGCGCGGGCGGGGCAGGGTGGTCAATATCGCCAGCACGGCGGGCCTTATTGGCTACTCACAGGTCAGTGCCTATTGCGCGGCCAAGCATGGCGTCATTGGCCTGACGCGTGCGGTAGCACTTGAGGTGGCAAAGCAAGGTGTCACTATCAATGCGGTGTGCCCCGGGTATACCGAAACCGATATCGTCAAAAGCGCCATTGACGGCATCAAACAAAAAACTGGCCGCTCCGATGACGAAGCCCGCGCGCTGCTGGCGCGGCGCAACCCACAGGGTCGCCTGGTACAGCCCGACGACGTTGCACGCGCGGTGGTCTGGCTTTGTCAGCCGGGTGCCGCATCAATAAATGGGCAAGCGATTCCGGTGGATGGCGGTGAAGTCATGGTGGGCTGATCACGACAAAACAAAAAAGGCGGAGACAAAACCATGCAGGACGTTGTGCATTCGATGAAACACCACAAGATGCCCTTTGCCACCCATACGCCTCGGCACTTTCTTTGGGACGTCTCGGATGACGGCAAGGTGGCTACCATTACGCTGAACCGTCCGGAACGCAAAAACCCGCTCACGTTCGACTCTTATGCCGAGCTACGCGATCTGTTTCGTGCCTTGGTGTACGCCAACGACATCAAGGTAGTGGTGGTGACCGGTGCGGGGGGTAATTTTTGCTCGGGCGGCGATGTACACGAAATTATTGGCCCGCTTACCCAAATGACCATGCCCGAACTCCTTGATTTCACCCGTATGACGGGTGATTTGGTCAAAGCGATGCGGGCGTGTCCGCAACCCATTGTCGCGGCGGTCGACGGCGTATGTGCCGGCGCGGGGGCCATGGTGGCGCTGGCCGCCGATATGCGCGTGGGAACACCGCGTGCGCGCACCGCCTTTCTGTTTACGCGGGTGGGGCTGGCGGGAGCCGATATGGGGGCCTGTACTTTGCTGCCGCGCATGATCGGGCAAGGACGCGCGTCCGAGCTTCTTTACACCGGCAGAGCCATGACGGCTGATGAGGGGCTTGCCTGGGGCTTTTTCAACCAGTTGCACCAGCCCGATCAGGTATTGGAGCAGGCCCGGCGTCTGGCCCGGCAGTTGGCCGACGGGCCCACGTTTGCGCACGCCATGACCAAAAAGCTTTTACATCAAGAATGGAATATGGGGCTGGATGAAGCCATCGAAGCGGAGGCCCAGGCCCAGGCCATTTGCATGCAGACGGCCGATTTCCGACGTGCCTATGATGCCTTTGTGGCCAAGCAACGGCCCGTTTTTCAGGGCGACTAGGCCATGGCCAAGCCCTACCTTGATACCGATTGGCTCGACTGGCCTTTTTTTGAGGACCGGCATCGGGCCCTGGCGCGCGACCTCGCCGATTGGTGCGATCACGCTTTACACGATTTGCCGGGTGACGACGATGTTGATGCGGCCTGCCAAGCGCGTGTGCGTGGTCTGGGGCAGGCGGGCTGGCTGCAAGTGGCTGTGCCGGGTGGCCCGGATGGCCGGTGGGGCGGGCGTTGGCCCCAAATCGATTCGCGCGCTCTGTGCATTATGCGCGAAACCCTGGCCCGTCACGATGCCTTGGCGGATTTTGCCTTTGCCATGCAAGGCTTGGGCAGCGGTGCCATTGCCTTGGCGGGCAGCGATGAGCTTCGCGAACAATGGCTGCCGCGCGTGGCTCGTGGCGAACTGATCGCGGCGTTTGCGCTGTCAGAACCCGATGCCGGCTCGGATGTGGCCGCCATGACGTGCGCCGCGGTGCGCGATGGTGCTGACTACGTCCTGGATGGCGAGAAAACATGGATATCCAATGGCGGGATTGCCGACTTCTATTG
Organism: Alcaligenaceae bacterium; assembly: GCA_029267415.1. Taxonomy (GTDB): domain Bacteria; phylum Pseudomonadota; class Gammaproteobacteria; order Burkholderiales; family Burkholderiaceae_B; genus JAJYRX01. Next base: position 4,570 of record JAJUIY010000143.1, read on the forward strand.
TGTGTTCGCACGTACCGGCGAGGCCCCGGGCGCGCGCGGTATCAGCGCGTTTCTGGTTGATGCCGACACCCCGGGGCTGGACGCCAGCACGCGCATTGACGTGATGGCACCCCACCCGTTGGCCACGCTGCGTTTTACGGGTTGTCGGGTACCGGCGCTGCGGCGGCTGGGGCCCGCCGGCCAAGGCTTCAAGCTGGCAATGATGACCCTCGATATATTTCGCGCTTCCGTTGCCGCGGCCGCCCTGGGTTTTGCACGACGCACACTGGCCGAGGCGCTGGCGCGCAGCACCGGCCGACGCATGTTTGGCCAGACCCTGGCCGATTTGCAGCTGACGCAAGCCGCCTTGGGCGACATGGCCTGCGACATTGACGCGGCGGCGTTGCTTACCTACCGGGCGGCATGGGTGCGTGATGTTCAACAACGCCGTTCGACACGCGAAGCTGCCATGGCCAAGATGACAGCCACCGAATCGGCGCAGCGCGTGATCGATCGGGCGCTGCAATTATTTGGCGGTGTCGGGGTGGTGTCGGGCACCCCGGTCGAGAAACTCTATCGCGAAATCCGCGCACTCCGAATTTACGAAGGCGCCACCGAAGTGCAGAAACTGATTATTGCCCGCGAATTGCTGAAAGGTTCCGGCGGCGGCTCGCCGGCTGCATCACAAGGAGACAGCCATGGAACAGACCGCACATGTTGATACCTTTGCCCGCGACAGCCTCCCACCCCCTGATCAATGGCCCGAGCTCCTGTTCAACATTCCGGATGTGCAATACCCAACTCGGCTGAACTGCGCAGTCGAGCTGCTGGACCGTCAGGCAGACGGAGCAGGGGCTGAGCGCATTGCCTTGCAGTGGCGCGAAGGCGACGTGCGCAAGGCACTGAGCTACGGCCAGTTGCTGGCGCTTGTCAACCGCATCGCGCATGTGCTGGTTGACGACATGGGACTGGATCCGGGCAATCGCGTTTTACTACGCGGCCCCAATAACGTGATGATGGCGGCGTCGTGGTTAGCGGCGGTCAAGGCGGGGCTGGTTACCGTGCCCACCATGCCGTTATTACGATCGGGTGAGCTGAAAAAAATTGGCGACAAGGCGCGTGTGCAAGCGGTGCTGTGCGACGCACGGCTGGGGGATGAAATCCGCCATTGCATGGATGCGTCACACCCCTCGTACTGCCCTACCATACAAGCGGTATCGTACTTCAGCACCGATGATCCCAACGGCCTTGAAGCCCGGCTCGCCGGCAAACCCGATCACTTCGATGCGTGCAACACTGCAACCGACGACATCTGCTTGATTGCATTTACCAGCGGCACCACGGGCAAGCCAAAGGGTTGTATCCATTTTCACCGAGATGTGCTGGCTATGTGCGACACCTTCGCCCGGCACATCTTGCAAATCAACCGCGACGATGTGGTGTGCGGCACGCCGCCGCTGGCCTTCACCTTTGGCCTGGGCGGCCTGCTCTGCTTTCCCCTTCGCGTCGGTGCGTCGGCTGTGCTGGCCGAGAAACTGACCCCGGCCGACCTGCTTCAGCTGATACAAGATTTTTCTGCCACCATGACGTTTTGCCCGCCAACGTTCTACCGGCAAATGGCCGGATTGGCCACCAATTACCGGCTGGATAGCCTCAAAACGTCGATGTCCGCCGGTGAGGCCTTGCCCGATGCCACCCGACAGCTGTGGAAGCAGGCCACCGGCATCGAAATGATTGATGGTATTGGC
>JAJUIY010000230.1 GCA_029267415.1 Alcaligenaceae bacterium
CAGGTCCCAGCCCAGACCGGCATCATAGACATACACACGCCGCGGCATTCCCAGCATGCCGGTCAGGTGCATGGGTAGAAACGTCAAGTTAAAGCCGACGAAGATCAACCAAAATGCACAGGCGCTGCTGCGGGTTGACGGCATTCGTCCGGTGAAATGCGGCAGCCAGTAGGTAACGGCCGCCAGCACGGGAAATATCATCCCGCCAATCAACACATAGTGCAGGTGCGCCACCACAAAGTGCGTGTCATGCACCTGCCAATTGAACGGTACCAATGCCAACATCACCCCGGTTAGTCCGCCAATAATAAAGATTACAAAAAAGCCGGCTAAATACAGCATGGGCAGCCGGAATACGACGTGGCCCGACCATAGCGTTGCCATCCACGCAAAAAACTGAATGGCCGTCGGGACGGCCACCAACATGCTCGCGGCCGAAAAAAAGCCTAACGACATCGACGGAATGCCAACCGTGTACATATGGTGCACCCACAATCCGAAACTTAAAAAGCCCATGGCCACAATGGCCACCACAATCCACGTATAGCCGGCCAGCCTGTGCCGGGCGAATGAGGGGATCAGTGTTGACACCATACCGGCGGCGGGCAGAAAAATGATATAGACCTCCGGATGGCCAAAAATCCAGAACAAATGCTGCCAAAGCAGCGGATCACCGCCCCGCGTTACATCAAAGAATGGCAGCCCAAATGCGCGCTCCAGTTCCAGCAAGATACTGGCCAGAATCAGCGGCGGGAACCCCACCAGAATCATTCCGGCGGTAACCAGCATGTACCAGGCAAAAATGGGCATCTTGCTGAGCGCCATGCCCGGGCTGCGGAATTTGAGAATCGTGGTGATGAGCTCAACCGCAGCACACATGGCGGAAATTTCGGCAAAGGTGACGCCAATCAACCAAATATCGTTATTAATGCCTGGCGAGTAGGTGGCCCCGGACAAGGGCGTATACATGAACCAGCCACTGTCGGGCGCCACACCGGCCGCCATGCCCCCCAGCAATATCAACCCACCAAACAGATAGCACCACCATGCGTACGCACCCAGCCTTGGATACGCCATGTCGCGCGCGCCGAGCATTTTGGGCAAGAGGTAGAACCCAAGCCCTTCGAGCATGGGAATGGCGAACAAAAACATCATCAGCGTGCCGTGCATGGTGAACAGCTGGTTATAGACATTACTGTCCAGCAAGGCATTGTCTGCCGTCGCCAGCTGTGTGCGTATCAGCATCGCCAGCACACCACCGATCAGGAAAAAAATTGCCGCTGTCACAATGAAGCGGCGCGCCACCACGGTATGGTTGACGGCCGACAGGCCGCGCCAACCGGACTCGGTCTTCCAGTCGGCCTCCAGAGCCTTGTGCAGCGCCACGGCCGACCGCTCATTCATGGCCGACCTCCTGGGTTAGTTTGGCGAATGTTGCGGGATCGTGGGCGTGCAACAGTATGGGCATTCGTGAATGACCCACCCCGCAAAATTCAGCGCAGACCCCACGGTAGCGGCCGGGCTCGTCGGCCATTAGCCGGATCACGTTAATGCGCCCAGGGATGGCGTCGATTTTTCCACCCAGCTGAGGGATCCAAAGACTATGGATGACGTCGTGCGACGTGACCGAAATGTGTAACGGACGTCCGGCTGGCGCGATGATTTCGTTCTGGGTCGTCCAGCCCGGATGGGGCGCGTCAGGATAGCGTACTTCCCATTGCCACTGGCGCGCGTGGACATCGACACGCCATGCGCCTTGCTCGTCTGGAAAAGCGATGCGGGCATCGCCCGTGCGTAGCCCATAAATTAGCAAGGCCAGTAACACCACACCGGGAAACGCGAGGCCGCCTCCCAGCAAAAACACACCGGCGCGGCTACGTTCGCCGGGGCGGGGCGTGCGACGACAGGCTGCAGCCCCCAGCGCCAGCATCCCGATCAGGATCAGAGCACTGCCCCACGCCATCACATTCCAGATCATGGCGATGGCCCGAGCGTCTGGACCGCCAGGCTGCAACATCGACAGCTCGCCCGTACAGGCAGTCAGCAGGCCAACCGTTGTGCACGCGACACTGACCCGCACGAGCTGAGACAGATAGGAAGCGGCGGCTGATAGAGACCGGCATGTGGTTTGCTCAATGCTGCCGCGCACCCTGTCACGAGATCTCATCATGAAGAAACTGGCCGCCCCACTGAAAAAAGGCACCCCGACCGTGGTGGCAGTGAGCCGCCATCCTTTGCATCCCATGCTGGTGACGTTTCCGATTGCGTTACTGGTATGCGCCCCGGCCAGCGACCTTGCCTTCCTGCTGTTCGACGACCCGTTCTGGGCACGCATGTCGCTGTGGCTGCTTGGTGTCGGTACATTGATGGGCACACTGGCCGGCACCACCGGTGCCATCGAACTTCTTGCTGTCGGTGGCATTCGGCGGCGAGCGGCGGCCTGGAACCACTTTGTGATGGGAACCATGTTGCTGGCCGTCGGCTTCACCAACTGGTCTTGGCGTGTATCTGATCCGGTCGGCGGCATCGTTCCGTTGGGCATTTACCTATCCTTGCTGGGCATCGTGCTGGTCGGGTTTACCGGCTGGATGGGCGGGAAGCTGGTATTTGAAGACGAGGTCGGCATCAAATAATCGCGGGTTTAGCCAACACCAGCCACAACACGGCGGGTATCAGCACGATGGGCACCGCCAAGGTCCAGCCCCCGACCGAATGGATACGCTGATGCCGTCGCCCTTCATGTCCCAACAAATTCAATAAATGACCGCAAAAGGCATGAAAGACGGCCATCAGCGCCACCACAGTCAACTTTGCGGCCAACCAGGCCCCGTCAGCCCGGGTCGCAAATACCAGCGCGGTGCCTGACACAATTGTTAACACCGCAGCGGGCGATGTGATAGCAACAAAGGCAAACCGGATCCGGATTCTGAGACGTTCAACCCGTCGCGACTGATGCTCTTGATAACCAACCGCACACAGCACCGGGATGTAGAAAAGACCTGCCGCCCACACCACCAGAAACACAATATGCGACGCCAATAGCCACGCCATCATCGACCC
>JAJUIY010000217.1 GCA_029267415.1 Alcaligenaceae bacterium
ATCGCAAGTATTTGAAATTTAATACAAACAAATAAGTACGCAGGGGCTTCGGCCCCTTTTTTGTGCTTCCCGCAAAAGTTGGCACCGATTTTGCATTAATACACAGCATGCAGAAATTCACAACTTTTACAGGAGGTGTCGCATGCCCAACATCTGGATACCAACTGCGTCCGTATTTCGGCCGACGTTGCAGCCCGTTACCCCATAACGGAGGCTGCCATGAGAACCGCATATCAGGATATTGAGGCCGGCATGCTACGCGAACTGTCATTTTTGTCAGCCGGGTCGCTCGACGCCGAAGCCATGCAAGAGCTGATTCAAATCATCAGCAACCAAATAGCGCTGTACAGCAACGCCCAACGGCCGCAAATTGCTGAATCGATCGGCCTGTCGCTGCTGGACTACAGCGCCCTTGAAATGATTATTGGTTTCGGCCAATTGACCACCGGGCAAATTGCCCGCCTTACCGGCCTAAGTTCCGGGGGCACGACCACGCTGCTTAACCGGCTGGAGAACGCCGGCTACGTTCAGCGCGCCCGCCACCATCTAGACCGCCGCGTCATTATTGTGCGCCCCATCATGGAACGCTGCGAGGCCGTTATGCAGCTGTCGCAGCGCAACGTGCACGACGCCGTCAAAAAAACGATTTGTCACTACTACTCGCACATTCATCCGACGCATCAGTTTTTGAAGCATTGCCTGGAACATATGCGCCGGCAAACACACGGGTGGCTGGACAGTGAGCCTGGCCCCCTTCCGTCACCCACCACCGATCCCACGCTTTAACACCATTCAATACTTAATCGATGATTATGGAGACCACCATGTATACCGTTGAAAACAACAAACCCACACACCCCCGCACCCTGCGCCTGCTGACGATTGCCTTGGCCGTAACCGCTTTTGGCATAGCGGGTTGCTCTAGCGGCGGCAGCAAACGGAGCTCAAGCTCGACGATCGTACCTAGCCAACCGGGCGGTCCGGGCGGCCCAGGCGGCCCCGGCGGCTCAAATGGAGGCAACGGCCCCGGCACGAACCCCGGTGACAACACCCCCAACAAGGGCAACCTTGAAACCACCTTGGACAATACAGGTGGCGCGGTCGACAACTTGGCCGATTTGGGTCTAAGTACTGAGCTGGGCGTACTGGGCAAACAGCTGGACACCACGCTGGACCCGACCGTGTCGCCCCTTATTGACCTGACCCAAAACGTAGGCCAATCAACCGGCCTGGACCAGCCCACCACCCAACTGACCACCGAATTGGGTAATACCGTAAGCAACTTGGGTGATTCCGTCAGCGGAACCGACTTGCCACTTAACCTGGGCACCGGCGTGGGCGGCCTGCTACATGAAGTGGGCCAAGGTGTCGTCAGCGCAGGTGGCCTGCTGAATAGCAACAACGGCGACGCTACTCCGCTGCGCTCCACGCTGGGCCATACCACTGAGGGTCTGGGCAAATTAACCGACGCCCTTGCACAAAGTGAGTTGGGCGGCGTTCTGGGCGGGACCGACTTACGGGGCTCTGTCCTTCAACCGGTGGTCAATGTGGTCCACCACGTCCTGGGCAGCGACGGTAGCCAAGATCGTCTGCTTAAACCCATCACGGACTTGACCGGCAAACTTCTGGGCACCGGCCCTGACCAGCCTGGCCCCCTTAACCCGGCCACCGAGACTGTCGGCGGCATCATCGCCCATGTGGGGGGTAACACCCACCTGCTGGAGCCCGTTGACAAGCTGACCGGTGAGTTGTTGGGCGGTTCAGGCAACAGCGGTTTGCTTAGCCCCGTTACTGACGTGGTGGGAGGCGTGCTGGGTAATGACGGCGCCCAAGGTGGCGGCTTGCTCAGCCCGGTAACCGACCTGGTGGGTGGCGTCACGGGCGGTGGCTCGCAAGGCAGCCTGCTGGCGCCGGTTACCGATATTGTTAACGGCGTTGGCGGAGCCCTGGGCAGCGCACCGGGCGGAAATACCCCAGGTAGCGGCGGCATCCTGGCCCCCGTGACTGACACAGTTGGTGGCATCGTAGGTGGCGTAACCGGTGGCGGCTCGTCTGGCGGATCGTCAGGCGGCCAGAGCAAAGGCGGTCTGCTTAGCCCGGTAACCGGCCTGCTGGGTGGTGTGTTGGGCGGCCCACGCAAGTAAGACGCGAAGGCGCGTAAACGTCAGGATGCGCCCTGCAGCACGAGGGCGCACCCTGGCGAAGTGTTAGAGCAGTTTCACAGCAAAATGCATTAGCACCCCCAGCCAGATAAACGGCCCGAAGGCAAAATCATGTTGTTGAGGGCCACCCGCCATTCGCCGCATACCTGCCCATATAAGCAGCAATACGTTGGCAAACAACATGACGGTAAAGGCGCCCTGCACCCCCAGCCACAAACCAACCGCCATCAACACTTTGATGTCACCCAAACCGACGCCTTCCACACCGCGGCGCAGCATGAACGCTCGCACACAAGCCAGCAACAACACGATGACGGCCGCCGCCACCAAGGCTTCCGGCAACCTCACGATTATGCCCGAATACGCCAGCACCAGGCCAAACGCCGCCAAGGGGTACGACAAAGCGTTGGGCAATAACCCCGTGCGCACATCAATAAGCGCCAGAACGCCCAATACATAAACGAAAGCGATATGGAGCGCGGCCATACCCCAAAACAGCCCGTCGGGGGCACGCCATAATGAACCGTGACCGCTCGCCGCCAAGACCAGCACCACGCCAGCAAACAGCGTCAATGCAAACAGAACCAACGTGCCAACCGGCATTTTGTAACGCCATTCTGCGTTCAGCGCCTGTAGAACTGCGCTTAAAAGCGTACGCCACATGGCCGGTGCGCCTTCGGACAACGCCAACGCGTAAGCATGCGCGATACGAACGGCCAACAGCGCCAGCAAGTACGAGCCGCCGGCCAACGCCATGACCAACACCGGCGTGCCACCTTGTGCGGCACTGTCGAAATTAAACATATCCAATCGTCACAAAATGCCATATCATTTACGGTAACTGTAAACAGTATGCATCCAAAACGAAAACAAGAAACAGGGACGCTTTGTAGGGCCGACGCTGCGGCAGGCGACGCTAAAACACCGTGCCCGCCGTCCACCGGCCCGGGAGGGCAACCATGAACCACGCCAACACGGCCACTGCACACCACACTAACGCCTCTGCCCGCAACCAGCGCGGGTCTATTCTGGTGATGACGGCGGGTGTGGTACTGGTGGCGCTGGCCCTGCTGGGTGCCCTGCAGGTAGGCTACACCTATTACATGAAACGCAACCTGCAAAACGCAGCCGACCTGGCCTCGCTAAGCGGGGCCCAGGGCCTACCCGGTACCGACGGCTTGCCCGACTGCCCGGGCGCCCTCAGCCAAGCGCGCGCCATCCTTGCGCAAAACTTGTCCAACAGCGAACTGGCCAATCAGGCCACCGTCCAGTGCGGCCAATGGAACCCCGCTGAAAACGCCAGCGCCACGCATTTTTCGCCAGACACCACCGATGCCAACGCCGTACGCGTCGAAATTAGCTACGCCGTGCCCGTGTTTATGCCGTTCATGTCGGACGGCACACCGCTTACGG
>JAJUIY010000010.1 GCA_029267415.1 Alcaligenaceae bacterium
CCGGCCACCACACGCACTTGTTGCTCAAACTGGCTGCTGATGGCGCCATCCATGGTGTAGTGCCCGCTATTATGGGGCCGGGGCGCCATTTCGTTCACCACCAGCGTGCCGTCTTGCAGCACAAAAAATTCGACACACAGCACCCCTACATAGCCCATTTGAGCGGCGATCGAGGTGGCAATATCAGTTGCCTGGGCCGCCAACATGGCTTCGCCGACGAGCGCATCAGAGAAAGAAAACGCCAAAATGCCATCCCGATGCTCGTTTTGCACGGGCGGGTAACATGCCGTGTCGCCGGCGTCGTTTCGCACCAAAACCACCGACACTTCGTGATCGAGTGCCAGCATGGCCTCCAGCACGCAGTCAACTTCCCCAAGTTGCGCGAAGGCGCGCACGGCTTCATCGCGACTGGTTACACGCACCTGCCCTTTTCCGTCGTAGCCAAAACGGGCCGCCTTCAGAATGCCCGGGTATAAGTTTTCGGGAGTGGCGGCGATATCGTCCACCGTGCGAATTTCTGCATACGGGGCAACGGGCGCCCCCAAGGAAGTGAAAAACGCCTTCTCGCGGATGCGATCTTGCGTAATTGCCACGGCGTCGGCTCCGGGCCGCACCGGTATGTGCTCCCCCAACCATTCCAAGGTGTCAGCCGGCACGTTTTCAAACTCGGTACTTACCGCGGCACACTGCTTGGCCAGTGTTTCGAGGGCTGCGGGGTCGTCGTACGGGCTGCAGATATGCCAATCGGCGACGGCACCCGCTGGACTGGCGCTATCGGGATCGAGCACCGCAACCCGGTACCCCATACGCTGTGCGGCGTGACAAAACATACGGCCCAACTGGCCACCGCCCACCATACCCAGCCATTCGCCGGGCATTATCATTGTTGATTTGGATTTGGTCATGTAACGTGGAAGTCAGGCTGCGTCGTCGGGCGGCAATCGCATGGCGCGCGCCGCATTGGTTTGTTCTTGGCGCCAGGCCAGCAGCTGTTCTTGCAGCGACGGGTCGGTAACGGCCATACACGCGACCACATGCAGCGCAGCGTTAACGGCCCCCGCCTCGCCAATGGCAAAGGTGGCCACCGGCACACCGCGCGGCATCTGCAAGATGGAATACAAGGAATCTTGCCCTTGCAAATGGCGTGTGGGCACGGGCACTCCGAATACCGGTACGGGCGTCAGCGAAGCGACCATGCCGGGCAAATGCGCGGCCCCGCCGGCCCCGGCAATGATGGCACGCAGCCCACGCGACGCGGCCTTGGAGGCGTAGGCGACCATGTCGTTCGGCATGCGGTGGGCAGACACCACCCGGGCTTCGGCTGCAATGCCAAAACGCTGGAGCACACCGAATGCATGTTGCATGATGGGCCAGTCACTGGACGAGCCCATAATAATGCCGACAACCGGGTCGGTGTCAGGAAGGGTTACGTGCACTTCAGACATAGATATGGCGCAGTTATTGGGTTACCTGTGCCAGTTCGCCCGCGGCATAGCGGCGCGCCATGTCCTCCAGGGGAATCGGCTTGATCTGGCTGGCACGTCCGGCCGCGCCGAACTGTTCGTAACGCTGCTTGCAAATGCTCTTGGCCGCTTCACGTGCGGGTTTCAGGAATTCGCGCGGATCAAATTTAGACGGGTTCTCGAACATGAACCGACGTACGGCGGCGGTCATGGCCAGGCGGATATCCGTGTCGATATTTACCTTGCGAACGCCGTACTTGATGGCTTCCTGAATTTCCTCCACCGGCACACCGTAGGTTTCTTTGAACTCGCCACCAAATTGGCGAATCTCGTCGAGCAGCTCTTGCGGCACACTGGAGCTGCCGTGCATAACCAGGTGCGTGTTGGGCAGGTGTGCGTGGATTTCCTTCACGCGCTCAATCGAAAGGATGTCGCCAGTGGGCTTGCGCGTAAATTTGTAGGCACCATGGCTGGTTCCAATGGCAATAGCCAGCGCATCCAGCTGTGTGCGACGAACGAAGTCAACCGCCTGTTCGGGGTCGGTAAGCAGCTGATCCATGGTAAGGGTGCCTTCGGCACCATGACCGTCTTCCTTGTCACCCATCATGGTTTCCAGCGAGCCCAGGCAACCCAGCTCGCCTTCTACGGTAACGCCGACTTTGTGCGCCATTTCGACCACGGTACGCGTCACGTCGACGTTGTACTCGTAGTCGGCAACGGTTTTCCCGTCTTCTTCCAGGGAGCCGTCCATCATGACGCTGGTAAAGCCCAAGTCGATGGCGCTGCGGCACACGGCAGGCGACTGCCCATGGTCTTGGTGCATCACGACGGGAATGTGCGGGTAGGTTTCGACGGCAGCCTCAATCAGATGCTTCAAGAAGCGTTCGCCGGCATATTTACGGGCACCTGCTGAGGCCTGCATGATCACCGGGCTGTCTGTTTCGTTAGCGGCCTGCATGATGGCCTGGACTTGCTCCAGGTTATTCACGTTGAACGCCGGAATGCCGTAACCATGCTCGGCGGCATGGTCCAGTAACTGACGCATAGAAACTAGGGCCATGGAGACCTCCTGAATTCTTGAAAATTAATTTATTGACGGACTCGATTTTAGAATGGAATCCGATTCACTGCTGTGCGGCATTCGGCCGGCAAAAACCACGGTGGTGCATACGTTTATGTGGCGCTGCGTACCATGGATTTGGGCCGGAAGGCCTTGACGATGTCTTCGCGGGTTTCCACATAGGGCCCGCCGATCAGGTCCAGACAACAGGGTACCGCAGCAAAAATACCCGGCACCAGCGTTTTGCCGTGGTCATCTTTCAGGCCTTCCAAGGTTTCACGAATCGCCTTGGGCTGGCCAGGCAGGTTGATGATCAAAGCCGCGTGATTGTCTGTCTCCCGGATAACACCTACCTGGCGCGACAAAATGGCGGTGGGCACAAAACGCAGGCTGATCTGACGCATTTGTTCGCCAAACCCAGGCATTTCGCGGGTGGCCACGGCCAGCGTGGCTTCGGGCGTCACATCGCGTCGCGCGGGGCCCGTCCCCCCTGTGGTGAGCACCAGGTCACATCCTTTTTGGTCGACCAGCTCGATCAGGGTGTTGGAAATGCTCTGCTTGTCGTCAGGGATCAGGCGCGTCACATACTGCACCGGCCCGATTACCGTTTCTGATAGCCACGACCGCAACTCTGGAATGCCCTTGTCCTCGTATTCACCGCTGGAGGCGCGATCGGATACCGACACCAGCCCCACCAGTAATTCATCGGGATGAGAACGAACCAGACGTTGTGAATCTTGCATTAATACCTCCTGGCCGCAAAACGCGGCACATGTTGTTGCACAACACCCCGAGTGCAACCTTCAGGGGCGCTGGCCTTGGACGGCGGGCGCCGCCACGCAGCACTGGGCCTATGCGTTGGCGCGCTTTTGCAGCACGTCGACGGCGGGCAACACTTTGCCTTCCAAAAACTCGAGAAATGCACCACCGCCCGTAGAAATATAATCGACGTCGTCAGCGATTCCGAACTTGGCAATGGCCGCCACCGTGTCGCCACCGCCCGCAAGCGACATACCCGACGACCGGGCCACCGCTTGGGCGAGCGTGCGCGTGCCGTTGGCAAAGGCGTCGTGCTCGAACACGCCCACCGGCCCGTTCCAGACGATAGTGCCGGCATCCATCAGGGTCTGTGCCAGACGCTCGGCGGTTTCGGGCCCGACGTCAAGGATCATTTCGTCATCCTGGACATCGGTAGCGGGCTTGATGGTTGCCGGGGCGTCGGCGCCCAGGTAGGGCGCACAGACAACATCGACAGGAATGGGCACCGCCGCGCCACGTTCCTGCATGATTTGCATCACCGCCTTGGCCTCGTCAACTTGCGCAGGTTCTGCCAGCGACTTGCCGATCGGCAGACCTGACGCGAGCATGAATGTATTGGCAATACCACCGCCCACAATCAGTTGATCAACCTTGGCGGCCAAGGCGCGCAATACCGTCAGTTTAGTGGACACTTTGGCGCCCCCCACAATGGCCACCATGGGGCGACGCGGCTCTTGCAGCGATTGAGCCAGTGTACGCAACTCGGATTCGAGCAAGGGACCGGCACAGGCGACAGGCGCAAACTGCGCAATACCATGGGTGGTTGCCTGGGCACGGTGGGCCGTACCGAACGCGTCATTGACGTAGACATCACACAGTGCCGCCATTTTGCGTGCCAACTCGGTGTTGTTGCTTTTTTCGCCAACGTTGTAGCGGCAGTTTTCAAGCAACACGACTTCGCCAGGTTGCACCTGCACACCGTCAAGCCACTGCGTTTGCAGGCGCACAGGCATCTCCAGCAGTTCAGACATGCGCTGCGCCACGGGCGCAAGGGTAGTTTCCGGCGTAGGCTTGCCTTCTTGGGGACGACCAAGATGCGAGGCCACCATGACAGCGGCCCCCGCATCCAGCGCCATGCGGATGGCCGGCAACGACGACCGGATACGGGTGTCTTCCGTAATGTGCCCGTCATTGAGGGGCACATTCAGGTCAGAACGAATAAAAACACGCTTGCCCGATAGAGCCTGCGTTTCGGCAAGGGATGCCAGGGTTTTAACGGTGATCATATCGGGCCATGTTCCAGCGATCAAAATACGACATCAGAGACGGAAAACAAAAATCACTTGGCGTTCATGAGCGCTTCAGCCGCATCCAGCATACGGATGGAGAACGCCCATTCGTTGTCATACCACGCCGACACTTTAACCAGCGATCCCGACACCTTGGTAAGGGTGGCATCCGCAATACTGGACTGGGTGGAATGGTTGAAGTCGATCGACACGAGAGGGTCTTCGTTATAGCCCAAGATCCCTTTCAGGGGGCCTTCCTCGGACGCTTCACGCAGAATCCGATTGACCTCTTCCACGCTGGTTTCGCGGGCGGCCACAAAGGAAAGGTCGACCAGTGAGACGTTGATGGTAGGTACGCGAATGGCGAAACCATCGAGTTTGCCAGCCAGCTCGGGCAGAACCAGCCCCACGGCGCTGGCGGCACCGGTTTTGGTGGGGATCAGGCTGTGCGTTGCAGAACGTGCACGGCGCAGGTCTTTATGGTGCACGTCAGTCAGAACCTGGTCGTTTGTATAAGCGTGGATGGTGGTCATAAGACCATTAACCAGGCCGAGTTTCTCGTGTAGCGGCTTGACCAGCGGTGCCAGGCAGTTGGTGGTGCATGACGCATTGGAAATGACCGTGTCGGTTGAGCGCAAGATATCGTGGTTGACACCATAAACAATGGTGGCGTCCACATCTTTGCCGCCGGGAGCCGAAATAATCACCTTTTTAGCACCGCTGCGCAGGTGGGTGCTGGCCTTTTCCTTACTGGTGAAGGCGCCCGTGCATTCCAACACCACATCGACTCCCAGATCAGCCCAGGGCAGCTCGGCGGGGTCGCGCGTGGAGAACAGGGGGATACGGTCACCGTCAACAACCAAATGGTTGTCGACCAGATCGACCTGTGACGCAAAGCGCCCATGCACCGTATCGAAACGGGTCAGGTGCGCGTTGGTTTCGGCCGCCCCCGAAGCGTTGATGGCCACGATCTCGATATCGTGTTTTTTGCCATACTCGTAGTGGGCACGCAAAATATTGCGGCCAATGCGTCCATAGCCATTAATGGCAACGCGTATCGTCATTGCTTATTCTCCTAACAACTGCTCGACGGCGTCAACAACCCGTTCGGCAGTCAGACCAAAATGTTCAAACAGGACACCGGCGGGTGCGGACTCGCCGTATGTATCGATTCCAATCACTTTGCCTTCGCGCCCGACGTACTTGTACCAGCCGTCGGACACACCGGCTTCGATGGCCACGCATGGCACGCCCGCGGGCAGGACACTGTCTTGCCATTGTTTGTCCTGGGCATCAAATACGTTGGTGCAAGGCATGGAAACCACACGCACCGGCACACCTTTTTCAGCCAGCGTTTCTTGTGCCTTCAGCGCCAGCGCCACTTCAGAACCGGTGGCAATCAAGATGGCGCGCGCACCGGCCGCGTCTCGCAGCACATAGCCACCTCGGGCAATGGCCGCGATGGCGTCGTCGTCGCGCGACACAAAGGGCAAATTTTGACGCGACAGCAGCAATGCGCTGGGTCCGCCCTCACGTACGTCCATGCCCACGCTGGCGGGACGCAGCAGCGCCTGCTGCCAGGCCACGGCCGTTTCGGTGGTATCGCAGGGACGCCATACGTGCAGATTGGGAATAATACGCAGGCTGGCCGCGTGTTCGATCGACTGGTGCGTGGGGCCGTCCTCCCCCAAACCGATGGAGTCGTGCGTGAACACGTGCACCACGCGCTGCTTCATTAACGCAGCCATGCGAATGGCATTGCGCGAATAATCAGAGAAGGTCAGGAATGTGCCACCAAAGGGAATAAAACCGCCATGCAGGGCGACGCCGTTCATGATGGCCGCCATACCGAATTCGCGCACACCGTAGTTGATGTGACGGCCGCCCTGAATTTGCCCATCGCCGGCACGCACTGCCGTGGCGCCATCCCAGTCGGTGTAGTTGGACCCGGTAAGGTCGGCAGAACCGCCCAGCAGTTCGGGCAGCAACCCTGCAAAGGCCTGGATGGCGAACTGCGACGCCTTGCGGGTGGCCACAGTTTTGGCGTCTTGATTGGTTTGCCGGATGAAATCGGCCGAACGCTGTGAAAAATCGGCCGGCAGTTCGCCGCGCATGCGGCGCAGCAATTCGGCGGCAAGTTCGGGGTATTGCGCTGCGTAGGCGTTGAAGCGGCGCTGCCACTCGGCTTGGGCCTGGCTGCCCGCCTCGCGCGCATCCCACAATGCATAGATGTCGTCAGGAATTTGGAAGGGCTCGTGCTCCCAGTTCATGCCGGCGCGGCAAGCGGCGATCTCGTCGGCGCCCAGCGGTGCGCCGTGCACTTTTTCGGAGCCCGCCGCGTTGGGTGCGCCTTTGCCAATAACCGTGCGGCAGCAAATAAGCGTAGGCCCCTGGTTTGCCGCAGCGGCGTCACGTGCTTGAGCGATGGCACGGTCGACCGCGTCGACATCGTGGCCATCGACATCACGAATCACGTTCCAGCCATAGCCCTCAAACCGCTTCACGGTGTCGTCGGCAAACCAGTGTTGCACCTGCCCGTCAATAGAAATGCCATTGTCGTCATACAGAACAATAAGCTTGGACAGACGCAGGGTACCGGCCAGCGAGCAGACCTCGTGCGATATGCCCTCCATAAGGCAGCCGTCGCCCACAAACGCATAGGTGAAGTGATCGACGACGTTGTGCCCGTCGCGGTTGAACTCGCGCGCCAGCAGCGCTTCGGCCAGCGCCATGCCCACCGCGTTGGCCAGGCCCTGCCCCAGCGGGCCCGTGGTGGTTTCAACACCCGGCGTATAACCCACTTCGGGGTGACCCGGCGTTTGCGAGTGCAACTGACGGAAGTTGCGCAGCTCGTGCATGGGCAGGTTGTAACCCGTCAGGTGCAACAGGGAATAAATAAGCATGGAGCCGTGCCCGTTTGACAGGACGAATCGGTCACGGTTTACCCAGGACGGGTCAGACGGGTTGTGGCGCAGATGCCGTCCCCACAGCGCAACCGCTATTTCAGCCATGCCCATGGGCGCACCGGGATGTCCGGAATTTGCCTGCTGAACCGCGTCCATGGATAAAATGCGTATGGCGTTGGCCATGCGCGTTTCGGGGGCAGACTTAAGGGTCATTTCAATCGTCGCAAAGGTTATGGCGAGCTGTGGCGAATGCCCGCCACGCCGCAAGGCCGGGTGGCGCTCGCACCGGTTCACAAAGAGCCCGATTTTAACACTTGCACGGCACCCCATCGCGGCCTCTGGGCATACCTGGCCCTTACACAGTGTGGTGCAGTCGCACTACACTATGCGGATAACCGTTAACCCGCCTGCAATCGTCTGATTCCGTCATGCCTATTCCCCGCTTCTACTTTCCCTCGCCGCTGCAGCCCAACCTGACGGTCGCCCTTCCGGAAGCGCTGGCACACTACGCCACGCGGGTACTGCGCCTGAAAGACGGTGCCGACGTCGTGCTGTTTGACGGCCACGGCGGTGAATACCCGGCGCGCCTGCATATTAAAGGCAAAAAGGCAGAAGCCACCACCGGCGCACACAACCCGCGCGAAGCTGAGCTGGCCGGCCAGATTCACTTGGTACAGGGTATGGCCAGCGGCGACAAAATGGACTGGATCATAGAAAAAGCCGTCGAACTGGGGGCCTGGCGTGTCACGCCCGTTGCGGCAGACTTCAGTGTGCTGCAGTTGCGGGGAGAGCGCCTGGAACGTCGCGTGAAGCACTGGCAGCGCGTGGCGCAGTCGGCCAGCGAGCAATGCGGGCGCAACCGGGTGCTGGTGGTAGACCGCCCCTGCACACTGGCTCAGTTTTTAGAACAAACACCCACCCGGCCCGATGACGGAGCGTTGTTTTGCCACCCTGACTACGGCACACCACTGAAACAGGCCGTGAGCCAATACCAGCAACGCATTACCAAGGCCGATACTGACCACCCACCCCGGTTACGGCTGCTGGTTGGCCCTGAAGGCGGGTGGTCCGACCAAGAGCTCGCCCTTGCCGCTCAGCACAATATGTTGCCAGTGCAGTTTGGCACCCGTGTTTTGCGCACAGAGACGGCGGGTTTAGCGCTGATCGCCGCATGCACCGCCTTGCTTGACTGGAGCTAAATCAATCGTCATCAGGTTGGGAAACAGGCTGCTCAACCACCGGATCGGGGTGCTTGCCGGCATGCTCAACCACGTAACTGAACACGCGACCGTTGTTTTCGGCAAACTCGACCACGTCCTGACACACCTGCAATACCGCGCGGGCGTCGTCCCCCAAAATTGGATCACCCGTGTGCAATCGGTGAAACCACAGAAACAGACCGTCGCGCTGATCCATGACCGTGTCCGACAAGCAGTCGTACAAGGCATCGAGATTGCTGCCAAAAAACTCGGGGAAATCGACGGCCTTGGCCACCGCTCGCAACACAGCCGACCGGCTGCGGGCGCGGTCGCAATCGACAACCAATGCAGTCAGACCGGCCTCGGTGGCGGCCTGCATGACGGCTTCCTGAGAAGCCGGGGTGTCGATCTCGCCCCCTTGCCGCAATAACGCTTGCAATGCTTGGGCTGAACTCATGCGGATGCCTCCTTGAAAAACGCCTTGACGTCCTCGACGCGGGTGAAACTGTCGGCCCGCCCAAGGCGGATCAACTCCTGCGTATAGTGCGCCTCAAATAAGAGATACGAAATTAACGCTCCCCCCGTATCCGGGCCTGATGTGGACGATACACCAAGAACACGAAATAAGGTGCGAACAGCCCGAGGCATCTGCGTCAAATGTGCCATCGCGATATCGTCGAGCGACTTGCTGGGTGTGATCACCAATGAATGTACAGGGCGAAGCGACTCGCTTTGTAATGCATCTGGAGCCAGTTTGGCAAGCAATGCGTTAATGCGATCCAGTCGTTCGATATCCATGGATAGGCTGTCCAGGAAGATATTGGACAAGGCATGGCCGCCAATTTGGGCCAGTGTGGGGTAACCGGCGTCGTGATGACGATTCTCAGGATGGGTATCGTCCTGGTGCCCGGTACCGATCACGACCACACGCCGCGCCCCCAGGTGTATGGCGGGGCTCAAGGGGGCCAACTGCCGCATTGAGCCGTCTCCACACCATTCTGTCTGCCCCCCGATCAGGATAGGCTGAGCCGGAAAAATAAAGGGTATGGCGCTGGACGCCATAAGGTGATCAACCCCGATCGGCCCTGGCACTGCCCGGCGCAACGACCGGCGCCACGGCTTGATCTTGATATCTGACTGATAAAAGGTGAGATGTTCGCCGGTTTCGTAACCTGTCGCGGTGATGGCCAGAGCATCCAAATGGCGTTGAGCCAGGTTGGCCCGCAAACGATCAAAGTCCAGTGTGTCGTCAAGGAGTCGGCGCAGCGGCGAGTTATCCAGAAACGACCTGGGCCGCGCCCGCTTAAGGTTAGGCAGCAGCCAACCCAGCGCCAACAGCCCCAGCCACTTCAGGCCCGTGTGCGCCAACCCTGCGGGGTCAGCGTAGTAAACCCGGTCGGTATGCAGGGAACCCCAAAGCAGAGCCAGTTTTTGCATACCTGCATGGGGGTCGTGCGCGTGGCAAGCCAGCGACGCCGCGTTGATCGCCCCGGCCGACGACCCGCAGATAATCGGAAACGGGTTTACAAAGTCAACACTGTGGTCGGGATCCAGAATATCGAAGATGCCCGAGAGCACCCCGACCTGGTACGCGGCTCTGGCACCGCCGCCCGTAAGGATAAGACCCGTCGACATGGCGCCCTTGATAGAGTTGAGGCTGCCCCCATTCTAGCGCGCACTTGGCGCCACACGAACTCTTACAAGTCTTGCCCGATATCGGGAAAAACACGCTGCGGATCGAACAAGTCCTTGACTGCCCAATCCAGCTCGGCAGCGTGCTCGCGCAGCCCCTCAGCATCGACCAGGTCAGTGCTGAAGCAGCCAGCCTGGTCTTGGGCCGGGTCCATTGTGTCGCGGTTCAGCACCACCCATTCCACCCAACCCAGGTCACCCCCATGGCCCAGGCAAAAATGAGCCAAGTTCTGCGGGGCGCCGTGGTCGGGCATCAGGGCGTCCAGGCGGTATCGCGACGGCCAGAATTTGGCCTTCAGACAGGCTTTGGCTTGCGGCCCCGCTGCGAGCCGATAAAGTGCGGGCACAAGTTGTTGCAAGCGCAGGCCACGCAGTGGCTTGGTGTTTTCCGCGGAAAACGGCCCCAAGTGCACAGACTCTCCGTCGCCCAGCAACAATGAGGCGTGTTCAAGCCCGGACCGAAAAGTGCGCCCGGGCACATAATCGGATAAAGTGCGGTCTGCAAGCCAGACGGCCACCGTCAACTGCCGGGGCAAGTGCGAAAGCGACTCAAACCCGGCATCGACCAAGTCACCCAAGGTGCATCCTGGTTGGACAAACCACCGGTTGCTGTGTTCATCAATGCGGCTTAATTGCGACATGCTTTTGCCGGGACGTACCCATACGGTGGCCTGTTCGGGCTGGCGTACGGGCATCGAAAGGCCATCAAGGCAAAACACCACGCCATATTCGTGGCACAAGGCCCTGACATGATGGACATCGGCCGTATCTTGTACCGTGATGCGGCCCGACCCCGCTGCGCCAGCCACTTTGAACTCGATGAACTCACCGGTTAACGTGCGCCGCACCCGCTGGCAAAATTCTTCCCAAGGTGTCTGTGGAAGCCTGCGGCCACGAAAGAATGCGCGGCGTGATGAAGAATGCATACTTCACTCCGTGTAAGGCCCGGCAACGCCGGGCGACTACAATCTGTTTTTTAATGTTGGATTTTCTGCCTTATGTTCAGCCTTGCCAAGCGTACCGAAGAAATCATGCCATTCTACGCAGTGGAACTGTTCAAGCAAGCCACGGCGCTCAATGCCCAGGGACGCGACATTATCAGCCTGGGAATCGGAGAACCGGACTTCACTGCGCCCCCTCAGGTCGTAGAAACGTTACACCGAGCGTCAGAGGCGGGGCTGAGCGGCTATTCCGAGCCCGCCGGCCTGGGGCTATTGCGTGATGCGATCGCCAATTACTACGGCGAGCACTTTGGCGCCCAGGTGGACGCAAGCCGCGTCATTGTGACTTCCGGTGCATCGGGTGCACTGGTACTGGCAAGCATGGCACTGATTAATCCGGGCGACGAGGTTCTGATGCCCGACCCATCGTATCCGGCAAACCAGAACTTCATTGCCAGCGCCGGCGGTGTGCCCCGCTTGATACCGTGCGGAAAAGAACAGCGCTTCCAGCTGGATGCCGAAACGGTTGCACGCCACTGGGGGCCTGCGACGCGCGGTGTGCTGATTGCCTCGCCCAGCAACCCCACCGGCACCTCTGTCGAACGTGACGCACTGCAAGCACTGATACGCGAAGTGCGCCAACGCGGTGGCTTCATCATCATGGATGAAATCTATCTGGGCCTGTACTACGATGGCACGCCGAAAAGTGCGCTCACGCTGGACGACAACATCATCATCGTCAACAGCTTTTCAAAATATTTTCACATGACCGGCTGGCGCCTGGGCTGGATGATTGTGCCCGAGGCACTGCTGGCCCCTATCGAAAAATTGGCAGCCAGTTTGGCCATTTGCGCGCCCACCCTGTCGCAGCATGCGGCTCTCACGTGCTTTGACCCGGAAGTGATGCAGATTTATGAAAAGCGCAAGCAGTCGCTGAAACAACGGCGTGATTACTTGGTGCCCGCCCTGGAAAACCTGGGGCTGACGGTGCCGGTAAAGCCCGACGGCGCGTTTTACATTTACGCCGACATCCGACAGCACAGTGACGACAGCGATGCGTTTTCGCAACGCCTGTTGCACGAAGCCAGCGTTGCGGCCGTGCCGGGGCGCGACTTCGGACCGGCCCACGCCAGCTACACCTTGCGTTTCTCGTATGCCACCGGGCTGGAGCGGCTGGAAGAAGCGGTTGCCCGCATGGCACGATTCCTGGGGGTATGAATGGCCGGCCTTGGGGAAACGTCGCGATCACCCCTCGATGGGAATCCCCGAGGCCAGAGCTATGCGGCGCCATTCGGCCTTCACCTTGGCGCCATAACCGCCATCGCTGGGGCCGGTGGCCCCTACATAACAGGCCAAGCCGCCATCAATGGAACCGCGGCGCTTGATGCAATCGTAAAGAATCTTGGAGCCCACCTGTATATTGACCAGCGGATGCAGGGCCGCCAATGGGCCCTCGCCCAAGGCCGCAAATTTGTCTTTGTGCACCCGTGTCATCACTTGCATTAAACCTTGGGCACCCATGTGACTTTCAGCAAACGGGTTGTAACGCGATTCAATAGCAATAACGGCCAGCAGCAGCTGGGGGTCTAACTCCATTTCGCGGCCAACGGTAAACACCGTGGCAATCAGGGCGCCGGCCGCACTTTTTGCAACGCGGTATTTACGCGCGATATAGCTGCGCAGCGCTTCCGCCTGAGTTGCGGTGATACCCGGGATATTCAGCTGCTGTTCGGACTTTGCCAGTACCTGTGTAAATTGCAGGTGCTCGGGCACATCGGCCATACCCTCTTGCGCAGCGGCGAGGTCTTCTTCAGTCAAAATGGGCCAGGGCAGCCCATCGGCGGTTGTCACAGGCTGCACACCAGAAAGCCCATCGGCGCGCCCGGCAGCGCCATCACCATACGCGGCATCCAGGTAAGCAGCCGACATGCGCAGCCCGCCCGGCTGCAACGCCGCCACGGCAAGCTCGTGCAATTGTTGCGCCTGGCCCCGCAAGGGCGGCACACTGGCGATAAGCACGGCAGACACCAGCACAGCCAGACCAAGATAGCTGGTACCCAAGCGCAGAACTTCGGCAGTATGCTGAAAAATGCGACGCAGCGAGATACGCAACGCGGCGCCGGAAGCGTTGCCAGATATCATGTGATTATCCACAATGTCGGGGCCCGCCATACGGGCGCTCAGAGAATGTTAACCTTCAGGGTCGATCCTTAATGTAACCTCAAGTCTGAATTCAGGCGACCCACAACCGCATCAGCCGACCACCGTGAAATATCGCGATCTCCGAGATTTTATCCAACAGCTTGAGCGCTCGGGCGAACTCAAGCGCATTGCTGTCCCGGTTTCCACTGACCTCGACATGACGGAAATCAGCGACCGGGTATTGCGCCGCGAAGGGCCTGCCCTGTTGTTCGAGAACCCGCAGCACAACGGCGCCCCGGCACAAATGCCTGTGTTGGCCAACCTGTTCGGTACGCCGCGGCGTGTCGCATGGGGTATGGGGGCGGACGACGTCAACGCATTGCGCGACATCGGCGAACTGCTGGCCTCACTGCGCGAGCCCGAACCGCCACGCGGCTTCAAAGACACGCTGGCAAAAGTGGCCATGCTCAAATCCGCACTGTGGGACATGAACCCGCGCACACAAAAGAGCCCCGCATGCCAAGAGGTGGTGATTGAGGGTGCCGACGTTGACCTGAACATGATTCCCTTGCAGCGTTGTTGGCCGGGTGATGTGGCGCCCCTGCTCACCTGGGGTCTGGTCATTACACGTGGGCCCAACGCCCGGCGCCAAAACCTGGGCATTTACCGCCAGCAGCTGCTTGGACGTAACAAGCTGATCATGCGCTGGTTGTCACACCGTGGTGGAGCACTGGATTTTCGGGATCACAGCCTTGCCCATCCCGGCAAGCCCTTCCCTATTGCCGTCGCCCTGGGGGCCGACCCCGCCACTATTCTGGCTGCTGTCACCCCCATACCCGACAGCCTGTCCGAATACCAGTTTGCTGGCTTGCTGCGTGGCTCCCGTACCGAAGTGGCCCCGGCGCTGGGCAGCAACCTGTCCGTACCTGCCTGGGCCGAAATGGTGCTGGAAGGCGAAATCTTGCCGGCCGACCACCCCGATGCAATTCGCCCCGACGTGCCCGATGGCGTGGCGCCGCCGCCCAACACAGGGTACGAAATGGCCCTTGAGGGCCCCTACGGCGACCACACGGGCTATTACAACGAACAAGACTGGTTCCCTGTCTTTACGGTGCGGCGTATCACCATGCGGCGCAACCCCATTTACCACAGCACCTACACGGGCAAGCCGCCCGACGAGCCCGCCGTGCTGGGCGTTGCCATGAACGAAGTCTTCGTGCCACTGCTCAAGCGCCAATTGACAGAAGTTGTGGATTTTTATCTGCCACCCGAAGGCTGCAGCTATCGCTTGGCGGTGGTGTCCATCCGCAAGCAGTACGCCGGCCATGCAAAGCGGGTCATGTTTGGCATCTGGAGTATTTTGCGCCAGTTCATGTACACCAAGTTCATTATTGTGGTCGACGAAGACGTGGATGTCCGCGACTGGAAGGAAGTCGTGTGGGCAATGACCACGCGCATGGACCCGGTACGCGATACTGTGCTGACGGAAAACACGCCCATCGACTACCTGGATTTCGCATCGCCGGTGTCCGGGCTGGGCGGCAAAATGGGCTTGGATGCCACCAACAAGTGGCCCGGCGAAACACAGCGCGAATGGGGCACACCCATTCACATGGACGAAGAGGTTACCCGGCGTGTTGATGCGATGTGGGCCTCGCTGGGGTTATGACCCAACGCTTCGCGCACGGTGGCAAGCGCACCCATGCGCGGATTACACACGCGGCCCACGCGGCTGCATTCAGTTAATTGCCGGGGGTGTTTCGTGCGGCGGTAACGCGCGTGTTGCCCGCGCCGTCGCCACGTAGCGGCACGTTGGTCGACGCTGGCACGGCTTCGGGCACATGGGCCTGAAACCGCTGAAATAATTTCCACCCTGCCAAGGCCGTCAGCCCGATCCGCCACACCAAGCCGCGCCGCCCACGGCCCACACTGCTGAGCGCTGCCGAAGCCGTGCCCAGCAAAAGCGGATAACGTCGCGACAATGACAACAACTGCGTGAATATGCCAGATAGACGCCGTGATGATGACCGCCGGCCTCGCCGTCCGGAAAACAGCGTTCGCCATAAGCCCGCCGGCGTCAGGGCGTCGTGCACATCACACAGGCAACGCGATATGTTCTGCCGCTCCAGCGCGGCCCGAGTGCGGGCCAGTTCGATCCGTATCAACCGTTCTTGTCGGGTCATTCGGGTGGTCATAGCCCCTCCTCTTTGCCGTGACGAGTGCCACGATCGTCGGACCGCACCAACCCTTCAACCAACTCGATGTCGTGCTGTAGTTCTTCGAGCGTGGCCGAAAACGGCATGGGTTCGCGTACCAGCGTACGGCGCACCCAGAAAAACAGGAGTACGCCAAGCACGGCATAGACCAAGGCAAGCCCGAACAATGCCGTGTAACGATGGTCGGACGGCCAAAAATACAAGGCGAACGCGATGGAAAAAACCAGCAGCGCCAAGGTAAGACACAGCAACGCCCCAAACGCCAGCACGGCCAGGCGGATCAGGTGTGACTTCTGCCCTGCCGCTTCAAGCGAAAACAGCTCGAGTCGGGTGCGAACGAGCGACAACAGGGTGGTTGCCAGCTCGCCAATAGAACGCCGTAAGGCCATAGGGCTCCCTTTTCACGTGTGCGCGCCCGGCGCGCGATTGAAGGGCTGGAAATCAGCGGCGGCACATAAGGGCGCCAATCACCAGGCCAGCTAGGCCTGCCACGGCAACCGCCTGCCATGGGTTGGCGTGAACATAATCGTCAGTCGCATGTGCCGCGCGGCGTCCGCGTTCGACGACTTCGTCTTGTACATCGTGCAAGCCGTCGCGGGTGCGCTCCAAGGCATGCATGGCACGTTCGCGCAATTCGGTCGCCTTGTCGCCGGATGCTTCAGCCGCTTCACGCAACAGTTGCTCGGCCGTGTCCAGGCTTTCGCGCATTGCCTCAATGAAATCCTGCTCGGCGCTTCGTGTTGATCGTTTGTTCGCCATGAGTCGCTCCTGTGAAAACACATAAACCAATGCCTGCCAGCAACTTGAACCCCTTATGCTCCGCAGGCACCACAAACTGCCCTGCGCGACCACCGTGGTGATCAGCGCAACTCGGTCACTTCGACAACCGACGTCAGCCCACTTTGCTGACTTTCCTGTTTCATTACCATATTAAGCTCGGGGCAATACCAGTCCGTGACGGTGGAAACCATCTCTGGTATGGGCAACACAATGCCACTGAACGATGCCTGTACGGAATCAATGGTTCGCGTGTACTGGATGGGCCAACACTGTTGTTCTCCCGCTGCCGTACTGATCACTTGCGGCTCGCCGGCGCGCTTCACGCCGGTATGCACGCCAATGGGGCCCGTCTGGGCCGCCTTGCGATCGACATTGATCTGGAATTTCATTTCAGGAAAGGTCTGGCCGACGCGGGTCACAGGCTGGTCGTAGGTGAATAGGCCCAGCATGCGCAAGTCGAACTTGCCTTCAACGGGACGCCGGCTGCCATCGGCCTCACGGCGCTCGAACGCCGCGTGCCCATCGCGAACGGTCATGAAGTAATCCAGTTCTGATTGCCCTTCCGGCAACCCGGCCAGCCCATAGGTGGCGGCACCCGTGACACGGGCCTCGCACTCTTGCTCGGACACCTTGTTGACCTGGGTGAAATTAAGGCTGGCCCCCAAGCGTAATGCACCCGAGCCCTGCAGCTCGGTATAGCCGCCTTCATGCATGAATGGGGCGCCACACACGGCGGCGCTAGCCGATGACGGCGCAATGGCTGCTGCCATGGCAACCAGCGCTAAGATTGGTCCTGCTTTCATTGCCTTTGCCCGTATGAAGCTGTTGTTTGCCATACTACCCCATCACCACGGGCACGCTGTTGGCCAGATATAAGCAATTGTAAAAAGTTGGCCCGGCCAGCTGCTGCGCAGCAGGGATCAGGTATGGGTCTGGCGCGTGCCAAAAATACGGTCGCCAGCATCCCCCAAGCCCGGAACAATGTACGCGTTTTCATCAAGGTGGCTGTCGATGGACGCCGTATAAATGTCGACATCCGGGTGCTTTTCTTCAACCGCCCGTATACCGTCCGGTGCAGCCACCAACACCAGCGCACGAATAGTGCGGCACCCCGCTTTTTTCAGCAAATCAATGGTGGCATTCATGGAACCGCCCGTGGCCAGCATGGGGTCTACAATAAGCGCCAGCCGTTGGTCCAGCTCGCCAGCCAGACGCTCAAGATATGTCTGGGCCTGCAGGGTTTCTTCGTTACGCTGTATGCCCACCACACTGACGCGTGCCCCCGGAATAAGGCTGAGCACACCATCCAGCATGCCAATACCCGCACGCAAAATGGGCACAACCGTAATCTTTTTACCGGCGATTTTCTCGACCTCCACTTCGCCACACCAGCCCTGGACGGTATAGGGTTCGAGCGGCAAGTCCTTCGATGCTTCATAGGTCAACAGGGCCGCGATTTCCTGTGACATTTCTCGAAAGTTTTTTGTACTCAGGTCGCCACGGCGCATAAGGCCGATTTTGTGCCGAATCAGGGGGTGACGGATTTCATGGATGGGCATGTGGTTTTCCTGCAGTCAGATAATCAGAGCAATACGTCAACGCGCGGCAAGCCAGTTCACCAAGGCGTCTTCAAATGACCGAGCGGCCACGGCGTTGGCATGGTTCACCATGCTGACAAGAATATACCGCTTTCCGGAGGCCCCCAACACATAACCGGCGAGCGCACGCGCGTCACGCAGGGTGCCGGTCTTGAGATGGGCCATGCCGCGCGCATCCCCGTTGCGCATGCGTCGGCGCACCGTGCCATCCACACCCGAAATAGCCAGCGATGACATGAACTCAGCGGCCAATGGTGAACGCCAGGCCTGATCCAGCATTCCGGCCAGCCCAACCGCTGTCAGGCGCTCGACACGCGACAGGCCGGAGCCGTTCTCAATAACCCAGCCACGTGTGTCAACGCCGGACTCCTGCAAGAGGGCAAGGGCCGCGCGGGCCGCCGACGCCGGGGTGGCCCCGCTTCCGTTCATGCTGACGCCCACATGCAGCAACAGCATGCGAGCCATCACATTGTTACTTTGCTTATTGATCAGGCGGATCACGTCGGCCAGCGTGTCGGAGCTGTGCCAGGCGATTTCACGGGCACTGGCCGGCACCGTTCCCGCACGAATATCACGGGCCAATGTGCCCCCCAGCTCGCGCCACAACATGCGAAACACGCCATTGAAAAACTGCGGCTGAGACAAGGCAAGGCGGTAGGTACTGAAAGCACCACACGACCCCACGGCTTCACCGTTAATCTGGATAATAGTTTCGGTTTCGGTGTTGACCAACTGCGTGCCTACCCGCGGCGCCCCTGGGCACCGGCCGTCACGCCATGCCACATCGCCCGAAACCCGCAGCCCACGTACTGGCGGATCGATCACAGGCACCCATTTCTTCCCGTGTTCGTCTGGATAGAACAGCAGTCGCACGGCCCCCAGGCCCACCATCATCGCGTCAGGGCTGGCGTTGTACGGACGGTCAGCGGCACCGTCAAATGCGCCGGGATCGATTGTGACTTGACCAAACAGTGAACGGTCAACCACCACCTCTGACAGGTTTTTAATACCACGCAGCCGCAATTCGCGCAGTAGCGTCCATAAATCTTGTGCGCTGAATACGGGGTCACCGCCGGCACGAATGTACAGAGGCCCTGCCAGCGTCCCCTGCTCGTCAATACGCAGCCCGTGTTCGGCCAGGGCCGTTGTGCGCCAACGGTGCTCCGGGCCAAGCGCGAGCAAACCCGCCCAGGTTGTCACCACCTTCATCACCGACGCCGGATTACGCGGCTCGGACGCATTCAGTGCCATCAGCGGACCGCCACCCACCTCTTGCACATATAACGATAACGCCGAGGATGGCAACCCGGTGCCCTGCCACGCCGGCTGCAGCTCCGGCGGCAGGGCCTGAGCTTGCGCCTGCACCACGGCGCCCCATAGCATCAGCGCTACAATACCCAGCTGCACCAGGGCGTGCCTGATATCAGGCAGGAACCCTGTTTTTCTGTTTCCGCACATTGTGATCCTTTCGTGAACGCAGACCTTCACCTTTCGCAGTTCGACTATGACCTTCCCCCCGAACTGATTGCCCAGCACCCGGCGGCCCGGCGCACGGCCAGCCGCCTGCTGTATCTGGACAGCCATGGCGCATTGCATGACCGTCAATTTACCGATTTTCCAGACTTGCTGCAGCCCAATGATTTGCTGGTATTCAATGATACTCGCGTGATCAAGGCGCGACTGACCGGTCATAAAGAAACGGGTGGCAAGGTAGAAGTACTGGTGGAACGTGTTGTGGACAGTCACAACGCGTTAGCGCACGTGCGCAGCAGCAAGGCACCGCGCCCCGGCACCTCGCTTTGGCTGGCCGAGGCGGCGCGTGCTACCGTGACTGGCCGCGAGGGCGAGCTCTTCGCCCTGCAGTTTGACCAACCGGTGCTGGAAACTCTGGAGCAATACGGCGCCACGCCGTTGCCGCCCTACATTACACACGCGCCCGACACGCACGACGAGCAACGCTATCAGACCGTCTACGCACGCAATCCGGGGGCGGTTGCCGCACCCACGGCAGGCCTGCATTTTGATGCCGACATGCTGAAGCGCCTGGACGACGCCGGGATTGCCCGCGCCTTCGTAACCCTGCATGTGGGAGCCGGCACCTTCCAGCCCGTACGTGTGGAACGGCTGAGCGAGCACGTCATGCATGCCGAGCGCTTTGAAGTACCGGCCGAAACCTGCCGGCGCATCACCGCCGCGCGCCATGCCGGCGGGCGGGTTATTGCCGTGGGGACCACCTCGGCCCGGGCGCTGGAATCGGCCGCCGCCCAACTAGGCGGGCCCACACTCCCCGTTGAAGCACATGCCATCGCGGGCGACACCCGACTATTCATCACGCCGGGTCACCGGTTCCAGTGGGTAGATGCGTTGCTTACCAATTTTCACCTGCCTCAGTCGACCTTGTTGATGATGGTGTCGGCACTGGCCGGCATGGACCCCATACGCCGTGCCTACCAGCACGCCATACAATCGCGGTATCGCTTTTTCAGCTATGGCGATGCCATGTTCATTGAAGCACCCTAAATTATGTCCGGTTTACAGTTCAAACTTCTGACAACCGACGGCGCCGCCCGTCGCGGCCAAATTACGTTAAACCACGGTGTGGTTCAAACACCCGTCTTCATGCCCGTGGGCACCTATGCCGCAGTCAAGGGCATGCTGCCCCACGAACTCGATGCCAGCGGGGCACAGATCGTGCTGGGCAATACCTTCCATTTATGGCTGCGCCCCGGCACAGAAATCATCGAGAAACACCGCGGTCTTCACGGCTTCATGCAATGGCATAAACCATTGCTTACGGATTCGGGCGGCTTCCAGGTGTTCAGCCTTGAAGGTCTGCGAAAAATCACCGAAGAAGGCGTGCGGTTTGCCTCGCCCATCGACGGCGCCCGGCTGTTTCTCACGCCTGAAGAATCCATGCGCATCCAGAACAGTCTGAACTCGGACATCGCCATGGTGTTTGACGAATGCACCCCCTACATGATTGACGGCGAACCCGCTACCGTTGATGAGGCTGCACAGTCAATGCGGATGTCATTGCGCTGGGCGCGCCGCTCACGCGACACCTTCCTTCAGCTTGAAAACCCCAACGCACTGTTCGGCATTGTCCAAGGGGGTATGTTCGAGGACTTGCGCGACGAATCGCTGGCGGGCCTGGTCGACATTGGTTTCGAAGGCTATGCCATTGGCGGCCTTTCGGTGGGCGAACCGAAAGAAGACATGATGCGCATTCTTGCTCACACCACCCCGCGCATGCCCACCCATGCACCGCGCTACCTGATGGGTGTTGGCACACCCGAAGACTTGGTTGAGGGTGTCGCCAACGGGGTGGACATGTTTGATTGCGTCATGCCCACGCGCAATGCCCGTAACGGTTGGCTGTTCACCCGTTTTGGCGACATCAAGATCCGCAATGCGCGTTTTCGCGACGATACGCGCGCCTTGGACGAAAGCTGCCCCTGCCCCACCTGCACGAATTTCTCACGCGCGTACCTTCACCATTTGCAACGCACGCGCGAAATCAATGGAGCCCGGCTTAACACCGTGCATAACCTTCATTTTTACTTATCGCTGATGCAAGAGATGCGCGAGGCGATCGAACGTGGCGAGTTTGACGTCTGGCGCGCTCGCTTCCTTCAAGACCGCGCCAGGGGTATCGAATAAACGATATCTCGCTACAATACCCCGTTAACTAAAAAACACCCTCAGGAGCTTTGCGATGCAAGCAATCGAAACTTTGACACTGATCATGGCGCAGGCCGGGGCCGAAGGCGCCAACCCCCTCGTGAGCATGATGCCCATCATCTTGATGTTTGTGGTGCTCTATTTTCTGATGATTCGGCCCCAAATGAAACGCCAGAAAGAACACCGCAACCTGGTGGCCAATCTGGCCAAAGGTGACGAAGTCATGACGGCCGGCGGCATGCTGGGCAAAATCACCAAGGTGGACGACAACTACGTCACCCTTGAAATCAGCCAGGCCGGCGACCGGCCCGTTGAAGTTCTGATGCAGCGCACATCGGTATCGTCCGTACTGCCCAAGGGCACCATCAAGGCCCTGTAATACCCGATACCCCGGCTCCCGTGACGGCACCGGGGTGACCCTTTCGCTTTCCTGTTGATCCACCATGAACCGTTACCCACTCTGGAAATACCTGATCGTCCTGACGGCCCTGATCATCGGCATCGTGTATACCCTGCCGAACTTCTATGGCGAATCACCGGCCGTTCAGATCGCCGGCGCCAAGTCCACCGTGCGTGTCGACCCTGGCATGATCGACACCGTCGAGGAGATATTGAGGTCGGCCCAGATCGAATCAACAGGGTCCTGGTACGAGCAAAACGGCCCGGTGGGCACGGTGCGGGTGCGTTTTGCCACCACCGACGAGCAGCTGAAAGCGAAAGACCTGATCGAACACCGGCTAAATCCGGACCCCGAAAACCCGGATTACACCGTCGCACTCAACTTACTGCCGGCTTCGCCCAATTGGATGGCTTCCATTGGCGCGCTGCCCATGCACCTGGGTCTCGACCTGCGCGGCGGCGTCCACTTTCTGCTTGAAGTGGATATGCGTGGGGCCCTCACGGGGCGCTACGACACCATCGCCAATGACATCCGCAGCGTGTTGCGCGATGCACGCATCAGCAGCGGCAATATCGAACGCAGCGATTTGTCCGTTGTGGCCAACTTCGACACCGCTGCCGACCGTGACGCGGCCCTTAGCACCTTGCGCCGCGCCTTGCCCGACATGGCGTTTGTGGCCGGAAATGAAAGCAATGCTCCCTTCAGCCTTAGCGCCACCCTGACCGACACGGCCGTCACCCAGGTTCAGACCAACGCGCTACGGCAAAACATGACCACCCTGCACAACCGCATTAACGAACTCGGCGTAGCCGAACCCGTTATCCAGCAGCAAGGGTCCGACCGCATTATTGTTCAGCTACCCGGCGTGCAGGATGTGGCCAAAGCCAAAGAAATTCTGGGTCGTACCGCCACGCTGGAGATCCGCATGGTCGATGACTCACCCACCGCTCAGGCGGCGCTGGCCCAGGGTACGGTTCCCTTCGGCCTCGAGCGTTATACCGACCGCGACGGGCAGCCATTACTACTGCGCCGGCAAGTGATCTTGACCGGCGAAAACCTGCAAGACGCACAACCCGGGCGTGATTCCCAAACGCAACAACCCTCGGTAAACCTGACACTCGACGCCAAGGGCGCGCGTATTTTTCGCGATGTTACCCGCAACAACATTAACCGCCGGATGGCGATTGTGCTGTTCGAAAACAACCAGGGGGAAGTAGTTACCGCCCCCGTGATCCGCAGTGAAATTCCGGGTGGCCAGGTACAAATCACGGGCAGCATGAATGCCCAGGAAGCCGCCGATATTGCGCTGCTGCTACGTGCTGGCGCATTGGCGGCACCCATGAGCATTATCGAAGAGCGCACTATCGGACCCAGCCTGGGCGCAGAAAATATCGCGATGGGTTTCAAGTCCACGCTATTCGGCTTTCTGGCCATTGCCATATTCATCATCGCCTACTATCAGTTAATGGGCGTGTTCTCCACGCTGGGCCTGATCCTGAATCTGGTTCTGCTAATTTCCATTCTGTCCATGCTGCAGGCCACGCTCACCTTGCCGGGTATCGCGGCCTTGGCCCTTACCCTGGGTATGGCCATCGACGCCAACGTCCTGATCAACGAGCGCATACGTGAAGAACTCCGTGCGGGGCAACCGCCTCAACAGGCCATATTTATCGGCTTCGACCGCGCCTGGGGCACCATTCTCGACTCCAACCTCACGTCGCTGATCGTTGGTATTGCCCTGTTGGCCTTCGGCACAGGGCCAGTGCGCGGCTTTGCGGTGGTACACACCATCGGCATCCTCACGTCCATGTTCTCGGCGGTGGTCGGCGTTCGCGCCATCGTGAACCTGTGGTATGGACGTCGTCGCAAGCTTCAGAAAATCTCGATTGGCCAGGTCTGGAAACCTGAGGACAACGGATAACGCAATGGCGCAGCGCCACCTAGGCGCTGCCAGCTAAAACACAGCAGGCATACACCATGGAATTTTTCCGTATTAAACGCACCATCCCGTTCATGCGCCACGCGCTGGTGCTAAACCTGATCAGTCTGGCCGCCTTCATCACGGCCGTCGTGTTCATCGCGCTGCGCGGTTTCAACCTGTCCATCGAGTTCACCGGCGGAACGGTCATGGAGGTGCATTACCAGAAGCCGGCGCAACTCGAACAAATTCGTGAATCCATCAACGAATTGGGCTATACCGACTTCCAGGTGCAAAACTTCGGTACATCGCTTGACGTGATGATCCGTCTTCCCGTGCGCGAGGGCGAAAGTTCGGCCGAGCAAAGTGAAAGCATTATGGCCGCGCTGCAACAGGCCGAGCCTGACGCCGAATTACGTCGGGTCGAATTCGTAGGCCCGCAGGTGGGCAAAGAACTCGTGCACAACGGCCTGATGGCGCTGCTGTTTGTGGTCATCGGCATCATGGTGTACTTGGGTTTCCGATTTGAATGGAAGTTTGCCATTGCCGGCGTGGTGGCCAACTTGCACGACGTCGTCATCATTCTGGGCTTTTTTGCCATCTTCCAATGGGAATTCTCGCTCTCGGTATTGGCCGGTGTATTGGCCGTTTTGGGGTACTCGGTCAACGAATCGGTCGTCATCATGGACCGCATCCGAGAAAACTTCCGCAAGTATCGCAAGATGCCCACAGACGAGGTCATCAACAGTGCCATCACGCAAACCATTTCCCGCACGGTAATCACCCACGGTTCTACCCAGATGATGGTGCTGGCCATGCTGTTTTTTGGCGGCCCCACCCTGCATTACTTTTCGCTGGCACTTACCATCGGTATCTGGTTTGGTATTTACTCGTCCGTATTTGTGGCGGCGGCCATCGCGATGTGGCTGGGCGTCAAGCGCGAAGACCTGGTAAAACCCGTCAAAAAAGACGACCCCAGCGCCGAGCTGGGTTAATACGCGTCTTTCCTGGCATATTCCATCCCGGCCCTGAACCTTCAGGGCCGTTATAATTTACATATTTGACACACAGCCCCCGGGATAAACACCCGTCACGGCAATCGCTATGCAAGAAACCATTTTGAAACGGGCCGGTCAGGCCGCCCCGGCCACCGCCCCTGAAGGTCAGTCCTCCGTGCCCGGCACCCAAGCTGCGGCCACATCCCGCCCCTCCGACGCCACGCGGCGCAAGCTGTTCATTCGCACCTTCGGCTGTCAGATGAACGAATACGACTCTGACAAAATGATCGACGTCCTGAACGAAGACGTAGGCATCGAACTAACCCAGACCGCCGAAGACGCCGACATCATTTTGTTCAATACGTGTTCGGTACGTGAAAAGGCCCAGGAAAAAGTATTTTCGGATCTTGGACGTGTGCGCCAGCTTAAAAACCAGCGCCCTGACTTGATCATTGGTGTCGGCGGCTGTGTGGCCAGCCAAGAGGGTGAGGCCATTATCCGGCGCGCGCCCTATGTTGATGTGGTATTCGGGCCGCAAACGCTGCACCGCCTGCCCGAGCTGATCCGGGAGCGGCAAAATGGCGGCAAGCCGCAGGTTGACATCAGCTTCCCCGAAATTGAGAAATTCGACAACTTGCCACCGGCACGGGTCGAAGGGCCCACGGCATTTGTCTCGATTATGGAAGGTTGCAGCAAATACTGCAGTTTCTGCGTGGTTCCCTACACACGTGGTCCCGAAGTGTCCCGTCCGTTCGAAGACGTGTTGATGGACATCGCCGACCTGGCCGATCAGGGCGTAAAAGAAGTCACGCTGCTGGGCCAGAACGTGAACGCCTACCGCGGTGCCATGCCCGAAGGTGACGGCATCGCCGACTTCGCCATGTTGCTCGAATACGTGCACGAGATTCCCGGCATCGAACGCATACGCTACACCACGTCACACCCCAAGGAAATGACCACGCGCCTGATCGAAGCGCACGGCAAGCTGCCCAAGCTGGCACCCTACCTGCACCTGCCGGTTCAGGCTGGCAGCGACAACGTGCTGGTGGCCATGAAGCGCGGCTATACCACGCTTGAATTCAAGTCGATTGCGCGGCGCTTGCGGGCGGCCCGCCCTGACCTGCTCTTGTCGTCCGACTTTATTGTCGGCTTCCCGGGAGAAACCGAAGACGATTTTGAAAAAACCCTGCAACTGGTGCGCGACGTCGGCTTTGACCAGTCGTATTCATTTATCTATTCGCGCCGACCCGGCACACCCGCGGCCGATCTTGAAGACGACACACCCCTGGATGTGAAGCGCCACCGCCTGCACCGTCTGCAGGCATTGCTAAACGAACAGGCCACCGCCATCAGCCAGGCCATGGTGGGCACCGTACAAGATGTGCTGGTCGAAGGCCCTTCGCGCCGCGACCCCAACGAACTGGCCGGACGCGCCGCCAATAACCGTATGGTAAATTTCAGCGGCAACCCTCGCCTGATCGGTCACATGGTCCAGGTGCGCATCACACAAGCGCTGGCTAACTCGCTGCGTGGCGAAATTGTGATCAACGAGTCCTGAACGAGCACACCACTTATGGCCCGACCCTCCCGCAACACGCCACCCGTTGTCATTAATCTTGAAGGGGACAACACCCACCTGGCGAATTTTTGCGGACCCCTTGACAGCAATCTGCGACAAATCGCCGATGGCTGGGATGTGCAGATCAACCGCCGCGGGCAACGCATTGCCATCACCGGCACCAATGCCGAAAAGGCCGCCGATGCCGTTCAATGGTTTCACAACCGCGCCGTCCATAAAGAACTTTCAGCCAGCGACATCCAGCTTGGACTGGTAGAACTCGGTGCCGGCCACGGCAATGGCGACCCGGTAGCCGAAACGCCTGACGCCCCCAATAACGACACTCCCGCCGACGACGACCCGGAAATTCGCGACGCGCGCGACCTACCGAACGTTCAGGGCGACGACGCCGCACCCAACCTGCGCACTCCCAAGGCCGAAGTGCGCCCCCGTACGCCGCGCCAGCGTGATTACCTGAACAACATCCTGCGCCACGACATCACCTTTGGTGTGGGTCCGGCAGGCACCGGTAAAACCTGGCTTGCCGTGGCCTGCGCCATTGACGCGCTGGAACGCGATACAGTAGAGCGCCTGGTGCTGACCCGACCGGCCGTGGAAGCCGGCGAGCGGCTGGGCTTTTTGCCCGGAGACCTGACACAAAAGGTCGATCCCTATTTGCGCCCCCTGTACGATGCTCTCTACGACCTGATGGGTTTCGAGCGCGTGCAGCGCATGTTTGAGCGGCAGGTAATTGAAATTGCCCCGCTGGCCTATATGCGTGGCCGTACCCTTAACCACGCTTTCGTCATTCTGGACGAAGCGCAGAACACGACGCCGGAACAAATGAAAATGTTCTTGACGCGCATCGGATTTGGCAGCAAAGCCGTGGTGAACGGTGACCCCTCGCAAGTTGACCTCCCACGGGGGCAGCGCAGCGGGCTTAACCATGCCGTCGACATCCTGCGCGAGGTCAATGGCATCGCAACTACCCACTTCACCAGTCGCGATGTTGTGCGCCACCCCCTGGTGGCGCGCATTGTGGATGCCTATCAAAAGGCCGGTAACCATGCCTCCTGAGCTACACCTGGCAGTGCAATATGCCGTGGACGCCCCCGAACTGCCGCGCTGGCGTGTGCGGCGATGGGTGCAGCAGGCCCTGCTGGCAGCCGCCCGCGACGGTCTGCCCGGCCCCGCCCTGCAACGCGCCGAACTGACCATACGTTTTGTGGATGCCGATGAAGGACGCATGCTTAACCATGATTTCCGCGGACGCGACTACGCCACAAACGTACTTACCTTCGAGTACGGCATTGACCCGGAAGGCACCGCGCGGGGCGATGTGGTCGTGTGCCTGCCCGCACTGCAACGCGAAGCCCAAGAACAACAAAAGCCGCTGCTGCACCACGCCGCACACTTGGTGATCCATGGGGTGTTTCACGCATTGGGTTACGACCACGAAACACCTGAAGACGCCGACCGCATGGAAAAGCTGGAAACGACGCTATTGGCAACAATGCGTATTCCCGACCCCTACGTCGCGTGAATCACTGAATTTCTAAACAATTTTCGGTTATGCTAACCCCATTAGCAACCATCCAATAGGGCAATGTCAGACTCCAACGTACCGGATGCCGAACCTCGACCGGCAAAGAATTCGTCCAAATCTTTA
>JAJUIY010000039.1 GCA_029267415.1 Alcaligenaceae bacterium
CGGATTGGCCAGCGGCACGTAGACGCCGGGTGCACCGGGCCGGGTACACGCCCCGGTGAGGCCCAGATCGTGCAGCAAACCTAGCAGTACGCCTTCAAGAAGCATGACGTACTCTTTCACAAACAAATGATACCGACGCAGACTGATCAGGCAATAGGCCGTTACCTGGCCCGGACCGTGATACGTAATTTGTCCGCCCCGATCGCAGGCAACTACGGGTATGCCGGCAGGATCAATAACATGCTCGCGCTTGCCAGCCTGCCCCAGCGTATAAACCGGGTCGTGCTCGATCAGCCAGATCTCGTCCGGCGTGCGGCTGGTGCGCGCCTCGGTGAAGTCACGCATGGCCGCCCACACCTGCTCGTATGACGCGGGGCGCGGCAGCCAGCGAGTTTTGATCAGCTGCGGCACTACAGAACCACCGACACCATGGCGTGGCCATGCAACGCCTGGTACAGGCTGTCGAGCTGCTCGCGCGAGGTCGCGGTTATGCGGAACGTAAGCCCCATATAGTTGCCACTGCGGCTGGGGCGCATTTCGACGGTGGAGGGGTCGAATGTGGGATCGAACTGCAACACGACGTCGGTGAGTGCCTGGGCAAAGTCCGGGTGCGCACGCCCCATGACCTTGATCGGGAATTCACAGGGGTACTCGATGAGGGATTCTTCAGGCGGAATTTCAGGAAACATAATCAAGCCTGCTCAAGAGTGCGTATCGCTTCATCGTACCCCTTGCGCAAGGTTTGATAAACCGGGCCGGGTGCGCCCGTCCCGACCGGACGGCCGTTATAACGGGTTACCGGCAAGATCTCGCGGGTAGCCGAGGTAATCATGATTTCATCCACCTCGTCCACCTCGGCTTCGGTGATGGCACGGGCTTCAAACGGGACGCCTGCCTGCATGGCCAGTTCTTCAAGAAACCGGTAACGGATGCCTTCCAAAATCAGATTGCTGCGCGGCGGCGCAAGCAGCGTACCGCCTTTGGCCAGCCACACATTGCACGACGCGCCTTCGGTCAGCATGCCGTCGCGAAACTGCAGGACTTCGTCAACGCCGGCCTCGACGGCGGCCTGCTTGGCCAGCACATTACCCAGCAGGGAGACCGATTTGATCTCGCAGCGCAACCAGCGCAGATCCGGGATGGACACCGCACTAAGGCCCTCGTCGCGAGCGGCCGCGTCAGGGCGCTGGAATGGCGAAACCATGCAAAATACCGTGGGGGTAATACCCGTGGGAAACGCGTGATCTCGCTTTGCCACGCCGCGCGTTACCTGGATATAAACGATGCAGTTTTGCAGCCCCGAGCGTTGAAGCATATCGGTGACCAGCTGCTCCCAGTCAGCGCGCGTTTTATCGACCGTGATTTGGATGGACGCCAGACTGCGCTCAAGCCGTGCCAAGTGTTCGTCCATGCGAAACGGACGACCGGCATAGGCAGGCACAACATCGTAGATACCGTCGCCAAAAATGAAACCTCGGTCGAGCACGGAAATGCGAGCATCACCCAACCGCACGTATTGACCGTTCAGATAAACAATACTGTCGTTATCCACACCAGCAATCATGGCGCACCTTTCAGAAAGAATGGGACGTCGGGGGCCAGGGGCACCCCCCCGGCCAGACATACTGCACGCTTATTCGAACATCAAGCGGACTTTATCAAGCAGGCGGCCGAACAAGCCCGCCTCGGGGACATCGCTGAGCACATGCAGGTTGTCTTCACGCAAGATTTGACCATCCAGCGACAAGGTGACCGAGCCAACGCGCGACCCTTTGGTTAATGGAGCCAGCAACGGTTGTGTATATTGGGCAACCGGCTGAACCTCGGGGCCTTTGCCACGGGGGACGGTTACCCACGTGGGCTCAAGACCACCCAAGCCCACTGTTTCGACCTGCCCTTGCCATACACGTGCATTGACGACGGGTTTCTCGTTATCAAACAGCTTGATCGTGTCGAAGTTTTGAAAGCTCCAATTAAGCAGCTGCAGGCTGAACTCGCTGCGTGCCGCGTCGCTGCTGGCACCCAGCACCACGGAAATGACACGACGCCCGTCGCGCAGTGCCGTGGTAACCAGGCAGTACCCCGCCGACTTGGTGTGTCCGGTTTTCAGGCCGTCCACCGTGGCATCCGTCCAGAGCAGACGGTTTCGGTTGTTCTGCTTGATGTCGTTGTAGGTGTATTCCTTCTCGCTGTAATAGTGCAGATATTGCGGGAAGGTTTCAATCAGGTTTTTTGACAGCATGGCCAGGTCGTACGCCGTGGTAAGGTGCGTTTCGCCGGGAAGGCCGCTGGCATTTTCAAAATTGGTATTCAGCAGGCCCTGACGCGCGGCTTCTTCGTTCATGAGCGCCACAAACGCTTCCTCGGAACCACCAATGGCTTCGGCCAACGCCACCGTGGCATCGTTGCCAGACTGCACAATCATGCCACGCAGCAGCTCGTCAACAGTCACCTGCGTATTCGGCTTGATGAACATGCGCGAGCCTTCCGTACGCCATGCCTTTTCCGACACATGAACCGCCTGGTCCAGCGAAAGACGGTTGTTTTCAAGAGCGTCGAATACCAGGAACGCCGTCATGAGTTTGGTAAGCGACGCCGGCTCGACTTTTTCGTGCGGATTCTGCGCGGCAATAATTTGCCCGCTGTTAACGTCGAGTGTCAGCCACGCCTTGATGGGCAAATCTGGCGCCGGTACCGTAGAGAGTTGACCCACCATAGTGAGGCCTGACGGTGACTGGGACACGGTAGCCGGCTGCGCGGCATCCGTGCCAGGGGCCGTGTCTTGTGCGACGGCTACCAATGGGGCCAGGGCCAGCGCGGCCGCTGCCAACAATGAATTAAGACGTGGCAATACAGAATTGAAAGAGATTGGCATAGAGAAAAGGAACCTGTTGCGAAGGCGATCTGGACGAGCCGACATTATAGACGCCGGCAATCCGCACGCCATGGGATTGCGTTATACCGACTTGAGTGCCTGCAGCCGCTGTTCGACCAGTCGCCGCAGCGGGATCAGCTTGCCATGAAAGAAGTGGCCAGCACCAGGGACGACCACCACCGGCAAATCCACGCCACGCGCGTAATCCATGGTTTCGGATAACGGAACCACATCGTCGAGCTCGCCATGGATCAGCAGGGTATCGTCGGGCAGTTCGACATTGCGGAACTTGAATCGTTCAATGGCGGACCCGGCAAGAATGACCGCATCCGGCAGTTTCTCGCCGCGTTCGGCCAGTGCGGTGTACAGCTGTGCACCCACCGATGTACCAAATGAAAAGCCGCCCAGCACCCACGTACCGGCAGCAATATCCGGATAGGCCGTGGCGAATTGATTGACCAGGGCCAGCATATCTTCCATTTCACCCACGCCGTTATCAAATTCGCCTTCCGACAGACCAATGCCGCGAAAGTTTGGGCGTACCGCCACCAGGCCATCCTGCACACACGAACGCGCGATGGTGGTCACCACTTTGTTGTCGCGTGTACCGCCCTGCACCGGGTTGGGATGCAACACCAGGGCCCAGCCGCGCGGGGGTTCGGAAGGCCAGTCGATAGCGCAGTCGATGGCGCCCGCCAAACCCTGGAAAACAATGGTTCTATTACGAATCATGCCGAAATCCTGAACTCACAATGCAAAGCCTCTAGTATATGCATTTCGCAAACCGCGATGCACCACGCGGCCGTTGCCCGGTAGTAGAATGGCGGGCATGACATCCGATGTACGAACCCTTCCCGTCGCACTGCTGCCCGAGCCGGATGCGATGGTACGCAGCCTGCGTGCCGGCCTGCCGCAATTCACGCAAATCGACTGGGTGGAAAGCACCAGCTCAACTAATGCCGACCTATATGCCCGCGCACGCGATGCGCGCGGCGCGTTGGCTCGACCCTGGCTACTGGGTGCACATTTGCAAGAGCGTGGCCGCGGGCGTGCGGGCCGTACATGGCAAAACCGCCGCGGGGCAAACCTGATGTTTTCCTGTGCATTCGATATCTTCCTGCCCCCTCGGCAGTTGCCGTCATTATCGCCCTTGGCAGGTATGGTTGCTTGCGAAACATTACGACGGGTAATTTCCCCGAACAACCGGCCACACCTGACCATGAAATGGCCCAACGACATTCAATGGAAAGGGGCCAAACTGGCCGGGATTCTGGTTGAGGTCACGCGCGCCGGCACAGCGCGGCTGGCCCCCGACCACCACATCGCCATCATTGGTATCGGTATCAACCTGGACGATGCGCGTGCGCTGAGCCAATCGCTGAATCGACGCATTGCCGACTGGGCCGAGATAGCGCGCACCGATGCGCTGGCCACCACGGTGACGGCCGCCGGACTGGTTACACGCATCGGGCAAGCCTGGTACGACGGTCTCAACGATGCAACGGCTCGCGGGTTCAAAACGTTTCCTGCGCGTTTCGGCCAGGTGGATGCGCTACTGGGGCAAACCGTTGATGTCGTGGATGATGGGCGGCTCATGCAAACGGGCGTGGCCTGTGGCGTCAATACGCAGGGCCAGCTGGTGCTGCGCACACCGCAAGGCGAAACCGCCGTCACTGTGGGCGAAATTTCTATTCGTGCCCAGAAAGCACCGTCGTTGCCATGAGCTCCCCGTTCGGTTCGCCCTGCATTGCCTTGATCGACATCGGCAATACGCGCCTGAAAATTGGCTGGCTTGACCCCACCACGGGTCAGCGCGAGCCCGCCGCCTTGGCGTTGGAGCCCCGCGAAGCGGACACCCTGGGTGACTGGTTCAAGGCGCAAAACGTCTGGCCAACAGCCGTATTCGGCGTCAACGTGGCCGGAGCGGCCAAAGCCATGCTGATCGAACAGGTATTCAGGCGCCGCTTCGAGGTGTCCATTGCATGGCAACACAGCCAACAGCAGGCGTGCGGCGTACACAATAACTATCGCCGCCCGCAGCAGTTAGGCGCCGACCGCTGGGCGGCCATGATCGGACTCAGCGCCCTGAAACCTAACGCCACCACACCCTTGCTGCTGGCCAATTTTGGTACCGCCACCACCCTGGACACCCTTTGTCCGCGCGCCCTATGGCGCGTGGCACAAGATGCCCACGCCGCCCACGCGCCCGGTGCAGAGCAAACGGCTATGCATGGTAATAACCAACGCGCGTACCCCTGCCCCGGCGGTGACACACTTCAAGACACCATCGGCAATGCACAGTGGGTGTATGAAGGTGGCCTGATTTTTCCGGGCCCGGCACTGATGCGAGCGTCGCTGGCGCACAATACCGCGCAGCTCCCCCGCGCCGATGGCAATCCCGCCCTGTTTCCGGTCGACACCCATACAGCCATTGTGACCGGCATTGCCGCCGCGCAAGCGGGCGCCGTAATACGCCAGTGGCAAGCCGGGCTGCATCGATACGGCGTTGCGCCCCGTGTGTACTGCACCGGAGGCGGCTGGCCCGTGGTGCAGCAAGAGGTGCAGTCGCAGCTGGCCCTGGCGCAATCACAAAACGGCCAGACAGCACTGGCGGTTGGCTACCTGCCCGCTCCCATTCTGGACGGCCTGGCAAGGATGGCGGTAGAGCAACACCACCGTGCCCCCGCCCATCACAACCCGTGATATTTGCGGCCGATTTCCACTGTCGCCTGAAAGAAGCCTTCCTTGCTGCCACAATCGTAGCGGGTTCCCTCGTATTGAAAACCGTACACATTGCGCTTTTGCAATAGGGCCGCAATACCATCGGTCAGCTGGATTTCGCCCCCCACGCCCGGCTGTGTATTGCGCAAGCAATCAAAAATTTCGGGTTCAAGCACATAGCGGCCCACAACGGCCAGCGTCGAGGGAGCGTCTTGAGGATCCGGTTTCTCGATAATGGACTGCACCCGCGTCGTACGGTCGTCTACGGCCGGGCCCGAAATAATGCCATACTTGTTGGTATCTTCGCGTGCCACATCCTGAATCGCCAGAATGCTTCCATCGTGCTGATGTGCCGCTTCTACCAGCTGACGGGTTACCGAGGTTTGTGCATCCAGCAAATCATCGGCCAACAATACGGCAAACGGCTCATTGCCCACAATGGGTGCCGCGCATAGCACGGCGTGCCCCAAGCCAAGGGGCGCGGGCTGACGGGTATAGATGCAGTTCACATTCGCGGGAATCAAACCACGCAAAATCTCCAGCAGTTCGGTCTTGCCCTTGGCCTCCAGGTCGGCCTCTAGTTCAGGCACACGGTCGAAATGGTCCTCGATGGCCCTCTTGTTGCGACCGGTAATGAAGACCAGCTCGGTGATACCAGCGGCCACGGCTTCTTCCACCGCGTATTGAATCAGCGGCTTATCCACAATGGGCAACATTTCTTTGGGCATCGCCTTGGTTGCCGGCAAAAAGCGGGTACCCAGCCCCGCCACAGGAAACACAGCTTTACGAATTGGCTTCATACGACATCCAGTTCAAAAAAGAAAAGCAGACCAATGCCTGCCGCTTAACTCAATACGCCTTGGGCAACGCGTGTGCCCGGCTACTGCGGATCACCCGGAATCACTGCTTGTTCGTTGCGCTGATCCATCACGACTTGCACAGTACGACCGGCTTCGGAAGGCGGAGGCCCAAAAAAACCCTGGCCATAACCCAGCAGGACAATGTTGGCCGTCAGCAGGATCAGAAACACAATACGCATGATGAACCGAGGACTCCGAGAATTAGCCGTTAATGTGTCGACGGTGCTTTTTCGCGCCGTTTTAATTTGCCCAAGGTAGCCATGACGCGTGACACCGCCCCCTTGTGCTTCTGCACCCAGTGTACGCCTGCCTCGCCCATGCGCCCCAGACGCTGCGGCTCGTCCAGCAATTGCAACGCCTGCTTAAGTGCTGCATCGGGATCGGCCGCACGCAGGGCTGCGCCCTCGTCCATGGCATCCACCACCGCCTGCTCAAAGTTGCGCGTGTGAGGCCCCACAATAACCGGCACACCCACAGCACACGCTTCGATGAAGTTTTGTCCACCCAGCGGCGCAAAACTGCCCCCAATAATAGCCACCTGGCTTGACGAGTAGTAATAAGCCATTTCACCCAGTGTGTCGCCCAGCAGCACCAGCTTGCCTTCGCAGGCCCTGGCCGCCACAGCGCCCCCCTCACCTACACGGCGCCAATCAGAGCGGCGCACAAAGGGCAGCTCGGCACGCTCCAGCAAGGCGGCCGCCTCGTCAAAGCGCTGCGGGTGACGCGGGATCAGGCAAAACAGCAGCTCATCTTGCAACTCGCGGCCCAGCGTTGACGCACGCCGCACAGCGTGTCGGATGGCCTCAATAAACGGCTCATCCTCGCCCTCACGGGTACTGGCAATAACAACTATTTTGCGGCCCAGATGCGCGGAAAACTCGCGCCCCGCCTCAATCTGGCATTGGGGCAAACTGATATCAAACTTGAAGTTGCCCGACACTCGGGCCGCCACGGCACCGGCTTGCTCCAGCCGCTGCGCGTCTTGTAGCGTCTGGGCATAAACCGCATAGAAACTGGCATAAGCTTCGCGCATGACACTGCCCAAACGCAACGACTGCCGCAACGCATGATCCGACAAGCGCGCACTGACTAGCAACATCGGAACCCCGTGGCTTTTAGCAGCGGCCAACAAATTAGGCCACACTTCGCGTTCGATCAGCACGCCGACACGCGGCTGGAAGTGCCGCATGAAGCGCTTGGTCGGGCCGGGGAAGTCGTACGGCAGCCACTCTTGCACCAACTGCCCGCGCTCGATAGCTTCCTGGAAGTTTCGCGCACCCTCTGCCCGACCTGTTGCGGTCATATGCGTCAGCAAAACCTGCTCGCCGGCATCAAGCAGCGCCCGAATAAAG
The DNA here is from genome assembly GCA_029267415.1 of Alcaligenaceae bacterium. Taxonomy (GTDB): domain Bacteria; phylum Pseudomonadota; class Gammaproteobacteria; order Burkholderiales; family Burkholderiaceae_B; genus JAJYRX01. The sequence continues at coordinate 7,809 of JAJUIY010000039.1, forward strand.
GGTAGCGCCGCGCGGGTTTCACCCAGACTTACCGCATGCACCCACACCGGGTGTTGCAAGACTGGCGCTTGTCGGTAGCGACCCCGGCGCTCGCCGGCAAACACCTGCCAATCGCCACCGGCACGCCGCGCACGCAATGCCATCCAGACCATGAGCCCGGGCGACAGCAAAGAAATGAGCAACGTGTATATAAAGCGGGTCACCGTATCACTCGAGTTCCTGATTCTGGGTGTATGACGGCTTGTTAGAGAACTCCAGCGCTTGATCGATGGCCGACACAACAGTTTGGGCCGACGGCGGATTGCCGCGTTCGCCCAAACTGGCTGTGTACGAGCTGCCCTCGAGAGGGGTGCGCACGGGGGTGGACGCCCGGTATATGCCAATAGTTGGACGGCCCAGGCCCGCAGATAAATGGGTGAGGCCGCTATCGAGCCCAACCATCAGGCTGGAACTTGCCAGCACATGCGCGACATCGGTCAGGCTCATGCGCGGCAGCACCTCCGCGTTGGGATTACCGGCAACCAGTTTTTGTGCACGTGCCGTTTCGTCCGCGTTGCCCGATAACAATTTCAGGGAAAGCCCCCGCTGGTTCAGATGGCGAAAAACAAGCTGCCAGTCTTCTTCCGGCCATAGCTTATCGTCTCGACTGGCCGATGGCATGATTACCGCATAGTTTTCGGGAACGGCGCTATCGGTTATTTTCCCCAGACCGAAGTCGGGCGGTCCGCTATAGGTGTAGCCCAGCGCCAGCGAGGCCAACGTGCGCTGGCGGGTAACGGCCGGTTGCCAGAATTCGACCGTATGCTTGACGTCATAGAAAAACGAGGCCAACGGTTCACGCGCAGAGCGCCGATCCAGACCGTGGCGCTGGCCATTGGTTTGGCGCACAAGCCACACCGACTTCATCAGCGCCTGCATATCCAGGACGATATCGTAATGGCGCGCAGCCAGTGTTTTTCGCAAGGCGGCACGGGCAAGCCGCGTTTGCGGCGACCACCAGCTTTTTCGCCAGCGACGGTGCGCAACCGGAATCACGTCACGAATACCCGGGTGCCATCCCGGAATCTCCACAAACGCGTCTTCGACAATCCAGTCAATTTGCGCACCGGGTACATGCTTCACAATATCCGACATGGCGGGAAGCATGTGGACCAGATCGCCTAATGACGAGGTACGAACAATCAGGATCTTTTTGCCCATGGCACGAATTATAGGTTGGCGGCGAGCCTGGCGTCGCAAGCGGGAATCATCGTGACGTACGCCCCTGTTTGCGCCATTCAATCAGGGCAATGGTAACACCGCTGGCGCATACGATGGCAATTCCCAACCAGGTAATGGCATCCGGAAAGGCGCCCCAGATCAGCCAGCCCAGCCCCGCTGCACTGACAATCTGCAGATAGACAAAAGGTGCCAGCATGGACGCCGGGGCCAACCGGTAAGCCTGTATTTGCAACAAATGCCCCAACCCACCCCAGAAACCGGTTGATATCAGAATGAGCCATTGCCACGCCGATAAACCTCGCAAAATCGGAAGCGCCTCGGGCAGCACAAACGGCAGTAACAGCGTTAGCGCAATGCTGCCCACCGCACCGCTCCAGATTAGTGTGGTGAAGGGATCGTCAACCGCTACCCGACGGGTAACAATAAATTGAGCGGCAAAGGTACACGCGGTAAGCAGGCCAAACATCACACCCACCGGCGGCAGCCCCGCACCCGGTCGGATAATCAGCATCACCCCCAGAAACCCCACGATAGCCGCCACCCAGCGCGACACCCGTGGAGGTTCGTTCAGCACCCACGGCGCCAACGCCAGCATGATGAGGGGAGCGAGAAAGTTGATGGCCGTCGCCTCGGCTTGCGGCAAATAATGCAAGGTGGTGAAAAAAGACAGCGTTGCCAGCAGCATCAGACTGCCGCGCAGCAATTGTGCCCCCGGACGCTTGCTGTGAAACACCGCCATTCCTTGCCGGGGCAACACCAATGCCAGCACCAACACCAGGTGCACAATATAGCGTACCCACGACAACATCCACAGCGAGACACCGGCAGTCATGATCCACTTGCCGGATGCGTCCAGCGAGGACAGGGCCCAGGTAGACAAGACCAGGACCACCACACCAACCAGCGGCGACGTAGCGTGAGGGGAAGAATGCGCAACAGCCGCGCCTTTCGACTTCGAAATAATGCTCACCAAATACAAAAGAAGCCGTGGCCGGGCAAGATAGGCGCCCGTCAGGCGATTCAGGAAGGAGCACACCGGCACGCGCGTGGCGGCCGATGCAACTTCTGGTGCGTATTTTAGCGTTTATAGCGGCGCCAGATGCGCCTTGTATTCGGCAGCGCGCGCCACGTACACCTTTGCATTGGTGTGCATATTGGCCACTTCCTCGTCGGTAAGCGTACGCACCACCTTGGCAGGCGCCCCCAAGATTAGCGAACGCTCGGGAAACACCTTGCCTTCGGTAACCACCGCGCCTGCACCGACCAACGAGTTTCGGCCAATAACCGCCTTATTCAGCACCACAGCCTGAATGCCCACCAGCGCGCCGTCTTCAACCGTACAGCCGTGCAGCATTGCCTGGTGCCCCACCGTGACATCACGGCCAATCGTAAGCGGGCAGCCGGGGTCGGTGTGCAACACAGCCCCATCTTGAATATTTGACCCTTCCCCTACCGTAATCGGCTCATTGTCACCGCGGATCACTGCCCCCGGCCACACACTGCTACGCGAGGCCAGCGATACCCAGCCGATCACCGTTGAGCCGGGGGCGACGTATGCATCGCCATCGACGCGGGGTTCCCATTCTTTAAACCGATAACAAGACATCATCCACCTTATTCTTTGTAACCATATAGATCTGTTTATAAACGCATGGAGACCCCGGCCATTCGGCCCATGCCCCCCACAGGGGGATCCCCCTACACTGCGCCATAACATTGCGACACGTTCATTCACACATCTTGAGGAACGTAACGTCAACTTTAGCAAGAATCAGCCAAGCGTTTGCTCACACAGCCAAGAGGCTCGGCGTCCCGCCGGCAGCCGGGCGGCCCGTCGACTAATAGTAACGCCCACATGAAGGAGTATTACTTGCAATCCCCTGCGTCGTCGTATGAACACCCGTCGGATGAAATTGATTTGCGTGATCTGATTCTGGCGTTATGGGACGCCCGCCTGACGATCATTGCCATCACCGTTGCTGTACTTATTGGGGCCACCGCCTATGCATTTCTAAGTACGCCGGTATACGAAACCCAGGCGCAAACACTACCACCTCCTGCCAGCGGCCTGCAGTCCTATAACACGGCTCACCAAATGACGGGCCCCGCCGCGCAAAATGTTTCGCCGGACACCCCGATCACCGACGCCATCCCTCCCTTGTCGCCCTTGGATGCCTACCAGCTGTTTCTGCGGCATGCCTCATCCATCTCGCTGCGCCAGCAATTTTTCCAGGAACACTACCTGCCATATATGGAAGACGACCCCAGCGAAGCCCAACAGGCGGCATTATGGCAACAATTTAATAACGCATTGACGATCACCTTGCCCCGCCGGGCGGAAGACAACCATCTCATGCGCCTGTCCCTGCAGGGGAATGACCCGGCACAGATCGCGGAATGGCTGAACATTTACCTTGAAATGGCCATCACGCAAACACGTGCCGAATTGGCCGAGAATTTGGCCAGCGCCGTAGCCCAACGGCGCAAAAGCCTGGAAGACCAGGTCGCGATTCTGCGCGCCGGCAAACGCAAAGACCGCGAGCATGAAATTGCCCGCCTGGAAGAGGCCCTGGCATTGGCGGAGTCCATTAACCTGGAACAGCCACCAACGGCCGGGAACCTGATCACCTCATACAGCGGTGAAACCCTGTATATGCGCGGCGCCAACACCTTGCGTGGCGAACTGCGGCTATTGCGCAACCGCGAGAGCGATGACCCCTTCATCCCCGAACTGCCGCCCATTTTCAAGCGGCTGGAGTTGCTGAACAACATCGACCTTGCCCCGGAACATATTATGGTGGCCACCATTGACGAAGCGGCCCGTGTGCCGCAACATGCCATTAAACCTCGGAAGGCGTTGATTCTGGCGCTCGGATTGGTACTGGGCGGGATGCTGGGGGTGTTTGTGGCGCTGGTGCGCAATATGTTCAGGGAAAAGGCGCGCAGTTAAAGAAATGCGGCATGGCGCGGCCGCCACCTATAAGCACATAGTCCGCCGCGATCGCCGAGTTTGCCGCCTGTCAACTGGCACATGCCCGCTAGATAAATTCCTTGGACTGTGGCAATCTTTTTGATTGCACGCTTCCCGACACGGCGCCGCAGCGCGTGACAGGGGCAGCGCCAGATGGGTTTTGACAGTATCAACAACAAAGGTCTTGTATGTCCACCAAGGAAAAAATTCTGATCAACGGCACGTTGCTGCTTAAGCAACTTGAAACTGACCTGACCGAATACTTCGATGTCACTCTGCTTCGCGAGCAGGCCGACCCCATGGGCTGGCTGCGCGAAAATGGTCACCAGTTCACGGGATTAGTTACGTCGGCCGGCGTGCCAGTGCCTGTCGAGCTGATTCAGGCCCTGCCCAACCTGAAAGTGGTCAGCAGCTTTGGCGTCGGCTACGACCAGCTGAATGAAGAGGTGCTGAACGAGCGCGAAATTCGCGTCGGTTACACACCGGATGTGCTGAACGACTGCGTGGCCGATCTGGCTATTGGTTTGATGATTGATATTGCTCGCGGAATGAGCGCGGCAGACCGGTATGTACGTGATGGCAAGTGGCCCTCGGGTCCGTTCCCGCTGCAACGCCGTGTCAGCGGTAAACGCATGGGCATTCTCGGCCTGGGCCGAATCGGCGAAGCCATCGCGAAACGAGGCGAAGGGTTCGGCATGGACATCGCCTATCACAACCGAAACAAGCGCGATGATGTGCCTTACACCTGGCTCGGAAGCCCCGAAGCACTGGCCGACTGGAGTGATTATCTTGTGATTGCCGTCACCGGCGGTGCCGGCACGGCAAAGCTGGTTGACGCCAATGTACTGAAGGCATTGGGGCCGGAAGGTTTTCTGATCAATATTTCACGCGGCACGGTGATTGATGAAGAAGCCCTGCTTGGCGCGTTGCAAAAACGCGAAATCGCCGGTGCGGCATTGGATGTATTCACCAACGAGCCCCATGTTCCGTCCGGCTTTTTTGAGTTGGATAATGTCGTGCTGCTGCCGCACGTTGCCAGCGCGACACATGAAACGCGCCGTGCCATGGCCGACTTGGTATTGGAAAACCTGCGGCACTTTTATGCGACCGGCGAGGTGCGCACACCCGTGCCCTGGTCGGTGCAAAGCACGCAGCAATAGGTACGCTGCACGCGGGACGCCGTACGCGGCCGGTAGCGCTGGCGCGATACCCCTTAAGACACCAGCAGGTCGCGCATGGCGCGCGGGGTAACGCCCATGTCGCGCCACTTCTCGGGGTGGCAGGTAAACAGCAGTATTTGATGGCGGTCGGCCGCATCGTACAAAATGCGCTTCATGTGGGCCAGGCGGGTGGCGTCGGTATGCACCAAGGCGTCGTCCAGCATGATCAGGGTGGGCTGGCTGGCCTCTTTCAGCAGGTCAGCATACGCCAGGCGGGTGACCAAACCCATTTGCTCACGGGCGCCGAAGCTTAGCGCGTCCAGCGCCGCCTGGGTATCGTTGCGCGTCAGGCCAACTGGCATCAGGCCATCGCCCAACACAACGTCCAGCGCGCCGTCACTGCCGCCAAACAGCACATCCAGATAATGCATCATGCGCCGGCGCAAGGGTTCGTGCAGCTCGCGCGTCAGCGCTTGGCGGCGGCTACTTAACAACTCATGCAATAGTGCCAGTGCACGAACCTGACGGCCAAAGTCGGCAACGCGCCGCTCAAGCGCCGCCAGCCGACTCTGCAGTGTGCGTTGTTGCTCTTCCGGCCCTTGGGCGCCCCATGCTTGCAGCCGTCCTTTCATTTCACGAATGGTCCGCTCGCGCTCAGCGTGCTCTTCCTGCATCTGGGTAGCACTTCGACCAAAACGCGCAATGTCTTGTTCGAGCATTTCGGGCCTGACCGCGTTGATACTGCCCTCAAGCTGGGCAATTTGGTGTTCGAGCGACGCCGCCCGGGCGCGTTCTTCGTAAAGCTGACGCAGCGTATCTTGTTCTGCCTTTTCGTTGTCGGGGCTATCGGCTAATGACGCGGCCACGTCGCATTCGCGGCGCGCGGCATCGACCGCCGCACGTGCCGTGGCAATGGACACATGATGGTCTTGCAGCTTGGCTTGTGCCTGTTTCAGATGGCGTTCAGCCAGTTGCTCGGTTTGCTGGGCCGTGGCCACATCAGGCAGGCTATCGGGAGCCGGAGTATCCAGGTCGACACATTCCCGTTGTAGAGTGTGCACCCGCGTGGCGAGCTCTGACCGCTGGCGCTCCAAAGCGGCCATGCCATCAGGTGCATGGACAGCCAGCAGGGCCTGATGTTGGCGTATGCGTGTGGCCAAGGCGTCATGTTCGATGGCCCGCTGCTGCAGCTGCTGAAAGTTGTCGGCTTGCAAGGCCTGCAAGCCGCTTTGGAGCGCGTGGGTGACGCGCTCGCGTTCGCGTGCGAGGTCCGCGACATCTTCACCCCCCGGCGTGATTCGCAGGCTGCCCACACCGGGAATCTTCAAGACGGTGGCGTCCAGCAACAAACGCTCGGACTGGCCCGAAATACGATCGTTGCCCAGCTCGAGGCTTTGCCCCTCAAGCAAGTCGAACTGCAGTCGGGTGGCGATGGTTTCCTGGCGTATCTCCAACGCTTGAAGCTGCTCATGCAAAGCCTGCAGTCGGTGTAGCTCGCGCTTATCAACGTTGAGCGTGGCCGCGCGTTTCTGGTCGGTTTCAAGCGTTCTTAGAACCGCTTCCGCCTGTTTTCTTTGTTGCTCCAAGCGTGCAACTTCTGTTTGAAGGCTGGCAAGTTGCTGCTGCTTTTCTCGATAGGTATGGACACGACGAGACGCTTCAAGGGTGGCACGCGCCTGCGTGTAGGCATGGGTCGCATCGTGAACCGCTGCTTGTAAACGTGGTGTTTGCAGAGACAGTGCGTGGGCATGCTCCTGCGCTTGAGTCAGTGCCTGCCGGCGCGCAGCGAGGCTTTCTTTGCGCTCGCGGTAGGTATCCAGTTGTTGACGCAGCAAAGTCTGCGTCTGATGACTTCCTTGCAAGGCTGAGCGGTACTGGGTCAGCTGGTCTCGCATGGCTTGGGCCTGTGCCAGCTTTTCCCGAGCCTCGGACTCTTGGCGACGCATTTCACGCCAGGGCTGCTCCGACGCATCGGACGAAAACCGCGCTTGCAGTTGTGCAAGGTTGTCGACCTCGTCACGGTAGTGCTGTACGCGGACATC
>JAJUIY010000078.1 GCA_029267415.1 Alcaligenaceae bacterium
ACAAGTGCACATTAAGCAGATGCACCGCGTTGGACGACCATGCGGGATCTTTGAAACGACGGTCGGCAGGGGCAGGCAGCGTGCCGTGCTGCGCCTGGGCGACCAGCTTGGCCGCCTTTTCAAGGTAACCAGAACGTATGGCTGCAAGCCGGTCCGACGGAACCGCCAGAATAGACAGTGCTGATGGCAGATAAGGGCTCATACGCTGGCTCCTGCAAATGACGTTAATGCAACACCATAGTGTGTGACACGCCAGGGTATGTCAATGAGGGTAAGTGTTGACCCCCTGGCGGAAACACTTGATATTCCAACAGTAACGATACAACATTTATATTTACGCTCAATTACATGTCGCGCTGAACCAGCACCACTTGCCGTCCTGTGACACCATCGCGGCGGTATGAGTACAGCAGATCACTACGCTCGAAGGTGCACAGCGGCGACACATCGACGCGCTGGACGCCCGCCTGCATCAACCGATAGCGGGCAACGCCAGCGAGATCAGCCAGCCACTTCCCGGGCTTTCCAGGAAGAAAGAACCGGCCCATCGCGGCGTCATTCTGCACAAACCGTTTGTAGACATCGTCCCCCACTTCAAAATTGGGCTGGCTGATGCCCGGCCCGATCCACGCACGCCACGACGGTGCGTTTCGCTGGATAAAACGAGATTGCAACGCCTGAAGCGTGTTTTCGAGCACGCCCGCCGCCAAGCCACGCCAGCCCGCATGCGCCGCACCAATGATGCGGCCGTCCGCGCTGCCTAACACCACGGGCAGACAATCGGCCACCATGATGGCCAATACCCGGTCGGGTCGGGTAGTGACGGCGGCGTCAGCGCGGACCGGGGTGCCTGCCAGGGCGGCATCGGTATCCGCGTCCAGAACATCAGTGCCATGTACTTGCTCCAGCCAAACGACGGTTCCGGACGGCGGGGCCACACGCTGGCGGTTTTCAAGCACGTGTTGGCGGTTATCTCCCGTATGCAGACCCACATTGAGCGAACGCCAGGGGGCCTCGCTGACGCCACCAACACGGGTGGTGCAAAAATACGACACCCCTGGCCAATCCGGCCCGGTGATTACTTTCAGCCCATCTACCTGCTTAATACGCATTACCCGCCGCCCCCCCACTGGATGGCATCACGCATTTGTTCGAAGTCGTCTGGCCAAGGTGCGTGGAACTCGCGCCACTGCCCATCAGAGACATCGGCAAAACCCAAGGTGTGGGCGTGCAGCATCTGACGCAGCGCACCCCCAATCTGGCGCCCGCCGTAAAGCGTATCACCCAGCAACGGGTGTCCGATACCGGCCATATGCACCCGTATCTGGTGCGTTCGGCCCGTTTGCAAACGGCAACGCAGCTCGGTAACCCGCCACTGGCCCTCTAACATGCCGTGACGCACCATGTGATAATGCGTGACAGCCGGTTTGGCGGCCAAAGGTTGGCGCACGCTCATGCGTACCGGCACCCGGCGATCGCGGCCCACAGGCATGTCAACGGTGCCGGACGCAACCACATGCTCGTGCACCAGCGCGCCATATTCGCGATGCACGGTACGCGCCTGCAGCTGACGCACCAAGGACGTCTGCGCCTTGTCATGGCGGGCAACCACCAAAATGCCCGAGGTATCTTTGTCGAGACGGTGCACAATCCCCGCACGCGGCACGTGCACCAGTTCGGGGTACTGATACAGCAGCCCATTAAGCAGGGTACCCTGCCAGTTGCCGGCCCCGGGGTGCGTTACCAGACCGGCCGGCTTGTTCACCACAATCCAGTCGGGGCTTTCGGCGATGATGTCCAGATCCATGGGCTCGGGGGTGAAGGCTCGTGCTTCGTCACTCTTTTGTTCGTGCACCGTGATGCGATCGTGCGGATACACGCGTTGGCGTACGCCGGCCGCGCCCCCGTTGACGCGCACGTGCCCGCCCTGAATCCACTGCTGCAAGCGACTACGCGAATGTTCAGGCATCAGCCCGGCCAGCACCTTGTCGAGCCGGTCAGGGGATTGTGTCAGGGGAAGCACGAATTCGACCGGCGCTGCTGCGCCGGGGACAACTCCTTCTTCGTCGTCGGAATCCGGCAACAATTCAGGCGCCGCCTCATCGAATTTATCGGGGCGGGGTTCGTCATTTTTTGGGTGGGTGTCAGACATGGCGACAAATCATATAATCAGCGTGCAATGCTAACATCAAGGACCCTCTTGTGACCTTTCCCGTACTGAACTCAACGCGTACCTTCAGCATGAACATCACACGCCATCTGTTAATCGGAGCAGTGTTGCTGCTGTCGCTGGCCGGCTGCGGCACCTACAAAGGCGATTACGACAAAACCGTCGGCTGGACAGCCGAGCAGCTGTACCAAGACGCACGCAATGAAGTTAGCGCGGGCAACTGGAACAACGCACGCGAACGCCTGCAGACCCTTGAAGCCCGATATCCCTTTGGCATCCACGCCCAGCAGGCGCTTATTGACCTGGCCTACGTCAACTGGAAAGACGAAGAGCCCGAGCAAGCACTGGCCGCCATTGATCGCTTCCAGCAGCAATACCCCAACCATCCGGGCACCGACTACATGTTGTACCTGAAGGGGCTTATTACCTTCACCCCGCCCAGCGCCGCACTTAGCCGCTTCACCGGCCAGGACGCCAGCGAACGCGATCCGAAGGGCCTGCGCGAATCATACGAATCGTTCAATGAACTGATCAACCGGTACCCCGACAGCCGCTACGCTGCCGATGCCCGTCTGCGGGTTGCGTGGCTGGTTAACACCATTGCCAGCAACGAGGTTCACGTCGCGCAATATTATTATGAGCGCGGCGCATACGTCGCCGCCATCAACCGCGCACGTACCGTGCTGTCCGACTTCCACGGTGTTCCGGCAGCAGAAAAGGCGCTCTACATCATGATGCTTTCGTACGACGAACTGGGCATGGTCGATCTTCGCGACGACACCCGCCGTGTACTGGACGAAAACTTCCCCAATAGTGTGTATCTTGAACGCGGTCTGAAAGAGCCCGTCAACTACTGGAACCCGGTCAACTGGTTCTGATCGGCATCACCCTGTCCAATATTACCGGGGCCTTCGGGCTCCGTTTTCACTTGGCACGTTTTATAACACCACGCTATTGATAAATTTCAGCGCCTGCCCGGCCTCGCGCGTTCGGGCAAACGGTGGCAGCCCACGCCACAACAGGCGGCCGTAGGGCTTGTCGACCAAGCGGGTATCGCCCACCAGCAGCACTCCCCTGTCCTTCTCGGAGCGTATCAAGCGACCGGCCCCTTGTTTAAGCGCAATGGCAGCCTCGGGTAGCTGATATTCCATAAACGGATTACCGCCGCGCCGTCGGCAACGGTTAAGGCGGGCCTGCAACACCGGATCGTCCGGCGGTGCAAATGGCAGTTTGTCGATCGCCACTAACGTCAGCGCATCGCCGGGCACGTCCACCCCTTCCCAAAAACTGGCACTGCCCACCAACACCGCATTGCCCCGAGCGCGGAATTCGTCCAGCAAGACGAGGCGCGAGGCATCCCCTTGGCGTAATAACGTTCGATCGATGTCGGCGTCATCGAAGCTGTCGCGCAGCAAATCAGCGATGTGATCAACAGCACGCAACGTGGTGCATAACACCAGCACACCACCCGACGATGCCCGAATCAGCGGGAACAAGGTGTCGACGAATTGCTCGTTAAAGTGCGGATGACTGGGCAAGGGCAAACTGGACGGCACATACAGCAGCGCTTGCGCGGCGTAGTCAAACGGTGACGTCCACGACTCCGTCCGGGCATCCCCCAGCCCCAGCTGCCGGGTAAAGTGTGCGAAATTACCATTGACAGACAAGGTGGCCGACGTAAATACCCACGCCTGTCCGGCGGGCCGATACCGCGAAAAAATGTTTGAAATCGACAGTGGCGCCCTGTGCAGGCGAATGTGGTTTTGCGTGTGTTCCAGCCACCGGACGGCACCATCACCCGACTCGATGGCGTCAGAACGGGTTAACCCCGCCCCGGACGATTCGGGGTGTTCTTGCCTACCGGTATCGGGCAGACCGTGCTGGTTTGTCGCATGCGCACCGGGCGCGCCTGACACATCGGCCAATGGCTGCATGTCGTCCAAGCCCTGCATTTCCTGGATGGCTTGCGACATACGGGTATCAGGGCCAACATTGCCATGGCGATCAGGCTGGCTCCACGCATACAGACGGGCCCGCAGGTCAAGGGCCGTCTTGGCAACCGCCATCAGATCGGGGTGTGTTTCCTTGACAATCATGAGCGCGTCGACGGCTTTGGCCAAGGTGTCCAGCAGTGCAGCCAAGGCCGTATCGAAGGCTTCAGGCTGAGGGATGGCGTCGAACGTGGCTTTACGCCCGGGCAGTTGCGCCACGGCGGCCGACTGAAGGCGTAGCTCACGCACGGCGGTTTCGAGTGCACCCGCCAATTCTTGCCACCGGGTGGCCTCGCGGGCATGAGCCAGACCAGCCACTTGCATGACGCGCGCCAGATCCAGCAACTGGTGTGACGACACACTTGACCCCAAAAACCGCGTGGCCACATCAGGCAGTTGATGTGCTTCGTCAAATACTACCAAGTCAACCTCGGGTAGCAGGTCAGTAATACCTTCTTCGCGCAGGGCCAAATCGGCCATATACAAGGCGTGGTTTACCACGACCACGTCGGCTTCCTGGGCGCGCCGCCGCGCTTTCAACACAAAGCAATCGCGTACAAACGGGCAGTCTTGCCCCAAACAGTTGTCGCGTGTGGACGTGACGCGGGCCCACAGGTCGGCCTCTTCCGGTACGGTGTCCAGTTGCGCCTTGTCGCCCGACTCTGATTGCTGCGCAAAGACCTGAATAGCGCGTAGCTGAGCGATTTCAGTACGCGACTTGAGGGCGCGGTCGTCGCCCGACAGGCGCTCGAGGTGATAGTGGCAAACATAATTGCTACGCCCTTTCAGAAGCGCCACATTGACCGATGCCTGCAAGGCTTTACGCAGGCGCGGAATGTCGCGATGAAACAGCTGATCTTGCAGGGTACGCGTACCGGTGGAGATCAGTACCTTGCCACCCCCCAGAAAAGCCGGCACCAGATAGGCCCAGGTTTTACCCGTGCCGGTACCGGCCTCGGCCACGAGAGTGCCACGGCTTGCCAGCGTTTCTTCGATGGCGCGGGACAGTTCCAACTGGGCTTGCCGGGGGCGGTAATCGGGCACAGCCTGCGCAAGCGGCCCCAGGTCCGCAAACACCGCTGACAGTTCTTGCAACAACATATTCACCAAAAAATTAGCATGACGCTGACACCTTAACCCGGGCACCCCCGCGCTGACGCCGTACAATCAGAAACCAAGCCACCCGCAAAAATACGGCTGTAGCAGCACAGCCGTGCTGACTCGTGGCAAAATTCAACGTCCGTCTATTGTACTTTTTGTCTTTTCTTATGAGCGAACACACTGTGGAACATGCTGAACGCCTTGCATCACAAGGCGCCCAATCAACTGCCCCATCCGCGGATAATGTGCCGGCCCCAACGGCCGACGCGACGCAGGCGGCGCAGCGCATTACCCGGCTTTTGGCCGCCGAGCTGAATATCCGGCCGCAGCAAGTGACCGCCACAGTGGATTTACTGGATTCCGGCGCCACCGTGCCCTTTATTGCCCGCTACCGCAAGGAAGTCACGGGCGGGCTGGACGACACTGTCTTGCGACAGCTTGAGCAACGCCTGCTGTATGTTCGTGAACTTGAAGAGCGTCGCCAAACCATCCTCGAATCGATCGCAACCCAGGGCAAGTTGACGGCCAAACTGACAGAGCAGATTAATCAGGCCGATACCAAGCAGCGTCTTGAAGATCTTTACGCGCCATACAAACCCAAACGCCGTACCCGTGCGCAAATAGCCCGGGAAGCCGGTATTGCGCCGCTGGCCGATGCCATTGTGGCCGATCCGCGTGCCGTGCCACTTGAGCTGGCGGCCGGTTATATCAATGCCGACGCGGGGTTCGCGGACGCCCAGGCGGCGCTGAACGGTGCACGCGACATTTTGGCCGAAGCCTGGTCGGAGAATGCCGACTTGCTGGCCGAGCTGCGCGAACGGCTGTGGAAAACGGGCTATTTGTACGCCAATGTTATTGAAGGCAAAGAAGCCGAGGGCCATAACTTCCGCGACTGGTTTGATTTTCGGGAAACATTGCGCACGTTGCCCTCGCACCGGGTGCTGGCGCTGTTACGTGGGCGCCAGCAAGGCGTACTGGCCCTGCGTATCGGGCTGGCCCCTGACGCCGAAGAGGCCGTCCCGCATCCGTGCGTGATGGAAATCGCCCGCTTTCTTGCCATTGACGCCAACTTCACAGCCAGTGCCAGCGCACGCCAGGCGTGGCTGGGTGAGGTCTGCCGCTGGACATGGCGGGTCCGGCTTCTGCCGTCCTTTGAAACCGAATTTATTACGCGCCTTCGCGAAAGTGCCGAAGAGGAAGCCATCCGGGTCTTTGCCAGCAACCTGAAAGACTTGCTATTGGCCGCGCCCGCCGGCCCACGCCCGGTCTTGGGCCTCGACCCCGGCATTCGCACCGGCGTTAAAGTGGCAGCCATTGATGCCACCGGCAAATTACTGGACACGGCCACCATTTACCCCTTCGAACCCCGGCGCGACAAGGCGGGCAGCATCAAAACTTTGGTCAACCTGGTGCGCAAGCATCAGGTTGAGCTGATCGCCATCGGCAACGGAACGGCCTCGCGCGAGACCGAGGCCTTAGTACGCGAGATGTGCAGCCAACACCCCGACCTGGATGTGGCACACATTATTGTGTCCGAAGCCGGCGCGTCGGTGTATTCGGCCTCCGAACTTGCCGCCACCGAATTTCCGGATCTTGATGTAAGCCTGCGGGGTGCCGTCTCCATCGCACGACGCCTTCAAGACCCCTTGGCCGAGCTGGTCAAAATTGAGCCCAAGGCCATTGGCGTGGGCCAATATCAGCACGACGTTAACCAGCGCGAGTTGGCACGCATGCTTGATACCGTGATCGAAGACTGCGTCAACGCTGTGGGTGTGGATGTGAACACGGCCTCAAGCCCCCTGCTTAGCCGCGTTTCAGGCCTGTCCCCCAGTGTGGCGGCCAACTTGGTGCAGTGGCGCAACCAGCATGGTGCCTTTCGCAACCGTGAAGCCCTGTTGTCCGTGCCGCGCCTTGGGCCCAAGGCGTTTGAGCAGGCGGCGGGCTTCTTGCGTATTCGCGACGGCGACAACCCGCTGGACGCATCGGCGGTTCACCCCGAGGCCTACCCGGTGGTCGAACGCATCCTGAACCGAATCCAAGCTGATGTGCGCCAAATTATGGGACGTCCTGAAACGCTGGCCGGTGTCTCGCCCGCCGATTTCACGGACGAACGCTTCGGCCTGCCAACGGTGCAAGACATTTTCCAGGAACTGGAAAAGCCCGGCCGCGACCCGCGCCCAGAATTCAAAACCGCCCAGTTCATGGAAGGGGTCAACACGCTTAATGATCTCAAGGTCGGCATGGTGCTGGAAGGCGTGGTCACCAACGTGGCCAACTTTGGTGCCTTTGTAGACGTTGGGGTGCACCAGGATGGTCTGGTGCACATTTCAGCGCTGTCGAACAAGTTTGTGAAGGACCCACGCGACGTGGTGCGCGTTGGCCAGACCGTGAAGGTGCGCGTGCAGGACGTCGACATCGAGCGCAAACGCATTGCGCTGACCATGCGTCTGGATGACGCGGAAGCCGGCACATCGGCTGGCCGCCACGCGCCTTCAAAAGAAGGAAAGCGCAAAGGCCGCAGCGGCGGACAGGGGGGCGACAAGCCGGCGGCACGTGGTCAGGGTCGGCGTCAGAAACCAGACGTTGATCCGGCCGCCAGCGCCATGGCCGCCGCCTTTGCCCGACTGAAGCGATAACAGGCCGCTACGGGCTGATACGGATACTGGGTGATTCGGACCGGGATGATACGGGGCGGGCCCTTTCGGGGGCCCGCCTCACTTTACGGAAGGCGCTGCCTTGGGTATTAAGCCCGCCAATGCCGTGATCAGGCCGACGCTGTTTCCTGCGGTGACAGGGCGTGCTGCACCGCGTCCAGGCGTTCGGCGGGGAATCGGCACACGTCGATGTCATCAATACGCAGGACAACATCGTGACCGTCTTGCACCACCCACGATGCCTGAACACCGCTTTGGAGGGTGCGCATCACGCTACCTGCTTCCTTCGGGTTACTGAAGGGCTGTGAAAGAAAAAGCTCGTCGCCATTGGGGGCAAACAGACGGAAACGGAACCGGCCGTCGTCATCGCGGAAGCTGACAAAACGTGCTCGCGCGGTCGACTTCGCAGACGCTTTGCTGTTGGCGGCCGGTGCGACGGCGGCAGCGCGCAGGCCCACCGCCGCACGCAACTCACGAATGAAGGGGCCGGAAATTTTACGCGCTTTGTCCGCACCGGCCTGCAGGATGTCTTCAATACGGTCCGGTGCGCCCATCAATTCTTCATAACGCTCGCGCATAGGCCCGACTTCAGCGTCGATCAGGGTAAACAGCTGCTCTTTGGCATCGCCCCACCCCAGGCCCTGCTTCAGGCTGTCACGAAACTGGGCGCTTTGCTCATCGGTGGCGAAGGCGCGATAGAGCGTCATGAGGTGTGATGAGTCCGGGTCTTTGGGTTCACCCGGCTTACGCGAGTCGGTAACGATACGGGAGATGGCGCTGCGCAGCGCCTTGGCCCCACCCATGAACAGGGGTATTGTGTTGTCGTAGCTTTTGGACATCTTGCGCCCATCCAGCCCAGGCAAGGTGGCGACATCGTCGTCGATCAGCACTTCGGGCAGCACGAAGAGCTCGCGGCCCTGTCCGTACAAGTGGTTGAAGCGCTGCGCAATATCACGAGCCATTTCAAGGTGCTGGATTTGATCGCGTCCCACGGGCACCAGGTTGGCGTTAAACATCAAAATGTCGGCCGCCATCAATACCGGGTATGAGAACAAGCCCATGGTGACCCCGTCGTCCGGCTCAACCCCATTTTCAACGTTAAGATCCACCGCCGCTTTGTACGCGTGAGCGCGGTTCATGAGCCCTTTCGCCGTAACGCAAGTAAGCATCCAGCATAATTCAGGGATTTCCGGAATATCGGATTGCCGGTAAAACGTCACCACCTCGGGATCAAGCCCGGCCGCCAGCCAGGTGGCGGCGATTTCATGGCGCGAGCGTGCCACACGTTCCGGGTCTTCACACTTGATCAGCGCATGATAGTCGGCCAGAAAATAAAATGCGTCGACGTCGGGCTTGCGGCTGGCTTCGACGGACGGACGAATGGCCCCGACATAGTTGCCCAAGTGGGGCGTGCCGGTGGTAGTAATGCCAGTAAGTACTCGGGTTGTCATACCAATATTCGGGTTAAGCAAGCCAGCACGGGGGCTTGCAACAAAAAACACAGTCTGCACGGCGACGCTGGGCATGCACACCGGGTGTGCACAACGGGTGTGCCCGACGCGTACGACGCCCACGATACCATCAGCCGTTCACGCAGCACGAAACCGTTGCGCCTGCATCGGTTTCGCCTTCACCGGTTACAGAGTAGCCACCTCGCGCCGGTCCGACTGCAAATACTCGTGCGATTGCATTTCGATCAGGCGTGACACGGTGCGGTGAAACTCCCCCGACATCGGGCCTTCGGTGTATAGCTCGTCAGGCGGGCATTCGGCAGACATAATCAATTTAACCTTGTGATCATAGAACACATCGACGAGCCACGTGAACCGTCGTGCCTCCGATGCCTGCCGCGGGCCCATGCGTGGGACATCGGACAGAATCACCGTTTGAAACTCGTCGGCCAGGACAAGGTAATCATTTTGCGAACGTGGACCGCCGCATAAGGTTTGAAAATCGAACCAAACGATATTGCCACCCCGGGCGACCGCACGCAGCTTGCGCTGCTCGACCAGCAACACAGGGTCTTGTGGCACTGTATCCAGCAAACGGTCAAACGTCGCTTGCAGCTCACGTGTGGTGTCGTCGCCCAGCGGATACAAATAAGCGCGCAC
>JAJUIY010000259.1 GCA_029267415.1 Alcaligenaceae bacterium
CAATACCCCGTTGCAGCCCATTGGCTTTGTGCTGCAGCGTACACGCCGACGCACGATAGGCTTCGTGGTCGATGACACCGGCCTGCGCGTCACCGCGCCACACTGGGCCACCTTGGCACAAATTGATCAAGCCGTGGCAGGACGCGCCCCCTGGATAGTAGAGAAGTTGCAATTGCGCCACCAGCGCCTTGAGCAGCAAGCCACGGCCCAACGCCTATGGGCCCAACATGGCCGCATCCCGTACATGGGTTGCCACATCACGCTGGAACTATGCACGGCGCAAAAAGAAGCCCGGTTCAGCGGCCGGCCTGACGCGCCCGAGCCCGGCGATACGTTATCATTACCCTTGCCGGAACAGGCGCCTGAGCAACGCATCCAGGATAGCGTTCATGCCTGGCTGCAACGTCAGGCGCGTTGGTGGTTCGGCTTGCGGCTGCAAAATTTCCTGGAAATCAGCGGCCAATCTTTGCACAGCTGGCGTCTTTCGGCTGCCACCACACGCTGGGGCTCCTGCACCAGCGCACGGCGCATTCTGCTTAACTGGCGCTTGATACACTTCAACCACGACGTGATTGATTACGTCATCGCTCACGAAGTGGCACACTTGCGCGAAATGAATCACAGTCCCGCCTTCTGGCGCGAAGTTGCACGGCTGATGCCTCACTACGCGCCGGCCAGGCTTGAGCTCAAACGCCATCGTCCCGGCGTGTTACCCCTGCTTTAAAAGGGGTTTGTCTTTTTTACGGAGTTCACTATGCGTCTTTTACACACCATGATCCGCGTCGGCGATCTGGAAAAATCGCTCGCCTTCTACACCGACGTCCTGGGTATGCGTTTGCTGCGCCGCAAGGATTATCCCGATGGCCGCTTCACGCTGGCCTTTGTTGGCTACCAGGATGAAGACGAAGGTGCCGTGCTGGAGCTGACGCACAACTGGGACACCCCCAGCTACGACCTGGGCAACGGCTACGGCCACGTTGCCATCGAAGTGGATGATGCCTACGCCGCCTGTGAAAAAATTAAAGCGAAAGGCGGGAACGTTGTGCGTGAGGCCGGCCCCATGATGCACGGCCACACGGTGATTGCCTTTGTTGAAGATCCGGACGGCTACAAGATCGAGCTGATCCAGCGCGAGGGTCGGGTCGACTAACCCATCGAAGGCCTTTCATGCTGAACGGACTGTGGCTGGCGTTTTTCCTGATCGCGGCGCTTGCTGCCCTGTATCAATGGTTGTTTCTGGGTGATGCCGAGGTTTTTGCACGCCTGGTAGCCAGCCTCTTCGACATGGCCGAGCTTTCGGTCAGTCTGATGATTCTTCTGTTCGGCACGCTAACCCTGTGGCTCGGCTTTTTACGCATTGCCGAAGCCGCCGGGTTGATCGAACTTCTGGGGCGTCTTCTGACGCCCCTTTTCCGTCGGCTCATGCCCGGCGTCCCCGCAGGCCATCCGGCTCTGGGGCTCATTACACTTAACTTTGCCGCCAATGGTCTGGGGCTGGACAATGCCGCAACGCCCATCGGCTTGCGCGCCATGCATGCCCTGCAATCGCTTAACCCCGACCCTAAAACCGCCACCAACGCGCAAATTCTGTTTTTAGTCCTGAACGCCTCGTCGCTCACCGTCTTGCCCGTCACTATCTTTATGTACCGGGCGCAGCAAGGCGCGGCCGATCCCACCCTGGTCTTTTTGCCCATCTTGCTGGCCACATCGGCGTCGTCCCTGGTGGGGTTGCTCAGTGTGGCTGTGATGCAGCGGCTGCGCCTGCATGACCCCGTGGTACTGGCCTGGCTGGGCGGTGTTGCTGTGATCCTGGGGGGCTTCATGGCCATTCTGGCCTCGCTCAGCACAGTGGCCATTGCCGCCGTATCGTCCCTGCTTGGCAACTTGGCCCTGTTTGGCATAATTATCGCGTTTTTGCTGGCCGGTGCCTGGAAACGCGTGGCGGTATATGAATGCTTTGTGGAAGGGGCCAAGGAAGGGTTCGAGATTTCGCGTAATCTGCTACCTTATCTGGTGGCGATGCTATGCGCTATCGGTGTGTTGCGCGCCTCTGGTGCCCTGGACGCCGGGCTTGAGATTATCCGCTGGCTGGTATTGAACGCCGGCCTGGACGGACGGTTCGTCGATGCACTGCCGACGGCGCTGGTCAAGCCATTTTCGGGCAGCGCCGCCCGCGCCATGTTGATTGAGACCATGCAAACACATGGCGTCGATAGTTTCCCGGCATTAGTGGCCGCCACGGTTCAGGGCAGCACCGAAACCACGTTTTATGTACTGGCGGTGTATTTTGGTGCCGTCGGCGTTCAGCGTGCCCGTCACACGGTAGGGTGTGCCCTGCTGGCGGACTTGGCTGGGGTTGTGGCAGCCATTGCGGTGTGCTACTGGATTTTTGGCTAGAAACAATGCCAAGCCGGGCCGCCACGGCCACCCATTTTCTACAGCCGTCGCGTTTAACGCTATGCGTTGCTTGCGGGCGCAATCACCCCGGCATGGTGCAGCTGGTCCGCCAGCGTAATAAATTGGTCAACACCCAGTTCTTCGGCGCGCGCGGTGGGCGCTACACCGGCGGCCTCCC
>JAJUIY010000243.1 GCA_029267415.1 Alcaligenaceae bacterium
ATCGGATCAAAAGGCAGGCGCTCGTACAGCCAGGGGTTGATGGCGTTGATAGCCACGGCGCCCATCACCAGGGTGTGGCCGTCAGCTTTGGCTTTTGCAGCGACACCGGCGCCAATGTTGCCACCGGCACCCGGGCGGTTTTCAACCACAATAACACCCAGGTCGTCTTTGACCTTTTCGGCCAGCATGCGAGCCACGTTGTCCAGCGGGCCGCCAGCGGCGTACGGCACAATGAACTCAACAGTGCGGTTGGGGAAATCATCGGCGGCAACAGCCGGCGAAGCCAGAAACGTGCAGGCAAACGTGGCGGCAATAAGCGATGCGCCGCGTCGCCAGAATTTCAGATTTAACAACATTTATCTAACCCAGTTAAAACGTTGAACATAACCTTGCATCATACCGCGAACTGCGCTTTTGAGCCGCCTGGAAGGCATTGCAGACCACAATCTTACGTAATTTAAGGGCAAAGACAACGTACAATGACACGCGTGCGACAACTTTGTCCTCATGACCGTCCGCGCAGTACTCGGTGACGGCCCCTTGGCTCCTTCCCGCATCTTGCCGTTTTCGTATTGCCCATGATCGAATTCCAGCACGTATTCAAATCGTACGGTCGCAGCCGAAACATTCTGGCGGACATTAACTTCCGCGTTGATCCCGGCGAGTTCGTGCTGGTAGCCGGCCCCTCGGGCGCCGGGAAGTCCACGCTGCTGAAGCTGATTGGTGGTCTCGAAGCCCCCAGTCGGGGGGCCGTTCATGTCAACGGCCATCGCATCGACAAACTCCCTGCCCGCGCACGGCCTTATCTGCGTCGTGCCGTAGGGGTGATCTTGCAAGACACACACTTGCTGTTTGACCGCAATGCTATCGAGAACGTCGTGCTGCCGCTGGCGGTGATTGGCCTTGATCGTCAACAAGCCCTTACCCGTGCCCGCGCGGCGATGCAGAAGGTAGGCCTGGCCGGTAAAGAAGACCTGTTCCCCATCGAACTGTCAGGCGGCGAGCAGCAACGCCTCGCCATTGCACGGGCCATTGTCAATCGGCCTTCTATTTTGATCGCCGACGAGCCCACCGCCAACCTCGACAGCGACAGTGCACAACGCATCATGAACGTTTTTCGTGATTTCAACCAGGTCGGGGTCACCACATTGATCGCCTCGCATGACCACCATTTGATGGCCTCCTATGCCAAGCGAACGCTGCATATAGAAGACGCCCGCTTCACGGATACGCCGGGGGTGCGCACATGAGACGTCTGTTTCGGCAACATCACTACGCGCTCACGGTTGCACTGCGACGGTTGGCCTCACAGCCGTTCTCGTCCCTGTCCAATTTTTTCGTAATTAGCCTGACGTTGGCCATTCCCATACTGACGGCCAGCGTCCTTGCATCGATGCAACCTGTGGTTCGCCACATCCCGGTATCCCCGGAAATCACGCTATTTTTACAGCAAGAAGCCAACGCTGACGTGGCCGACACAGTAGCCGACACCCTGCGCGAACGTTGGGGTGATCACATTGCCGGCGTGCAAGTGGTGGCGCGGGACGATGCGCTGGAACAACTGCAGTCCCGGCCGGAATGGTCAGAGGCGCTGTCGGTGCTTACCGAAAACCCGCTGCCCGATGCCATCATAGTGACGCTCGACGAAAGCCCCGAACTGGCGCGGGTGGCCGAAACATTGGCAGACGAATGGCGCACGCTGGAGCACGTTGATACGGTACAGCTCGACCACGACTGGGTGCGCCGCCTTGAAGCCATCTTAAGTTTTCTGCGAGTTGCATTGTGGGTGTTGGCGGTGGGCGTGGCGCTGGTGGTGCTGGCTACGGTGTTCAACACCGTGCGTATGCAGGCGCTCACCCAACGCGAGGAAATTGCCGTTGCCCGCTTGGTGGGTGCAACAGAGCCCTTTGTACGGCGTCCATTTTTATACCTGGGTGCGCTGACCGGGCTGATCAGTGGTGTACTGGCCATCGGCTTCGCAGCGTTGGCCCTGGTTCCCCTTAACAAAGGGCTGGAGCGCCTGGCCAGTACCTACGGCACTCAACTTTCGCTTGGCTTGCCCGATGCCGGTAGCCTGGCATTGTCATTGGTGGTGGTGGCCATTTTGGCGGCGGTGTCCGCCCGATGGTCAGTAACGCGCAATACCCGTTTCTGATGCAAGCACGCTGTCAAGAAGGCCTGGCCACCCTGGCCAATACCATCGTTACCTGGCAACACAAGCACGGGCGCCACGACCTGCCGTGGCAAGGCACAACAGACCCGTACCGCATCTGGCTGTCGGAAATCATGTTGCAGCAAACGCAGGTGGCCACGGTCATTCCGTATTATCAGCGCTTCCTGTCACGTTTTCCCGACGTAAACCACTTGGCGCGCGCCTCGCTTGACGATGTCATGCCCTATTGGGCCGGACTGGGTTATTACGCGCGGGCGCGCAACCTGCACCGCTGTGCCCGCACGGTGTACCAAGAACACCAAGGACATTTCCCCCCCACATCGGCAGAGCTGGCCACATTGCCCGGCATCGGACGTTCCACCGCCGCTGCCATTGCAGCCTTCGCATGGGGTGAGCGCAGCCCCATCATGGATGGCAACGTCAAGCGCGTGTTCACGCGGTATTTTGGTATTTACGGAGACACGTCTCGTCGCGCGACCGAAACGGTACTGTGGGATCTGGCGCAACGTGCCATTCAGCTGGCCGACAACACACTGGACATCCGCCGATACATTCAGGGCCAAATGGATCTGGGCGCCACCATCTGTACGCGCAGCCGGCCGGCATGCCATGCCTGCCCCCTTGCTGACACGTGCTTTGCCTATCGTGAAAATGCCCAGGCCGAGCTGCCACAGCGTCGGCCACGCAAGGCCTTGCCAGAAAA
>JAJUIY010000250.1 GCA_029267415.1 Alcaligenaceae bacterium
CACGTCCGCCAGCGGGTCGGACTCCATGTTTTCCATAATTGCAAGCAACGGATCTTGCGCAACCTGCGGGTAGAGGTCGACCACCAAGCGGTATTTGTATTCGCCAATGGGCTTGAGCGTAAATACCTGTGGTGCAATTGGCTGCTTCAGGTCAAGAACCAGTCGTACCACGCCAGGCCGGTTTTGGCCGACACGCACGTTTTGAATATAGGGGTCGTTGGGCTGAACCTTGGAAATAAGCGAATTAAGCGCCGGGCTCATCATGAGCCCTTCAATATCAACAACCAGACGATCGGGCCCCGTGAGCGTGAAATGCTCGGCCTTGAGCTCGGTGTCCATCTCAAGGGTGACACGGGTGTATTCGTCGGCCGGCCAAGTACGTACCGCGACCAGCGTGGCGGCCTGACCAAGCCGCGGAATAATCGGTAGAACAAGCAGTGTCGTGGCCGTGGTGATCAATCGCCGGCGCGAGAAACCAGAGGGGCTCAGCCGTCCTCCGTGGTAGCGAGTGTCGTTAGCCATGTTCTTCCTTTTTCGCTATGGGCTACCAATACTGCTTGCCGCCCTGTGCCCATGTATTCCAGCTGTATATCGAGATCTGGCGGCGGAAGCAGCTCACCCGCGCGCTCCGGCCATTCGATCAAAACGACGTTGTCCGGATGCAGTATATCGCGGAAGCCGGCATCCAGCCATTCTTGCGAATCGCTAAATCTATAAAAATCAAGGTGATAGAAGTATAAGCTAGAAACATTATAGCTTTCAAGAAGCGCATAGCTGGGACTTTTTATGCGTCCCGTGACGCCCGCCGCCCGTAACAGCGCGCGAACAAAGGTAGTTTTGCCGGCGCCCAGGTCGCCCCGCAAGTGCACGCGCCCACCGGCATCCAGGCCTGTTTGCCCAGGGTGGCTGCCACATAGCAAGGGCGAAAGCCGTCTGGCCAGCCGTTCGGTTGCGGATTCGTCGGGCAAGTCAATGGTGATGGATACAGGCGTATCGGACGACGACATGGTGTGGGCTCCTTACAACAAGTCAAGCCAGGACATGGGCAGCAATAGTAAGCCAGATGGGGATGGTTACCGCAGAAAAGACGGTTCCCAGCGACATGGTGACGGCCACCAGCTGCGGCTGGCCTCCCATGCGTGCCGCCAAGACATGTGCAGACGTGGCCGTGGGCACCGCGGCAAACAGCAGCAGGGCTTGGCGTTCAATGGGGGAGATGTTTGCCCACAACGCAATGGGAATCGCAATGGCCGGCATAATCAGCAGGCGCACCACCACCATCCAGCCCATCACGGCCGTGTGGCCCTTGACGGCTTGTAACGACAGCGTCGCGCCGACGCATAATAGACCGATGGCAATGGCGCATTGCCCCAAGCGCCCCAGCGTGGTGTCGACCACACCCGGTATCGGCAGCTGCGCCAGGTTCCAGATAAGGCCCAAGCTGGTGCCGATTATTAGCGGATTACGCAGAATTTCCACCAGTACACGCCCATTGCGGTTTTGGCTTGCCAAGCTGTGTACCGCGGCAACATTAACCATGGGCACGGCAAAGCCCACGAGTATGGCGATGGTGGTTTGCGCATTGCCGCCCAACCCGCCGGCCAGCGACAGCGCCAGATACGTGTTGAAGCGGTAGGCGGTTTGGGACAGCGACGCGTGAGCGCCTGGATCCGGCCGTAAAACGGGTTTGGCCAGCCACGCCAGCACAATTCCAGCACCTGTGAGCAATGCCGTGGCCTTCAGCAGCTCGTAGGCGTCACGCAGGCTG
This sequence comes from Alcaligenaceae bacterium, assembly GCA_029267415.1. Lineage (GTDB taxonomy): Bacteria > Pseudomonadota > Gammaproteobacteria > Burkholderiales > Burkholderiaceae_B > JAJYRX01. Next base: position 1,769 of record JAJUIY010000250.1, read on the forward strand.
ATGGGGGTTCGGGTAATGGAATAAAACAGCAACGCTGGAAAAAGGACGAAATACACCAGCTTTTCCAGCTCGCGAAAAAACGTGGGCGTGAAACGCCATTTGTGCAGCAGCATCCAGCCCAGGGAAATCAACAGAAAGTCGGGCAGGATCAATAAGATGACAGACATAAAATAAGCAAGGTTTGGTACGCGCTGGCAATTTTAAGCGCATGGCGCTTTGTTTTATACTACGGGTCTTGCGGTGTCTCCTTAGTTAAATGGATATAACTTTCCCCTCCTAAGGGAAGATTGCAGGTTCGATTCCTGCAGGAGACGCCAACCAGGATGTTAAATGGACGCCGTGGGCGTCCATTTTCTATTTATCAGCAAAGGCAGGAGCGAGCGTTTGAGGGTGTGGCCGTCGTGAATCGATGGTAAGGGGAAGAGCGGTAAGCTTGACCTTAGTTCCGGGTACCGTTACACATTGCTGTAGCGATTTTACCTGAGGGTGGCTTAACGCCTCGGGAATGGTATTAATCGGTGCACACGGGATGCCCGCCTCTTGGAACCGGTTCAACCACTCATCACGCCGCCTAGACCGTATTATCGGAACAAGATCGACCATGAGCCGTTCCTTGTTTTTGATGCGCGCCTGATTCGTTGCAAATTCGTCAAGCTTGATCCAGTCTTCACGGCCTAGTTCTATCGCCAGCTTCGCAAACAAGCGGTCATTTCCACAACAGATTAAAAGGGGGCCGTCTGCGGCTTCAAAGGCTTCGTAGGGAACAAAACCGGGATGGCCTGATCGGCTTCGTTCGGGCAGGACTCCTTCGTTGATATAGGTATCGCTTTTTTGTGCATTCCACATGAGCGCCGTTTCAAGCAAGGAAGTCGTCAGCACCCCACCTTTGCCCGTGTTGCGTCGTCGATGGAGCATGGCAAGCGCGCCGATGACGACCCACATGCCTGAACCCAAGTCGCACAATGACACTGCG
>JAJUIY010000196.1 GCA_029267415.1 Alcaligenaceae bacterium
ATGGCCGCAACCTCTCATTCGTCTATATCAAACGCATTGCACATTGCCAAACGCCGCGCTATATTTGCTGATGGAGACACGGCCCTGAACATACGATGCTTCCCCGCGTCGTCACGATGGGCCATTGCACCCCGCCTACGCGGACCCCCAAGGAGGAAGCGCCAAAATGAGCAAGCAATTCGCGTCGCATGGCGACATGGAAGACAAAGTCGTTTCGTTCGAGAAACTGTCGGACAATGCCTACGCCTATACGGCCGAAGGCGACCCCAACACCGGCATCATCATCGGCGACGACGCGGTCATGGTGATTGACACCCAGGCCACGCCAGTGATGGCACAGGACGTCATTGCCCGCATACGTAGCGTCACCGACAAACCCATCAAATATATCTTGTTATCGCATTACCACGCGGTACGCGTGCTGGGGGCATCGGCCTACAACGCACAGCAAATTATTGCCAGCCGCGACACCTACGACCTTATCGTCGAGCGGGGCGAGCAAGACAAGGCCAGCGAAATTGGCCGTTTTCCGCGTCTGTTCCGCAATGTCGAATCCATCCCGGACGGGCTCACTTGGCCAACGATTACGTTCGAAGGCTGGATGACCATCAACCTGGGCAATCTGGAAGTGCATCTGATGCAGGTGGGCCGCGGCCACACCAAAGGCGACACCATCGCCTGGCTACCAGAGCAACGCATCTTGTTTGCCGGCGACCTGGTTGAATACCAATCGACGCCCTATTGCGGCGACTGCTATTTCCGCGACTGGCCGACCACGCTGGATGCCCTGGCCGAATTCGACGCCCAAAAAATGGTACCGGGGCGCGGGCCGGCGCTCACATCCGCTACCGAGGTTCGTCAGGCACTGGCCGGCACCCGCGGCTTTCTGACCGACTTGTACGCCTGCGTTTATAACGGCGTCGCGCACGGCAAAGATCTGAGAACGATTTATCGCGAGGCTTACGATTTCATGCGGCCGCGGTATGCCGATTGGGTGATTTTCGATCACTGCATGCCGTTTAACGTGTCGCGCGCGTACGACGAGGTCACGGGACACGACGACCCGCGCATCTGGACCGCCGAACGCGACATCGAAATGTGGAAGCAGCTGGAAGGCCAGTAGGCCCGCCAGCGGGGCCGCCCGCCTTGCACTGCCGACCACGTCGCCCAACAGCCTGGCGGCCCTGGGCACACCTCAACTTCCCTAAACCCAAGAACATAAAAAGCGGCACCAATACGGAGCACCACTGTGGGAGACATCGACTATCAGACGCTTGAGCTGCCGTATCAGCCACCCCAGGCACACGACCACCGCCGATCGCTGGTGGTTGTGGGTGCGGGGCCAATCGGGCTGACACTGGCGCTCGATATGGCCGAACGCGGCCATGACGTTCTGCTTATTGATGACAACAACCACCTGTCTACTGGTTCACGAGCCATTTGTTTCTCGAAACGGGCCCTGGACATCTGGGACCGCATCGGCGTTGGCCAGCGGATGGTGGACAAAGGCGTGTCGTGGAATATTGGCAAGGTGTTTTTCCGCGACAGCCAGGTTTGGCAGTTTGACTTGCTGCCCGAAGCGGGGCATCGTCGCCCGGCATTCATTAATCTTCAGCAATACTATTGCGAAGGGTACTTGTACGAAGCAGCGGCCGCGCACCCCCGCATCAGCATGCGCTGGAAGCACAAGGCCGTTGCAGTCAGCCAGGATGACAGGGGTGTCACGCTAACCGTCAGCACCCCGGACGGCAGTTACAACCTGGAATGCGACTGGTTGCTGGCCTGCGATGGCGCGCGCTCATCCATCCGCAAGATGATTGGGCAAGAAAGCCGGGGCCGGGTCTTTCACGACCGTTTCCTCATTGCTGATGTCAAAATGGAGCTCGACTACCCCCCCGAGCGCTGGTTCTGGTTTGATCCACCGTTTCATCGCAATCAGTCCGTCTTGCTGCACAGCCAACCTGACAACGTCTGGCGGGTTGATTTTCAACTTGGCTGGAATGCCGACCCGGTCGAGGAAGCCAAACCCGAAAACGTCATGCCCCGCATCCGTGCGCTTCTGGGCAACGACATTGAGTTCACGCTGGAATGGGTCAGTGTCTACACCTTTGCATGCGAACGCATGGAACGCTTTCGCCACGGCAAGATTCTTTTCGCTGGCGATTCCGCCTACCGGGTTTCTCCCTTTGGGGCGCGCGGTGCCAACAGCGGTGTTGAAGACGCCGACAACCTGGCCTGGAAGCTTGACCTGGTGATGCGCCAAGAAGCACCCGACGCGCTCCTTGATACCTATTGCGACGAGCGTGGGGTGGCGGCGGACGAAAACATCATGAACTCATCGCGCTCCACCGACTTCATTACGCCCAAAAGTGAGATCAGCCTGCTGTTTCGCAACATGACGCTGACCCTGGCGAAGGAGCACCCGTTTGCCCGTTCGCTAGTCAACAGCGGGCGCCTGTCGCGGCCGGTCACTTACACACATTCCTGTTTGAACACGCCCGACCGCGATCTATTTAATGGCGTTGCCGTGCCCGGGGCACCGGCACCTGATGGCCCCATCACCGTGGCGGATGCCACACAAGGGTGGTGGCTCAGTCAAATGAAAGGCCGTTTTCTGGTGGCCGTTTTCTGTGAAACGCACTACCCGGACGCAACCAAGCTCGACGCACTGAAGGCCCTGCAAGCGGCACAACCCCTGCTGGATGTGGTGCTGGTTGCCGGCCCTTGGCTAGCCCCGCTCACCCAGGCGGTGTTTCCCATGCTGACCGACCACGAAGGCCTACTGTTACAGCGCTATGACGCACATGGCGGGGCTGTTTACCTGATCCGGCCCGACCAGCACGTGGCGGCGCGCTGGCGCACTCTGGACGCGCAAGCCATTGAACAGTCGCTAACCCGGGCGTTGGCCCGCCCCACTTCCACAGCACCCACGAAGGCATCGACATGACAGCATTAAACACACAGCCTCATCTGGCTGATCCCGATAGTTTCTATGCCAGCCTGATCAACGCCCATCGCGATCTGACCACCGCGCAAAGCCACGCCATGAACGCCGCGCTCGTGTTGCTGCTTGCCAACCACATCGGCGACCTGCAAGCCATCCAGCAAGCCCTGGACGCCGCGCGTGAAGCAGTCATCCGCGACACCGAACCGGCCGGCGCCGCGTAATCATTACGCCTTGCCACCAGGCTATGCCACCCACACTTCGGAGAGGACGATGACCGAACTTTCTTATCAAGCAGGCTTTGGCAACGCCTTTGCAACCGAAGCGTTGCCCGGGGCCTTGCCGCAAGGGCAGAATTCACCGCAACGATGCCCTTACGGCTTGTACGCCGAACAGTTATCGGGCACGGCGTTCACCATGACGCGCGCCGAGAACCGGCGAACGTGGCTTTACCGTATCCGGCCATCCGCCTTGCAAGGCCGCTTTACACCCCTTGAAGGCCTGAACGGCTGGACCCATGACTTCGGCAGCGACCCGATAACCCCGAACCGCCTACGGTGGAACCCGCCCGACATGCCGTCGGCACCGACAGACTTTCTTGAAGGCGTCACGACATGGGCGGGCGCAGGCAGCAGCCATACCCAATCGGGCCTGGCCATTCACCTCTATGCGGCCAACCAGTCGATGCGGCGCGTGTTTTATAACGCCGATGCCGAGATGCTTTTTGTTCCCCAGAACGGGCGGCTGCTTCTTGTCACCGAACTGGGGCGCCTGGGCATTGAACCCTGCGAAATAGCGGTGATTCCGCGCGGCATCCGTTTCCGCGTCGAATTGCCCGATAACGCCGCCCGCGGTTATTTGCTGGAAAATTTCGGCGCTCCGTTACGCTTGCCCGAACTGGGCCCGCTGGGCTCCAATGGCTTGGCCAACGCGCGTGATTTCCTGTACCCCGTTGCGGCCTATGAAGACGTAGACAGCAACACCGAGCTGGTTGCCAAGTTCACGGGCGGTTTCTGGACAACCACCTTGTCACACTCACCGCTGGATGTGGTGGCCTGGCATGGCAGCCATGCACCATACAAAGACGACTTGCGCCATTTCAACGTCATTGGCTCCATCAGTTTTGACCATCCCGACCCGTGCATCTTTTCGGTGCTGACGTCACCGTCAGCCACCCCG
>JAJUIY010000289.1 GCA_029267415.1 Alcaligenaceae bacterium
ACAACTTGCCATGTCGGCCCTGGGCAAACACCTGCGTACCGTGTGCAACGAGCCTGACAACCGCCCGGCACGCGAAGCCGTGATGCTGGCCGCCACCCAAGCCGGATTGGCGTTTTCGAACTCGTCGGTCTGCCTGGTCCACGGCATGAGCCGCCCCATTGGCGCTTTCTTCCACGTGCCGCACGGCCTGTCCAACGCCATGCTGTTACCGGTGGTCACGGCCTTCTCTATCGAAGCCGCGCCCGAGCGCTACGCCGACTGCGCACGGTTTATGGGCATCGCTACCGATGCCGACTCCGACGACACGGCCAACCGCAAGTTACTGGACGAGCTTCGTCAACTGAACGTCGACCTGGATGTTCCCACACCCAAAGCCTACGGCATTGATAAAGAACGCTATTTCTCGCTGCTGACCACAATGGCCGAGCAAGCACTGGCGTCGGGGTCTCCCAACAACAACCCTCGCGTACCCACCATCGATGAAATGGTTCAGCTGTACACAGAAATCTGGGAATAAACCAAATCCGGCGTCAGCCAATGCCGGCGCCGACGACCACAAACCGGGCATGCCGGCATGCCCGGAACGCCGTTCGCATCGCCCCCCGCAATCAACCATAATTGCGTGAACGGTACTGGCTGGGGGGCATGCCCATCACCTGCCTGAAAATCCGTGAAAAATAATAGGGGTCGCGGTACCCCATCAATTCGGCTATTTCTGTGATGCTTTGGTCGGTGGCATCCAGAAAATGGCAGGCACGCTTCATTTTCAAATACAGATAGTGCTTGTACGGTGACACACCCGTAATGGCTTTGTAGCGCCGGCAAAACGCATGGCGGGTCATGTTGGCTGTTTGCGCCAACGTATTCAGATCAAGCTCGTCATGCAGGCTTTTGCGCATTACTTCATGAATCGTGTCAACGCTGAACTGACTGCGGGTTTCCCGGTTTTGCAGCCGGGTCATCTGCAGCTGGGCCAAAACTTGTCGCAACAGGTTAGAGCCATAAATCAACGAGCTTTCAAGAAAATCACCTTCAAGCGACTGGACAATGCCCGCCAGCGCCGCAGCGAGCGATGCCGACAAGCCCACACGTGCCACGGGCTGCTCGCGGTTAAATTCCAGATACGACCAAAACGCCTTGCTCTGTTCACCGGCGAAGTGCACCCAATATAAGGTCCAGGGCCGCTGGGGGTTGGCACCATAGACATGGGTGACGCCGTTGGGCAGCATCATGAGATCGCCCGCCCCCACAGAGTGGTTGGCGCCGTCAACCGTCAGGGTCCCCTCACCACCCACGCAGTACAGGAATAAATCATCACTGTGGAGATCGCGCCTGACGTAATGGCCCAGGGCCGTCGGGTAATACCCCGCCGCACGCACATACAGCCCCCGCGTGAGCGGGTTTTTCTTTAATCGCTCCAACACATACTGCGGTACGGTCAGCCGCACACCGTCATCCGGAAGCGGCCAGTCGGAGGGTCCACTCATATCAGTCCTTGAAAGCTAAAACTAACTGTGATCAATAAAGTCCATTTTACCGGCACGTATTGTCAATCCAAAATTACGTATCAGCATGTTATAAGAAGCTCGTGAGGTTGACCGAATGACTTACTACACCAACGGCCGATCTCACCACGTTGATAACGCATCATCCTTGCGCAATTTACAGGTGCTGAATGCTCACCAAACAGAAATGCCCCGCCGCATCAGCAACGGGCACATAATCAGCGCCACTAACCATTAACGAAAACAACGGGGACATACTATGTCGCTTCACAAGACATTCAAAAGCGCCGCACACGGCGTGAAAGCGCTTGCCGGCAAAAAGACCCTGGCTGCAGCCCTTGGCGTATCCGTTCTGGGTACGGCCGCCCTGCT
>JAJUIY010000016.1 GCA_029267415.1 Alcaligenaceae bacterium
ACATCGTAGTTATCGGCATCGTCTTTGCCGGCCAACGTGACCGCGCCGGTCGTTTCGTCGACCGTGCCATGGATTACCTCATCGATGTCCACCAACAGGGCTTCAATGGCACCATACGTGGCGGCGCGCGCCGCATCGGAAAGGTCTGTGGTGCCACGCGACGCCCCCACCCGGTTGTCGTACAGCTCTTTCATGCGTTCCACTTCTTCGGCGTAAAGCTTATCCAGTATGGGCCGCGCTTCTGAGGCAAGCTCGTTGGCCGACTTGCGGTCCGGACTTTTTGTGATGGTGTCTTCGGCCAGCTCGGGGTACGAGCATACCCCTTTGAAAATCGACAGCAGCGGCTGCGTGGCGGCCAACACCAATGGAAGGTCGCGACCCGCCAAAATCGGACGCAAGGCATTGTCGACAGCACGCGCATATTGCGTAAGACGAATTTTTTCGCCTGCTCCGGCCTGCACACGGGGGTTTTGCTGGATTTCGTTGGGGATGTCGCGCTCCAGGAACTCGGCGGCGCCGTCGGGTGCATTCGGGATCGCCACTTCGGTGGCCGGCAGGTCGGCAAACACTTCAACCAGACGCACGGAGTTTTCGGACAACGCCAACACAAAGGCTGCATTGCGAAACGTAATGGAGCGCAACAACGGCTTCAGGTGAAAGCGATCCGATACCTGTACCGTTTCGACCAGCTTGTTGGGCAAGCGAAAGGTTCGGATTGACGTGGGCGTTAACAATACCGCAAGGCTATGCGCCTGCAACCGCCAAAATTCGAAATCTTCCTGCAGCGACTCAATTTTTTCGGTCATGCCGGCGATAACATTTTTATCGATGCCTTTTTCAGCCAGCTGTGCTGCCGCCGTTTTCATGAGATTACCCAAGGCAATCCGACTAGCCTCCCATTGTTGTGACAACGGCGTCGTTTCCAGATAGATCGACACACACGCCTCTTCGCGATGGGCGTGCAGTGACTTGAATTCAGACAAAGTGGGAACGTCAACATACAACATAGGGCTTCCTTTTTATGTAGACGGCGTGCGCCGTCTTGAAACCAAGACCATGTCACGTAATATCGTGACAAAGCCCAAACACATATTCGGCATCCTGTGGCCAATGCCACCCCCGAATATTACGAATCTGCATACTTATATAAATAAAAGATACTTCAGATCGTGGATTACGTCGTTGCGTTGTGACAAACCTTGATGCCATCGTCGGCCAACGGCTGTACCCAGTGCAGGCCCTCCCGGGCCACAGTAGCCGGCCGGTATTCGAGCCCCAGAAAGCCGGTATAGCCCATTGAACTTAACTGTCTGACCCCCGCCAGCAAGCCGTGCAGCTGCAGATTGGGTTCGTGCCGATCCGGGGCGCCCGCAATCTGGACATGGCGCACATAAGAGAAATAACGTTCGACCTGGTCGCGCGGGGACAAACCCTCCTTGACCACATGATAGAAATCGAATTGCATTCCGACGCGGGAATGATTAATTTGCTGAAGTTCGTGCGCGACGTGTTCCGGACGAGCATAAAAATAGCCCGGCACATCCGTTTGATTCAGACCTTCCAAGTGAAGAGTAAGACTGGGCCATTCGTTGGCAGCCCATTGCAAATTGGCTTTCAGGGTGGCCGATTGTTCGGCGTGCGAATAATGCTGATCCCGATTACCCGCCATGACATGGATTGCGCAGCAACCCGTGGCCTGACACACCTGCACGGCACGCTGCATGGCCGCCTGGAAAAGGCTTTGCTTGCCCGGCTGGGCGGCCAGCCCGGTTGGAAAATTGTCTGACATCACCGGCGTGTTGATCAGCACCAGTTCAAGATCATGGGCGCGCAACTGGTCCGCATACCATTGTGGCGGCTGGTCGTATGGAGCAAGGATTTCCACGTAACGAAAGCCATCGTCACGGGCTGCCGCAAAACGCTCGGCCACAGGCAGCCCCGCATAAAGTAAGCTTAAATTTGCAGCCAGCTGCATAATGCCTCCCTAATCAAGCCGACGGGCGTTCCAGCCTTGTTGGGCACCCGCATGGGGCAAGGCGCTGATGGTGTCACCGTGTACACGGCCCACAAAGCGGCGCGTGCTGCTGCCGTCGTCCACATCAAATTGGATCACATCGCCACGCAACGCCCCCGTGACCGTAGCGGCCCCGTTATGGCCGGCCTGGCCGCTCGCGTTGGCTTGCCCCGCCCCCACAGCCTTTGCCTGGCCGGTAAGCTGCTGAAACTGTTGGGACAGCGATAGCTCGACATCACCATCCGGGGTGTTGAGCAACCACCGGCCTGCGACGTGTTCCGGGATAATCCAAAGATAGACATCTAGATTACCGACTTCTTCAAAGCCATCCGGCGCCCAGTCTTCCATGTCGAACGCGTGCGACACAATGCGCGTTCCGGGTGGCAATTCCAGCAGGTGCGGCCGTAGACGCATGTTAACGGAAGGCAATAAGTACATGCTGATGACCGACGCACCGGATAGGTCGGTTTCGAACAGGTCGCCCTGTTCAAAGGTGACACGGTCGGCCACGCCTTCGGCGTCCGCATTGGCGCGGGCTTCGGCCACCCGCTCGGGGTTAAGGTCGACACCGTAAGCGCCGCGCGCGCCGCGATCGCGCACAGCGGCAATGGCGATACGTCCGTCGCCGGAACCTAAATCAATCAGGAAGTCGGTGGGCTGGACGTCGGCCATCTCGAGCATTTTTTCGACGACCTGGTGTGGGGTGGGCACATACGGCACATCCAGCCGGACGGGCGTTGCAAAGCCACGGCTTGCGGCCACCAAACAACACAAAAATAAAAAGGGAATGCTAAAGAGAAGTACGACTTGGGTGCTACGGCGAATCGGTGAACCGCGAAGGCGCTTGTTCATGATGAGTCTCCCCTGGATGCAGACAACCGATTGTTAGACCCGCCTTGAAAGTTTATCAGAAGCCCTGACCCCAGAAACGACAAAAAAACCCTGCGCGCTGACGGGCAGTGCGCAGGGCCAGGGGACAATGAAAGACCACTACTGCTATTTGAGTCGCTCTGCGTGGAACTTGATGTGATCTTCCATAAACGTGGAAATGAAGTAGTAGCCGTGGTCGTAGCCCTCGTGACGGCGCAGCGTCAGCGGCTGATTGGCCTGCTGACATGCCTCTTCAAAGGCTTCGGGGTACAGCTGCTCGGGCAGGAAGTTGTCGGCCAGACCTTGGTCGACCAAAATACCCTGCGGAAACGGCTTGTTGGCACGGCTCATAAGAATGGAGGCGTCATGCTCTTCCCAAGCGGCGCGGTTGTCGCCCAAGTAGCCACTGAATGCCTTGTGGCCCCATGGGCAGCGCGTGGGCGCACAAATGGGCGCAAAGGCCGACACCGAACGGAACACGTCCTGGTGGCGCAGCGCTAGCGTCAAGGCGCCATGCCCGCCCATTGAGTGACCAAAGATACCGATTTTCTCGGCGTCGACCGGGAACTGACTGCGCACCAGGGAGACAAGCTCGTCCACGATGTAGCTTTCCATCTTGTAGTACTTGCTCCAGGGCTCTTGGGTGGCGTCAAGGTAGAACCCGGCGGCCACACCAAAATCCCAGGAATCTTTGTCGTCAGGCACATCGCTGCCGCGCGGGCTGGTGTCGGGTGCCACCAGCATAATGCCGTGCTGGGCCGCAAACTGTTGTGCGCCGCCCTTGGTAATAAAGGTTTCTTCGTTACAGGTTAAACCGGCCAGGTAAAACAGTACCGGAACCGGGCCTTGCTGCGCCTGGGGCGGCGTGTACACGGCAAACCGCATCGGCAAGCCAATAACACGGGAATCGTGCTGATAAAAGCGCTGAACCCCGTCGAAACACTTGTGTTCACTTAGCACTTCAAGTGCAACAGACATTAATTACCTCCAAAAATCAGACGTCTGCGGTTGCGGTCTAGTAGACCACGACCGAACGGATCGACTCACCGCGTTTCATGAGCTCGAACCCTTCGTTGATGTCTTCGAGCTTGAGGTGGTGCGTGATCAGATCGTCGATGTTGATCTTGCCGTCCATGTACCAGTCGACAATTTTTGGAACGTCGGTACGCCCGCGAGCACCGCCAAAGGCCGAGCCTTTCCAAACGCGACCGGTAACCAGCTGGAACGGACGAGTCGAGATTTCGGCGCCGGCTTCGGCCACCCCGATAATGACGGACTGACCCCAGCCACGGTGGCAGCATTCAAGCGCCTGGCGCATGACTTCAGTATTGCCAATGCACTCGAACGAGTAATCGGCACCGCCGTCGGTCAGCTGGATGATGTGATCCACAACGTTGTCGACATCGCGGGGGTTGACAAAGTGTGTCATGCCAAACTTGCGTGCCATTTCCTCACGCTCGGGGTTGATATCGACACCGATGATTTTGTCAGCGCCGACCATTTTGGCACCCTGGATGACGTTCAGGCCGATACCGCCCAGACCGAACACCACGACGTTGGCACCGGCTTCTACCTTTGCCGTGAACAGGACAGCACCAATACCGGTGGTGACACCACATCCAATGTAGCAGACCTTGTCAAAGGGAGCGTCGGAGCGGATTTTTGCCAGTGCGATCTCGGGCACCACAATGTGGTTGGCAAACGTGGACGTACCCATGTAGTGGTGAATAGGCTGGCCATCAATGGAGAAACGGCTGGTTCCATCCGGCATGAGCCCCTGCCCCTGCGTGGAGCGAATGGCTGTACACAGGTTGGTTTTTTGCGAGAGGCACGATTTGCACTGACGGCACTCGGGTGTGTAAAGCGGCACGACATGGTCGCCCGGCTTGAGCGAGGTGACCCCTTTACCGACGTCCACAACCACCCCAGCGCCTTCGTGGCCCAAAATGGCCGGGAACAGACCTTCGGGATCGGCACCGGACAAGGTGTAGTAGTCAGTGTGGCAGATACCCGTCGCCTTGACTTCCACTAATACCTCACCCTCCTTGGGGGCGGCTAGGTCGACTTCCTCGATCGAGAGGGGTTCGCCCGCCTTCCATGCGACTGCAGCTCTGGTTTTCAACATCGTTCTGAATACTCCGTTATTTGATTGATCAATATGCCGTCAGGCGCCAGGCCCTGCTTGGTTTTATTGATGGGCATATGCGTAACCAGCAATAAAGTCTACGGGCGCAAAACGCTTAACACAAGACCGCCACAATGGCATAAATTTCGGGTGGCGAATTTTGCGCAATTGCCTGCCCACCCACTCGTTACAAAAGCTTGCTGTTTTGGCGCATACTGCGCCGCAACCTGAACACATTTCGCTTTTTGCAACAGCATTCTCAGTTACTTTTAGTTGCAATGATGAAGGTAGCCGCTACGAAAACGGAACAAAATCAATAAGTTGTGCCAATACTGACACTATTGCAAATAAAAAACAGTCGGTTGATAATACGCCCCGGGACGCACGAGAAAACGCTTAGAGCACAGAAGCGCTGCGGTGCAGTAGTAAGAATGGCTATCAGTACAACTATCAATACGCTGTACAGCCACTTATTGCCGCACCATCGAAAACCAAACAGGAGACAACTCGATGAAGCGTCTAGTGCTCGCTGTCGTCATGGGTACTACAGCCTTGTATGCCCATGCCAACGACAAGCTAATAGAACTTTCAAAATCAAACAGCAACTGGGTACTGCCCGGTAAGGACTATAGTGCCACTAACTATAGCCCGATGGACCAGATCAACAAAGAAAACGTGGCCGATTTGCGGCCGTCGTGGACGTTTTCAACCGGTGTACTGAACGGTCACGAGGGTACCCCTCTGGTCGTCGACGGTGTCATGTACATCCATACACCGTTCCCCAACAACACGTATGCCGTGTCGTTGGACGAACCCGGTCGCATTCTGTGGTCGCACAAGCCCAAGCAAAGCGCTGCGGCACGCTCGGTGGCGTGTTGTGACGTGGTTAACCGCGGGCTGGGCTACTGGCCAGGCGACGACACCACGGGGCCGCGCATCCTGAAGACGTTGCTGGATGGCCACGTGGTGGCGCTTGACGCCGAAACGGGTGAAGAAGTCTGGAAAGTTGAGAACTCGGACTACCGTGTCGGTTCAACGCTGACCATTGCCCCGTTTGTGGTGAAAGACCTGGTCATTATTGGTTCCTCGGGCGCCGAGCTGGGCGTACGCGGTTATGTTACCGCCTACAACGTCCACACCGGCGAACAAGTCTGGCGTGCCTACGCGACCGGTCCGGACGAGGATATCTTGCTGGCCGACAACTTCAACGCGCATGTCCCGCAATATGGTGGACGCGGTCTGGGTGTCTCCACCTGGGAAGGCGACGCCTGGAAGATTGGCGGCGGCACCAATTGGGGCTGGTACGCCTACGATCCGGAAACGAACATGATTTACTTCGGTACCGGTAACCCTGCGCCCTGGAACGAAACCATGCGCCCCGGTGACAACAAATGGACCATGGCCATTTGGGGTCGTGATGTCGATACCGGCCAAGCCCGTTTCGCCTACCAGAAAACCCCGCACGACGAGTGGGACTACGCCGGCGTTAACGTCATGATGCTCAGCGAGCAGAAGGACAAAGACGGCAAGATGCGCAAACTGCTTACCCACCCGGACCGCAACGGCATCATCTATACGCTTGACCGCGAAACCGGCGAACTGGTGTCCGCCGACAAAATGGATGACACCGTCAACTGGGTGAAGCACGTCGATCTGGATACCGGTCTGCCTCTGCGTGACCCCGAATTCGGGACTCGCATGGACCACAAAGCCACCGACATCTGCCCCGGCGCCATGGGCTACCACAACCAGGGTCACGATTCCTACGATCCGGAGCGCCAGCGCTTCTTCCTGGGCTTGAACCACATCTGCATGGACTGGGAGCCGTTCATGCTGCCCTACCGCGCCGGTCAGTTCTTTGTGGGCGCCACGCTGTCCATGTACCCCGGCCCGAAAGGCGACCGTCAAAACTTTGTTGGTCTGGGTCAGGTCAAGTCCTACGACGCCATTTCCGGCGAGTTTGACTGGGAAGTAATGGAGCGCTTCTCGGTATGGGGCGGCACCATGGCCACGGCAGGTGGACTGGTGTTCTACGGCACGCTTGACGGATTCATCAAAGCACGCGACGCCGATACCGGTGACCTGCTGTGGAAATACCGTCTGCCCTCCGGCGTGATCGGTCACCCGATGACGTACGAGCACGATGGCGTTCAGTATGTCGCCATCTTCTATGGCGTTGGCGGCTGGCCGGGCGTGGGTCTGGTGTTTGACCTCGACGACCCGACCGCAGGTCTGGGTTCTGTCGGTGCGTTCAAGAACATCCAGCACTACACCCAAATGGGCGGCGGCATCATGGTGTTCTCGCTGGACGGCAAGTCGCCGTACACCGAGGATATCGAATTCGCCGAATACCCCAGCAATAGCTGATCCCTCGCCGACCAACTAAGGAGCAACGCTGCGCGGCACGACGCCGCGCAGCATGAACCTGGCATATGGAAGCAACTATGACTAGTACCACGAGTACAACGCCTGCAGGCGCCAACCCCCTGTACCGCTGGGGCAAACGCTCGCTGGCCACGTTGGGCACGCTGATGGCCGGCCTGTCGCTCGCTTGCCTGAGCACGACTGCCGGCGCCGAGACTGGCAATGCCAATGAATTGCGCATTTGCGCGGCCGATGAGGCCCCATTTTCACAACGGGATGGCGAAGGCTTTGAAAACCGCATTGCCGTTGTGGTGGCCGAAGCCATGGGCCGCACACCAAAGTTCGTCTACAGCGAACGCCCCGGCATCTGGCTGGTTCGTGACTACCTCGATAAAGAACTCTGCGATGTGGTGATGGGCCTGGATAAAGGCGATCCGCGCGTATTGACCACGCGCCCGTATTACCGCACAGGCTATGTGGTGGTTACCCGCAAAGATCTGGATTTCACCCTGAGCGACTGGAACGACGACAACCTGGCAAAACTGACGAATATCGCTGTTCAGCTGGGCTCGCCGCCGGTTGAAATGCTGAAGGCCATCGGCAAGTTCGAAACCAACATGAACTACATGTATTCGCTGATTGACTTCAAGCAGCCCCGTAACCAGTACGTTCGTGTTGACCCGGCCCGCATGATCAACGAAGTGATCCAGGGCAAGGCCGATGCGGCCATGGTGTTTGCCAGCGAGATTGCCCGTTATGTGAAAGGGTCCACCGTACCCCTGGACATGGCCTTGCTGCCCCCCGACACCGTGCCTGACAGCCAGGGCAGAACCATTGAGTTCGTTTATGCCGAATCCATCGCCGTACGCAAAGACGACCAGGCGCTGCTGGACGCCCTGAACGAGGCCCTGGACAAGGCACAACCACAAATTAACGAGATCTTGCAAGAGGAAGGCATTCCATTGCTGGAGCTTGAGTCTTAACCCACGATATTAGGTAGAGAGGAAGACAATCATGAAGTTGAAGGGATGGAAGTACGTTATCAGCACTGTCGCGATAGCATGTGCCATGACGAGTCCAGCCGCTACGGGACAAGTTCTGATCAACGCCATCACCGGGCAGCCGCTTGATCTGACGGAAGGCCGTGAAGAAGGACGCGACACACCGGCTGTCAAAACCTTTCTCCAAACCATGCAGAACCCGTATAACGAGGACGAGCAGGCGTTGGTGAAAGGGCGTTCGCTTTACAACACAGCCTGCTCTGGCTGCCATGGCTATTACGGCGAAGGCAAAATTGGACCGGCGCTGAACAACGATAGCTGGAGCTACGAGCTCGATACCGACAAGGGCTTGTTCGAAGTCATTTTTGGCGGCGCAGACCGTCAAATGGGCCCGCAAAACGAAATTCTTACGCAAGATGAAATCTTGCAGGTCATGGCCTGGATACGCCACATGTATATTGGCGAGCCGGACACCATTTTTTGGTATACCGACGAGCAGCTGGCCAAATTCAAGCCCTTCAACCAAGAGGATTATCCCCACAACTGACGGGCTGAAACATTTGAAATTGCGCCCGCAAGGGCGCACTGGCGCCTGACCCTGCAGTCAACAAGCTGGGACGGCAATTATCACGCATCAAGGAAGGGAGCATCGAGATGACAACTGTACGACGTACTCCAAAAATCCTGCTGACCTTGTCAGCCATGGCATTCGCCTCCGGGGCCTTGGCCTACACCGGCACCGAGTGTAAAGAAGACGGCAACTGCTGGCAGCCCAAACCGGGCTATCCGGAAGTGATTGCCGGCACCAAGTACGACCCCAAGCACGACCCCAACGAACTGGCCAAACAACAAGAAAGCATCAAGGCCATGGAAGAGCGCAACCGTCTGCGCGTCGAGCATTTCAAGAAAACGGGCGAATTCATTTACGACGTTCGTCGCATTCCGGCATCCTGAGCCGGGTTATTGCAGGCAAGGCTCCGCCCGTGCACGCCGGTTACCCTGAACCGGTGTCCCGGCCGGGGCCTTTTTTAAGTCACCAGGGGGAGACCATTCATGGAACAGGCCATCAGCAGCGCCAGCCAGCTTGACCAATGGCGCGAGCAGGCGCTCCGCATGGAGGACGAGCTTTCTCAGGTTGTGGTCGGGCAGGAACACGTCATTCGACTGCTGTGCATCGCCATTTTTGCACGCGGGCATGTTCTGCTCGAAGGCGACGTCGGTCTGGGTAAAACGGTTCTGCTGCGCGCCGTGGCGCGGGCGCTGGGCGGTGCCTATAGCCGCATCGAGGGCACCATTGATCTGATGCCGGCCGATTTGGTCTATTACACCTATCTGGATGAAGAGGGACGGCCCAGTGTGCAACCCGGCCCCGTGCTGAGCCAGGGCGAAGACCTGTCGGTATTCTTCTTCAACGAAATCAACCGTGCTCGGCCCCAGGTGCATGCCCTGCTGCTGCGGCTGATGGCCGAACGCAGCCTGAATGCATTCAACCGTGACTATCACTTCCCGTATCTTCAGGTATTTGCCGACAGGAACCAGGTCGAACGCGAAGAAACCTTCGAACTTCCGGCGGCGGCGCGTGATCGCTTCTTCATGGAAATCAGCGTCAACGCGCCAACCGATCCTGCGACCCGAAAGCAGCTCATCTTCGACACACGGTTTCACGACGTGGACACCCTGATCGACCGTATTCCAACGCAGCTGATCAACTACCGGAAGCTGGACGAGATCGGGGCCCGGATACAGCACGTGGTGCACGTCAGTGACACCATGCAAGATTACGTATTGGCACTCTGGAACGGCTTACGCTACCCGGATACCGCCGGCATCACGCTGGAAGGGATCGATATGGCGGCGTTGGTGACGGGCGGTGCCAGCCCACGCGGCATGGCCATGCTGGTGCGCGCCGCCAAAGTTCGCGCCTGGCTGGAAGGCCGCGACACCCTCTTGCCTGACGACATACGGGCCGTGTTCTACGAAACCGTGGCGCATCGGGTATTTCTGGATCCGTTATACGCGATGCAACAAGACGAGATTTTGCCCGCCCTTTGCGATGCCATCTTCAATACTATTGACGTGCCATGACCCGGCCCGAGCACCCGCACCAAACCTATGCCGACTTAAGCTACCCCCTGCGATGGCGAGTGCAAAGTGTGTTGTATGGGGTACACCGCGCAAGCGGGCACGACGACAGCGGTCACTTCCGGGGCTTCGAACCGTTTTCGCGCCAGCCGGATTTTAGACGGCTGGACTTGCGACGCAGCCTGCGTGACCCGTTCGGCCAGTGGTACGTAAAAGATTACGAACCCCGTACACCGGTGCAGATTTATCTCATGGTGGATGTCTCGGGCTCCATGCAGACGGGCAGCCAGCAGCGCCATGCCGATATTGCTGCCGAGGTTGCCGGCCTTATTGCCCATGCGGCGTGGCGCAACGGAGACTCACTGTCCATGTTCGCCTGTGGTGCGCAGATTGAGTTTCGCTACGCCGCAAGCGGGCAACGCGCGCGCGCCAGCAGCGCCCATGACATCCAACAGTGGCTGCAAAAGGCCGGCATACGCGCAAACAGTGCGCATGGGTTGCTGGACGCCGCGAACCGCCTTCGGCAACGACGCAGCCTGGTGTTTCTGATCTCCGATTTCATGTTTCCGTTGCGCGACGCCCAACGCCTGCTGACGCGTATTCAACACCATGATGTGGTGCCTATTGCGCTGGACGTCCTGAACACGCAGGCACTTTCAACGATGCGCGGCCTGACCCGGTGGCACGACGCCGAAACCGGGCATGAACAACTGCTATTTATGCGTCCATCGGTGGTGCGGCGCTGGGAAAGCCAGCAACGTGAACGCCAGCGCAGGATCGACCGTCTGCTGTTGCACTATGGCTGGAAACCGTTCAGGCCGGGCGAGCAGCTGCGCGCCGAAGCCTTGGGACGCTATCTGATGGAGCGATGACATGGCACGACTGGCCTGCCTTCTGTTCTGGATTATTGGTGCTGCCGCACATAGCCTGGTCTACGCAGCACCAATACTGGTCAACATGGAGACGCCACGCAGTGTAGGGTGGATGCATGGTGACGTCATTGTGCACCACCTCGACATCGAATCGCCACCCAACGCCCGGCTGCATAGGGCCTCGCTGCCACCCGCCGGACCGCTGAACTACTGGCTTGATCTGCGTTCCGTATCGCTGGATGCCAAAGAAAAACGACGCGGCAACCAGTATCGGCTGACGCTTGAGTATCAGACGTTTTACGTTCCACTGGATGTAAACGTGCGCGAAATTCCGCCTGTCACGCTGCAATTTGGGCAAGACGGTGAAACGCTGCAAACGCTGACGCTGCCCGCCTGGACCTTTTCTATGTCGCCCCTGCGCCCGGTTTCTCTCACGCGATCGGCTTCGTTGCCCACGTTGCAGGACGACATCACCGCAACGCTTCCGGTCCTGCGCCCGCATGTGATGAACACGGCCGGATGGCTTAGCGGGATTGTCGGCATTGGACTATTGTTGGCGGGGCACCACGGCGTGTGGCCTTTCCGACGCGGCCGCGCACGCCCCCTCATGCAGGCGCGACGTCAAATCAGGCGGCTTCATCGGCAGCAGGCGTCACACGACAACTACGCGACCGCATTACGCACCCTGCACACTGCGCTGGCCCGTAGCCACACTGGCGGCATACTGATGTACGAAGACTTGCCCGCCTTTGTGCAGACACAACCCGCGTTTGCCCCCCTGCTGCCGCGCCTGGAGCGCGTCTTCACCGATTCTCAACGCGTATTTTTTGGACGTGGTGCTTTATCCGAGCCGTCACTACAGGACGCTTGGGACGCCTTGCTTGAATTAACCAGGCTGCTGGCCAGCGTAGAAAGGCAGGTACGTCTATGACAACGCTGATCCCCGTGGCGTTTGATCGGCCGCTGGCGCTGTTGCTGATACTGGCCGGCATCGTGCCTTGGCTGTGTGACCCCCGACGTCGCTCGTTGGCGCCCTATCTGGGTATTGTGCCGACCGACCGCCTATCGCGCTGGGTGGAGCGCGGGCTCCGACTTGCCGGCACGCTGGCTATCGTCGCGCTCAGTACGGCTCTGGCCGGCATACATCTTCCCGGTGGCGAGAAAGTGCGGATCACCCAAGGTGCCCACCTGGTGTTACTGCTGGACCGCAGCTTGAGCATGAACGATGCGTTTGAACGCACCCAGGATGGCCCCGGTATTTCCAAAGCCACGGCGGCCAAACAGCTGCTGAACAACTTTGCCATGCAGCGTGACAAGGATCAGGTAGGCGTCATTGCCTTTTCCACCATGCCCATGCCTGTGCTGCCACTCACCGCCCATCCCCAGGCCGTGAACGCCGCGATCAACGCGATTGATCATCCCGGACTGGCCCGCACAGATATCGGACGTGCCTTGTTGCTGGCGCTCAATATGCTGGACGCTGATTACGACCCCACGGCGTCACGCGCCGTCATCCTGGTGTCGGACGGCGCGGGCGTGATCGGACGCGAGGTGCAGGATCAGATCCGTAGCAGTCTGCTGCGCCAACCCGTACAACTGTATTGGCTGTTCTTGCGCAGCCCGGGCACGCCCAGTATCTATGAGCAGCCTGTGGACCGTCGCCGGGATACGCCCCAATCGATGCCCGAACGCCACCTGAACCTGTTCTTCGAATCTTTGGGCATCCCCTACCTGGCATTTGAGGCGGAAAACCCCGAGGACGTCGCGCAGGCACTGGAAAAGATTGACGAGCAGGAGCAGCAGCCGCTGCGCGTGGTGGAGGCCGTTCCCCGCACTGACCTGAGTCTCTGGGCTAGCTTGATCGCATTACTTTGCCTGCTGATTTTGTTGGTAGCCCATTTGTCTGAACGGTCTTTTACCCTGATTATGCGTTCACCTTCCGGAAGACCTCACCATGGCTGACACCCGAGCACCTTACCGTCCGGGCATAGCCGGCCTGCTGCGCTGGCGAGGCCCCCTTCTTTGGCTGGCCCTGCTGCTTGCCTTTGCTGGCTTGGGCCGGCAACTTTATATCGTGGTCCAGCAGTGGCAAGACGCCCAACATATCGAACAGCTTCGACAAGGCCACGACGTGCCCGTGTCACTTGATGCGCGCGCGCCGGTGCTGTTTGCGCGCGCGGCGTTTCTGGTTCACCACCTGCAACTGGATGAGGCTACCCTGATCACCGAAACGCTGGTTAACCGCGCGACAACACCGGATGCCCAACGTTTAAGCAGCGACGCACTATATAACCTGGCCAATGGGCGTTTACGCCAGGGCATCACTTGGTTAGAGCAGGGTCGCCTCGAACGTGCGGGGCAGGCGCTGCGGCTGGCCCGCGATAACTATGTGCGCGCCCTACGGGCCTACCCCGACCACTGGCCTGCCCGCTACAACCTTGACATCACGTCTCGCATGGTGCGGCAGCTGCCGCGGCAAGAGCTCGAGGGCGGCGACGACGAGGCCCAACCCGAGAAACCGGAAGACCTGTGGACCGAGGTTCGGGGCATTCCCAGAGGGTTGCCATGATGGCGTTCACCCCGCCCCGTTTGCAGTTACTGCGCCGGGCCCTGCTTATTGCTGCCATCGTGCTGGTCGTGATCGGCGTCTGGAACCCCGCCTGGGAGCGACAACAACCGGTATACCAGCTGTTGCTCACGGTCGACATCACCGCCAGCATGAATGTTCGCGATTACGAATCCGCTGGGCAGCCTCAAAGCCGTATGGCACGAACCAAAACGGTGTTGCTTGAGGTGCTGCGGCGCCTGCCCTGCGGTTCACGCGTTGGCCTGGCCACATTTACCGAACGCCGCAGCCTGCTACTGCTTGAGACCATCGAAGTCTGCGAAAATTACAGCCCGCTTAGCCAGGCGATCAGCCTGCTTGATTGGCGCATGTCGTGGGCGGGCGACAGCCATATTGCGCGTGGTGTCTACAGCGCCATCGATCTTGCCGCCGGCCTGGAAAGTGACCTTATTTTTGTGACCGATGGCCACGAGGCGCCGCCCCTGCCCCATTCGGGCCGTCCCGTGTATGATCCGTCCGACACGGCCCGGCAAGTGCGCGGCCTTATTCTGGGCGCTGGTGGCCATGCTCTATCGCCCATTCCCAAATATGACGACTCAGGCAATGAAGTGGGCTTTCTTGACGAAGATGAAGTGGATCAGGAGAACCGCCTGGGGCTTCCACCAGCCCACATACAAGAACGCGAAGGCTGGCACCCGCGTAACGCCCCCTTTGGCGGAAGTCGGGCCACCGGTACGGAGCACCTTTCGTCCGTCAAAGAAACCTATCTGAAAGAATTGGCGGCAGCCACCGAGCTTTCATATGTGCCCTTGAACCAAAGTACGGATGTGGTGGCGCGCCTGTCAGAATTACGCACCCAACCCCACACTCGCGCCCTTCCCACCCGTCCGTATTGGCTGGCGCTGGCCTTTGCAGCGTTGGTGGCCTATTACTTAAGCGCGACGCTACAGACCCGGCGGGCGAAAGAACCGATGCGCTAAAGCGACGGCCGGCTAACGAACCGGCAAATTAAAGCGCCGACTAGCGCGACAGATGCCGCGGCGGATTGGTACGGAATTGAATGGGTGCTTCTACCGGCTGCACGCGCGGATCGCGCGCCACCACCCGTGCCGGCCCATCGCCACAGCCGCCTTCGGCCGCTTGCATACTGGCCGCGCTGGCAATCGCGTCATCAATCAGATGATGGTGCGGTGACAGGCTGCAAACCGGGTCGGCATTGCGGGCGTCACCCGTTAACATCAGGGCCTGGCAGCGGCAACCGCCCAGGTCTTTTTCCTTTTCAGGGCAACTGCGACACGGCTCGCGCATCCAGTCGGTGCCGCGATACGCATTGAACAAGGGGCTGTCGTACCAGATATGGCGCAATGTCTCTTCACGCACATCGGGAAACACAAGCCCCGGGATGTCACGCGCAGCATGACAGGGCAATGCCCGCCCGTCGGGGGTGACCACCATAAAGACGTTGCCCCAGCCGTTCATGCAACGCTTGGGACGGCCTTCAAAATAATCGGGTACCACAAACAGCAGCTGACAGGCCGAGCCGATTTGGCGGCGCTTTTGCTCGACGATGGCTTCGGCGTCGCGTAATTGATCGGCCGTGGGTAACAGCAGGTCGCGATTCAGCAAGGCCCATCCGTAGTACTGGGTATTTGCCAACTCAAGGTACTCGGCCCCCATTTCGACGGCCATGTCGATAATCTGGCCAATATGCGGCAGGTTGTATCGGTGCATGACGCAGTTCATGACCATCGGATACCCCGCGGCCTTGATCATGCGCGCTACCCGTTGCTTAAGCTCAAACGTGCGCGTATTGGACAGAAAATCATTTAACTCACGTGTTGAATCCTGGAACGACAGCTGGATATGATCAACACCCGCTTCCTTAAGCGCATCCAGCCGCTCAGGTGTCAGGCCCACCCCCGACGTCAGCAAATTAATGTAAAAGCCCAGGCTGCGCGCGTGCGCCACAATTTCTTCCAGGTCGGGCCGCACCAGCGGCTCGCCACCCGACAGCCCCAATTGAACAGCACCCATTTCACGCGCTTGGCTTAGCACGGACAACCAGCCGGCAGTATCCAGCTCGGTTCCCACCTGGCTGTAATCAACGGGGTTGTAGCAGAAAGCGCAATGCAAGGGGCAACGGTAACTGAGTTCGGCCAGCAACCACAGCGGTGGGCCAACCTGGTCGGCGCCCGCTTTGTTCAGAATTTCATCCACAGAAACCTCCCGGGCGTACGCCCTTCCGTGATGGGCGCCATGCTTAAACTTGCAGCCAGCCGCGCTCGAAGGCGTGCTCAAGAAACTGCACAACGTCGTCGGTGATATCCGTCACCTTGAAGCGCTGCTCGAGTTCGGCGCACATCTGCTCAACGGTGTGCCGGCCATCGCAATACTGCAAAATGGCAGCGGCACTGTCGTTGAGCTTTACCATCCCCTCCGGGTACAGCAGCACGTGGCTTTGCTGGGCCTCTTCCCACTGCATGCGAAACAACGGGTTGAGGGTTGGGGTGGTGTCCGGGGTGATGGCGGTCATTCGGGTAGCCCCTTCTCCATAGCGTCCATCATGGACCACAGTACGTCAAGCTTGAACTGAAGGATCTCAAGGGCGCGGTGCTGCTGGGCCGGTGTCTGGAAATACGACAAGGTGACTTCAAGCCCATGTTCGACGTCGCGCTGCGCCAAGGGAATGCGCGAACGGAAATAGTGCAACCCCTCGGGCTCGATCCAAGGGTAGTGTTCGGGCCATCGCGCCAAGCGGTCTTGATGGATTTTGGGCGCAAACATTTCGGTTAACGATGAGCAGACCGCCTCTTGCCAAGGGGCACGACGCGCAAAGTTTACATAGGCATCAACAGCAAATTTTACGCCTGGCAACACATGTTCGAGCGACCATAGCTCGTCACGGCTCAGCCCCACGGCTTCGCCCAAGCGCGCCCAGGCCTCAATGCCGCCTTCGTTATCTTCCCAACCGTCATGATCCAGAATGCGCACCACCCAGCGGCGACGCGTTTCGCGGCAGGGGCAATTGGCAATAATGGCCGCATCCTTGACTGGAATATTGATCTGATAATAAAAACGATTGGCTACCCACCCCCGGATTTGCTGGGGCGAGCACTGCCCGCTGTTCATTTTGATGTTGAAGGGGTGATGGATGTGGTAGTGCTTCTCTAGCGCGCGCAGGCGGGACTCGAACTCTTGCGCACTCCAGGCGGCTTCTGTGTTTGTCATGGGCTATACCTCAAAAACCATGCCGTCTTCGGCCACCTCAATGTTGTGCCGCTGCAGTGTGGCACGTTCGGGGGAGTCGTGTCGCAGAACAGGATTGCTGTTGTTGATATGTACCAGCACTTTGCGCGGCGTGCGTGTGCCGTCGCCCAGCGAATCCAGCACCTCTATCATGCCGCCGGTGCCCGATAAGGCCAGATGGCCCATGTCAGACGACTTTTTGCCTGATAGCCCAAGACGGATCATTTCATCTTCGGCCCACAAGGTACCGTCAACAAGTACCAGGTCGGCTTGCTGCATATGCTGCCGAATGGCGGGCTCAACTTCGCCCAAGCCCGGGGCATAAAACACCCGTTTGCCAGAGCGCAGATTTTCGATCAGCAAACCAATATTGTCGCCCACCTTGCCTTGCGTTCGGTTGGGGGAATACGGCGGCGCCTTGCTTTTAAGTGGCACCGGGGTAATACGAACCTGATCCAGAAAATCCAGCCCGCCTACCGGCTGGCCATCGGTGTCCAACCGCCGGTGCTCGACCCCGCAATAGTGGCTAAGCAAGTTTGCAATGGGAAAACCGGTGGACAGATCGTGCCATACCGAAGGCGTGGCATAAATGGGCCACGGCCGGGCGTGCTCACGCAACATCAACAGGCCAGTTACGTGATCAATCTGTGCATCGGTAAGCAATATCGCAGCGATACCGGTGTCGCGAATATGGCGCGCCGGTTGAAGTTCGGGGTTGTTACGAATTTGCTGCAGGATATCGGGCGAAGCGTTGACCAGAAGCCAGTCTTGCCCATTGGTGCTGACGGCGATCGACGACTGTGTGCGGCCCGTTACATTTGGTGCGTCGTTGCGCAGATCGCGGCAGTTTGGACAATTACAGTTCCACTGCGGAAAGCCTCCTCCAGCTGCGGATCCCAATATTTTTATCTTCATTGACAACAATGTGCCCGGCAAAAAACGCGGCCGGGCACCCTTGAAAACAGTGTGATTAACGATTGGCGATGTACATCGTGATTTCAAAGCCAAACCGGAAATCGACATAGGCAGGTTTGTTCCATTTCATGGCATTCTCCTCACTTGGGTTGTGGTAGGGTAAACGTAAAACAGGACGAGAGTTATACGCTTTGAGCACGTAATTCGAGTCTAGCAACGCCAATGTCATAAAACAAGTATTCTTTTAAAAACAAATAGTTATCTAGGCTCATCACTTGGCGCACAGTGCGCCAAATCAGCAACATTATGCGCCAGCAACATGTCAAGTCGCACACCAGACAGTGCAGATAAACTGCACACTAGGGAATTCCCTGATGCCCCGAAAAATGAAGCATTTTACGTGCCGGCAGCGGGTGGACACCGCATTTTTGTGCAGCTAATGGGGCACCCGGGCGGCCAGCCGGTGGTGGTTATGCATGGGGGTCCCGGCTCGGGATGCAACGCGGGAATGGCTGCCCCGTTCGACCTGTCTCGTTTCCGTCTGGTACTGATTGATCAGCGCGGGTGCGGAAAATCGCACCCGGGTGGCACGTTGCGGCAAAACACCACACAGTGGCTGGTCTCCGATGTCGAGCGGGTGCGCGAATGGCTGGGAATTTCCCGATGGCATGTTTATGGAGGCTCATGGGGCGCCACCTTGGCCCTGGCCTATGCGGGCACGCACCCCAACGTCGTCAACAAGCTTCTGCTGCGCAGCCTATTTTTGGCGTCGTCGCGCGAGACTCGCAATTTGCTGGGCCTGTCCCGCCTGCGCCGCCCCAACGCCTGGCGTAAGCTGTATCAGCTGGCAACCGCCGATGCTACGCACACACACGCGCACCGCCACAGCCCGGACCATCCTCAAAACGAGAACCTGCGCTTGAGCATCAGGACTGGCGCTTATTGCGGACAGCCTGATTGGGGGCCAAGCCGTCCACTGCCGCTTTTGCAGTGCATTGGGGAACGCCTGAGTTTGCACGGCCGACACGCTACCGCTGTAGCGCAAGCCTATAGCGATTTAGAACGCGCCCTGCTGTATCCATTCAAGCCCCCTCGTCACGCCGGGACAACAACGGCCACACGCGCCCGGCAACTGCGCGCTAAGTACGCAATCCAAAGCTATTTTCTGCTGCGCCGGTGCTTTCTCGACAGAGCAACGCTGACGGCGTATGCCCAGCGCGCGCACCATGCCGGCATTGGCGGCGTTGCCTTACATGGGCGGCACGACCCCCTGTGCCCACCATCCAATATGGATTGGTTACGACGCCACATGCCGGGCATGGAAATCCGGTTTGTGGATGCCATGCATTTGGCCTCCGAACCGTCGATGGCACAGGCACTGAAACAGGCAGTTATCGATATATTCTGACGGATCGCGCAATGTTGGCTTAGTTGGAGCGCAACGGAATTTGCAGCCGACGCAAACGCCGATACAAGGTGTTGCGGCTCAGGTTAAGCTGCTTGGCCACGCCACTGATATTCCACCGATTTTGTTCCAGCAACTGGATCAGGGTATTGCGTTCGGACTGCTCCAGGTAATTAAGCCCGTCCATGTCAACGCCGGCGGCCGCACTGGATGTGGACGTGACGGCGTCGGCGGCCACCGCGTCGCGTTGCCCCACCTCGGCCAGCGCAACGTTGGGTGCGGCCCGACCAGCTGTTTGACGCAATTGCGCGGGAATATGCGCATCGCCCAGCTTCTCGCTGCTGTTGGCTTGCGCCACCATGGCACGCAGCACATTGCGTAGCTGGCGTACATTACCCGGCCAGTCGAAGCCTAGCAATAACTTCTCGACCTTGGCGGTCATGTACGACGAGTGCCCTTCGTCATCCAAAATGGATTTGATCAGGGCCCGCTTGTCGGAACGGCTGCGCAACGGCGGCAGAAATAACTCGAGGCCGCTCAAGCGATAATACAAATCTGATCGGAAGGTGTCATTGTCCACGCAGTCAGCCAGGCGCCGCGTACTGGATGCCACTACCAGCGGTGCCTTGGTGGGCCCCAGCGCGTCGCATTCATCAAGCAATTGCAACAACACCATTTGCAGCGACAGCGGCAACTCGTCGACCTTCTCAAGGAAAATAACGCCGCCCGCATGGCCGGCCTGGCGGATCTGTGCAGAAAGCTGTTCGATGCCTTCACCGCCCGCAGGGCTTGATACGACGGAATCCGCGCGATGCCGGCCGGGCATCATGCAATCGACCATCACAAAGGGCCGGTCGGCATAATTACTTTGTGCATGAAGCGCCCGAGCAAACACCTCTTTACCCGTACCGACTTCACCTTGCAGCAAAATAGGCACTTGATGGGCCGATACCCGCAACGCCTGCTCGAAGCCCTCTTTCATGCCGGCATCGCCAAACTGGACGTCGGCCATCGCCGACATGGATGCGGCCCGGCCTTCTACATCTACATCAGGCGTCGAGGCCGGCCCCGATTTAAAAGGTGGGCTTACCGGGTCAACGTTGGATGCCAAAAACGCCTGCTGCCCTTGGTTAGCCGTAGCATTCCAGTAGAACGCGGTGTCGCCGGCCTGCGCTGACACTGTGTTAAGACCGGCATCGGCCGTGGGCGCTGTAGAATTTTCCCACATAGTTTGCGGCGCACGCCCGGCGCGCAACCCGGAGAAGCCATCCTGGTATCCGCCCATCGTGGCAATTTGCAGCAACCGCTTGCGCGAATACTGCACAAAAGCAAAATATCGATTGCCAATACCGCCACCGTACACGGGGAATGGGTGAAAGTGCTCTTTACTTTGCCGCAGCAATGTCTCGAACGGTTGTTGAAACAGGCTATCAATCGGCCGGCCACACACATCAGCCACACGTTGAAACCCCAACAACGCCGCCGCGACGCGGTTGGCGGCAATGACGCGACCGTTGGCGTCGACCATCAGCTTGCCGCCGTTAATGATATTTACGCAGTCTTGCTCAATATGAAAGTACAGTGACACCGCGTCCGGACACACGGATTCCATCAAGCGGTTTTCAATCATGCGCACGGCCATGTCAATGAGCGTAAGCGACGCATGCGGCAACATGCCGGTGCGCCCCGTCACGTTAACAGCGCCCACCAACTTGCCTTGCGGGTCGAAAATGGGCATGGCGGAACACGTCAGTGACGTATGGTCGGCAAAGAAATGATCGGTGGTTTGAATGAGTGCGGCCGATGCAATGGCCAGGCAAGTTCCCATGCCGTTGCTGCCAGCGTGGCGCTCGCTCCATACGGCCCCAGGGCAGAAATTCATCCCTTTCAATTCGGTCTGCAACGACGGCGCGGCCACCATATGCAAGATGGCGCCATCGGTATCAACCAGCACCACGGCCAACTCACTGTCGCCCAGTTGCTGGTACAGCAACTCGACTTCCTGGATGGCTTCGTTAAGTAAAAACTGGGAGCGCTGGTAGTACTCGAGAAATTCAGCGCGGGTCAAAATGGGAGGCGGCGTTCCCTTTTCGGGGTCCAGCCCATAGTCTTCCAGACAACGTTTCCAGGACATCAACACCACGTCCCGAACCGCCCCTTGGGTGGATGGCATCATTTCCAGCGTTTGCCGGATCCTGCGCGCATGATGAACACCGTCGCGTACCATTGTGCTTGTCTCCTCTACTACAACCAGGCCGGACCAACCGGGCTATATCTGTGTTTACTCGATATTGATCCGACTGGTCCAGCCACGTGCTACCAGGGCGATTTGCGCCCGCACTACGACTCGACAGTTTATAGTTTTTCAGCGATCGATGGCAGTGTCCTTCGTTTCTTTACCCAGCAACAAGGCAATTAGCGTAACGGTGCCCGCCACAGCGAGGTAAACCCCGACCAATGCCGGGCTGCCGTCGGCCTTGGCCCATAGCCATACCGCCACAAACGGTGCGGCAGCGGCGCCGATAATGGACGACACGTTATACGAGATGCCGGAGCCCGTGTAGCGCACATTGGTGGGGAAGAGTTCTGGCAACAAGGCACCCATCGGCCCGAACGTGGCGCCCATAAGGCAGAAGCCAAGAATGAGCCACAACATCACCCCCGGGAAACCGCCCGATAACAAGGGTACCCAAGCAATCCCAAACACCACAATGCCCAGCGACACCACGATCAACGTTTTGCGTCGGCCAAACCGGTCCGCCCACGGGCCCGATAACAGCGTAAAAATTCCAAAGAACACCACGCCCACGATCAGCATCAGTACAAACGTGTTGTAGCTGTAGCCCAGCCCTGCAAGCTGCCCTTCGCCAGGGTTCAGCGGCGCCCGGCCATAACTGAGCGAAAACGTCGTCATCAGGTAAAAGAGCACATAGGTGGCGAACATATAGAACGTGCCCAGTATGAGCTCACGCCAGTACTTGCGGCATACCTCGCCGAGCGGCAGCTTGACCACCTTACCCGTATCAACCGCTTTGGTGAACGCCGTGCTTTCCACCAGCGTGAGACGCACCCAGAGGCCAACCACCACCATAATGGCTGAGAAAAGGAAGGGAATACGCCATCCCCAGCTAAGGAATGCATCGGACGGGCGCGTGGGATCATCAGAAGGCAGCATCGCGGCCACAATTAAAAACAGGCCGTTAGCGAAAATAAAGCCTAATGGCGCCCCCAGTTGCGGGAACGTTCCATACAAGGCCCGCTTGCCTTTGGGCGCATTTTCCGTCGCCACCAGCGCAGCGCCCGACCATTCGCCGCCCAGCGCAAACCCTTGGGCAAGACGCAAAATAACCAGCATCAGCGGGGCCCACCATCCAACCGCCGCATACGTCGGCAGCAGGCCAATCAACACCGTGGCGATGCCCATCGTCAGCAGTGCGGCAACCAGCGTTTTTTGCGACCCACTTTATCGCCCAGGTGCCCGTAATAAATGGCGCCCAGTGGACGGGCAATCATGGCAGCGCCAAAAATGGCAAACGACGAGAGCAAGGCCACCGTTTCATTTCCGGCGGGGAAGAACAAATGCGGAAACACGAGTACCGCGGCCGTGGCATAGACTTAAAAATCGTAAAACTCAATGGTGGTACCCACCAAACTGGCCATGATGACCTTCGAGGGCTTATTGACCGGCGCCGCCTGGCTGCCGTCGTCTGACAGCGCTACCCCGACGCCGGCCGGCGAAACAGAACTATTCGACATGATGACTAACCGTAAAAGACCTACGCAATGGACAAAGACCCCGGTGCGGACGTCCCGAACAGATGTGATGAACGGAGCGTGACGATGATCAAAAAGTGATGATCAAACGGTATTCCGCGTGCGGGGTAGCGCAACGGAGAAGGAGGGTCCGAAATGCCTTGTGGGCAAGCAGACGCTTGCAGTCAGATAAAACACGTAGAATCGGGCTGCGGAGATGCCGGGGAATTATTGGCCGCATCGTGTAGGGATACACGAAGAGATGGGGGTAAACCCCTATCCAGGCAGGATAGCATAATTTTGTGTGTTTGCGCGGCTGGCCGGACTGTCCCGGAATTTAAGACGCTGTGCCGGGCCCACGCCGTGGCGCGTTCCAGCTTGGAAAGGCCACCGTTCGTATCTTTATGATTTTAAGTCTTCAGGGTAGTCGATATCAGCAATACAACCGTCGTCATTGGTGTAAATGCGATAAATCTGGCTTTCATGACGCCGCAGCACATAAACAGCACCCTGACCGTCTGGCAGCGCTTCCAATACCTCTCTCAAGTGTACCGCCAAACCCACGGGGTGTCCGGGCACGCCACTGCA
>JAJUIY010000187.1 GCA_029267415.1 Alcaligenaceae bacterium
CCATGAACGCCGACCAGCAGCTGCAACCGGCCCTGGCCGAATCCTGGACCGCGGTTGACGAAACGACTTGGGAGTTCAAGCTGAATCCCAACGCCCGTTTTTCAAATGGCGAGCCCTTCACCGGCAAGGACGTGATCTTTTCGTTCTGCCGCATCATGAACAACGAAACCGGTATCGGTAGCGGTGCTATCAACACGGTACGCCGTGTGGTGGACGTGGAAACGCCTGACGACCACACCGTGCTGATCAAAACCGCCAAGCCCCAGCCCGTGTTGCCTAACGAGCTGGCTCGGATTCCCATGATCTGGAATGGCATTGTCGAGCACGAAAACCTGAACTTCTCGCCGGAAGAAGGCTGTGGTGTTACCTCAGCCTGGCCCGTGGTAAATGACTTCAACAACGGCGATATGGTGGTGGGTACCGGCCCCTACACGCTGAAGTCTTACGTGAAGGGCAGCGGCATTGTGCTTGAGCGCAATGAAGACTACTGGGGCGAAAAACCTGATTGGAAAGAAGTCAGAATGACGGCCGTGCCCGCGGCAGGCCCGCGCCTGACCGGCTTGCTGGCCGGCGACTTCGATCTGGTTGAAAACCCGGCGGCTCGCGACCTGAAACGCATCGAAGAAAGCGGTTTTGAATACACCATCAAGCCGTCGGTGCGAATTATGTTCTTCCAGCTGGATGCCGGCCGTGAAGAAAGCCCGTTCGTGAAATCGCCCAAGGGTGATAACCCCCTGCAAAACGCCAAGGTGCGTCAGGCGATGTCTCTGGCCATCGATCGCAAGACGATTGTCGAGCGCATCATGGACGGGGTTGCCGTGCCGGCTACGCAGTTCCTGCCTGAAGGCATGTTTGGGTCCATCGAGGGTGCGCCCGCGCTGGAATACAACCCTGAGAAAGCCAAAGAACTGTTGGCCGAAGCAGGCTATCCGGACGGTTTCGACCTGACGCTGTCGTCCACCAACGACCGCTACATCAACGATGCGCAAGTGACGCAGGCCGTGGCCCAGTACCTGAGCCGCATTGGCATCCGCACGCAAGTGGACACCATGACGGCGTCGGTGTACTTCCCCAAGCGTGCCAAGCGTGAGTTCAGCGCATCGCTGGGTGGCTGGGGTCAGGAGACCGGTGAAGCCGGCAACTTCCTGCAGTACTGGACCGTTACCAATAATCCGGAACTGGGCGTGGGCAGCAGCAACTACGGCCGCTACTCCAACCCGGAAATTGACGAGCTCTACCTGGAAGCCATGGTGACGCTGGATGATGACAAGCGCAGCCAACTGCTTCAAGACGCGGTCAAGCTGGCCCTGGTTGACATGCCGCACCTGCCCCTGCACTGGGAAAGCGGTGTCTGGGCTTACCGCAAGGGTATCAATTATGAAGGTCGCGCCGACCAGCGCACCATGGCCACCGCAGCAACCCTGGCCGACTAAGCAATAAACCCCGCGCCCCGGCCGTGTGCCGGGGTGCCGGGTCAGACAAGGAGCATAAGCGGTGACGCTGTTTATTGTGCGCAGGCTGCTGCAGAGCGTGTTGGTTCTGCTGGCAGTGTCAATTGTGGTTTTCGCTTCGGTGTACGCCATCGGAGACCCAATTGAGCTGCTAGTAAGTCCAGACGTGGCGCAGGCCGAACGCGATGCATTGATTGCACGCCTGGGCCTGGATTTGCCACTGTGGCAACAATATGGTGTGTTTTTGTGGCGTGCGCTGCACGGTGACCTGGGCAATTCCTTTGTTCACGGTATTCCTGCCACGCAGCTTATCTTGCAACGCTTCCCAGCCACGCTCGAGCTGGTGGTGGTGGCCATTTCGCTTACCTGTATTTTTGGTATTGGCCTGGGCCTGATTGCCGGCCTGTACCGCGAACGCTGGCTCGGCCGGGGCATCATGGCCGGGTCGGTACTGGGTTTCTCGGTGCCCAACTTCTGGCAAGGGATGGTGCTGATCCTGTTTTTTGCCGTGTGGCTGGGCTGGCTGCCGGCATCGGGCCGCGGCGAAACCGTGGAAGTATTGGGCATCCATATCAGTTTGTTCACCGCCGACGGCTGGAGCCATCTTGCCATGCCGGCCGTTAACCTGGCCATTGCCAATATTGCGCTGGTGCTGCGTATGACCGCATCGGGCGTGGGTGAAGCGCAAAGTCAGGACTACGTACGTTTTGCACGCGCCAAGGGCGTCAAGCCGGGCCGCATCGTCCGTCGTCATATTCTGCGCAACATCCTGATTCCGGTCATTACGGTGATTGGTATGGAATTTGGCACCCTGATCGCCTACTCCACCATCACGGAAACCGTGTTCTCGTGGCCCGGCATGGGCAAACTTCTGATTGATAGCGTGTACCGCCTTGATCGCCCTGTTATTGTGGCGTACGTGATGTTGGTAACGCTGCTGTTTGTGATTATCAACCTGCTGGTCGACTTGCTCTACGCCGTGCTTGATCCCCGCGTCCAGCTTGTCGAGGGCAAAGCATCATGACGAATCCTATTCCACCCGTGGCGCCCTTGCAGGAAACGCCGCAACGCCGGCGCATCCTGCGTCAGCTGCGTTCGCGACCGTCAGCCAAGGGGGCGCTTATTTCACTGGCGCTGCTGATCATCACGGTTTTGGTGGCGCCCATGTTCGCGCCGCAAAACCCCTACGACCTGCTCTCGCTGGACATCATGGATGGCCGGCTGGCGCCGGGGGCCACCAATTTTGACGGCAGTCTGACGTACTGGCTGGGCACCGACTCGCAGGGTCGTGACATGCTCAGTGCCATTTTGTACGGGTTGCGCATCAGCATGATGGTGGGCCTGATCGCCGTGGGCCTGTCGGTGCTGATTGGTGTCACGCTGGGTCTGCTGGCCGCGTTTCGTGGTGGGTGGGTCGATACCGCCGTGATGCGCGCCGTCGACTTCATTCTTGGCTTCCCCACCATTCTGGTGGCGCTGGTGCTGCTGGCCGTGGTGGGCCGGGGTATTGATAAGGTGATTATTGCGCTGGTGGTGGTGCAGTGGGCGCATTATGCCCGCATCATGCGTGGCCGCGCCCTGCAAGAGCGGCGCAAGGAATACATCGAAGCCGCCCATAACCTGGGTTACCCGGCATGGCGCATCATGCTGGTACACCTGATGCCTAATTGCATCGGGCCCATTCTGGTGTTCGGAACCATTCAAATTGCCACCGCCATCACCCTGGAAGCCACCTTGTCGTTCTTGGGCGTGGGTGTGCCGGTTACCGAGCCCTCGCTGGGGCTGCTGATTGCCAGCGGCTTTGAATATTTATTGTCCGGCGACTACTGGATCAGTATTTTCCCCGGTATTGCGCTGCTTCTGTTGATTCTCTTCATTAATATTCTGGGCGACCGCCTGCGCGAAAGCCTGGATCCCCGTCGCTGATGACTCAAGCTGAACACTCCTCCCTGCTGTTGGACGTCAAGGGCCTGAAAACGGCGTTCCATACCGAAGAAGGTGCCTGGCTCGCTGTTGATGGCGTTGACCTGCAGGTGCGCCGCGGTGAAATTGTTGGCCTGGTGGGCGAATCCGGTTCCGGCAAATCCGTAACCGGCTTTTCGCTGATTGGCCTTATCGACCCGCCGGGCGAGGTCGTGGAAGGTACGGTGATGTTTAAAGATACCGACCTGACCACGCTGGACCCCGAAAGTCTGCGCCGCCTGCGTGGCAACCGCATCGCCATGATTTTTCAGGACCCCCTGATGACGCTTAACCCCGTGCTGACGGTGGGCGAGCAAATGGCCGAAGCGATCACCACCCATTACCCCGATGAGCCGCGTGCCCGTGTTACCGAACGCTGTGTGGAAGCGTTGGCGCGTGTGGGGATTCCGGCGCCCGAAAGCCGCCTGAAAAACTATGCGCACGAGCTCTCGGGCGGCATGCGCCAGCGCGTGGCCATTGCCATTGCCATGCTGAACGACCCCGAACTTATCATTGCCGACGAGCCCACCACCGCGCTTGACGTCACCATTCAGGCGCAGATTCTGTTTGAAATGCAGAAGCTGTGTCGCGAGCGCAATACGGCGCTGATCTGGATTACACACGATCTGGGCGTGGTGGCCGAACTGGCCGATAAAGTAGCGGTGATGTATGCCGGGCGTATTGTGGAGTACGGCACGGTGGCCGAGGTGCTGGCCGAGCCCCGCCATCCCTACACCCGCGGGTTGCTGGAATCGATGCCGGGCATGGCACAGCCTGGCGAGCGCCTGACACAGATTGAAGGGATGGCGCCACCGCTGACCGCGCGCGAATCGGGCTGTCCATTTCGCCCCCGTTGCCCACGGCGCCAAGATGTGTGCGGCCAACAGGCACCGGACGTTTCGCACGACGGCGATCGGAAGTTTCGCTGTCATTTTCCTCTTGAAGAGGCCATAGTATGAGTAATCCGGTCATACAGATCCAGGGCCTGCACAAACG
>JAJUIY010000079.1 GCA_029267415.1 Alcaligenaceae bacterium
CACCGCTCCTTTATGGTGTGATGACAGCGCAGGTCTTTGCCTCGTTCATGTTGTTGTTCTTCGGGTTGTTAGTTTCATTTTATGCGGCAAAGATTATAAGAGTTCCAACTAGTATTCTGATTCCGGTGATCGCGCTTTTTTCGATCGTCGGAACTTATGCCGTCCAGCTACTAATGTTTGACGTATACATAATGCTGGTTTTTGCTGTGATCGGCATTATTCTGACTAAATATGATTACCCCCTTATTGCGGTGATTTTGGGTTTAATTTTGGGCCCAATATTGGATGGGCAGCTGATGCGGACATATCAAGGTGCTGGCGAACTATCGATCTCAATTTTTCTGGATCGCCCGCTTAGCATGTTGCTCTTGGGTGTTCTGGCGTTAAGCTTGCTGCCGCTCGTGCTGCGGCTGGGACGCGGATTTTTTGACTACGGATGGAGGAAGACATATGAATAAGCCCGAATTGACCGTTTACTGGCAACCCGGCTGCAGCAGTTGTTTGAAACTTAAAGAGCACCTTACAGCGTATGGTATTGAATTCCGTTCTGTGAACGTACTTGAGGACGAAGAAGGGTTCGCGGAGTTGGCACGTCTGGGCGTAAGGCGAGTACCCGTTCTTGCTCGTGGAGACGAATGGTGCGACGGCCAGGTGCTTGCCGAGATCGATGCGCTGGCTGGTATCAAACGAGAAAAAGCCGCTGTGCTCAGTGCCGAGCAAATTTCCAAAATTATTCAACACTCAATGAAGACGTTGTGTGCATATGTTCCCCAGATCCCGCACGAACGGTTTACCGAGTTGCTTCCTGGCCGACCACGAAGTTATGCAGGGTTGGCGTGTCACATAGCCGAAATTGTTTCGCTGTTTATAGCCGTCGTCAAAGATAATCACAAACTTGTTTTTGAGGACTACGACCATCCCCTGCCCGAGCAGTATTCAACGCCTGAGTCTCTGCTTGGTTTTTGTATCCAAGTTGCGAAGGAGTTCGAGGATTGGGCGACCAATGAATTGCCCAACACGGACCTGAGCGAACGGGTCGAGCTTTATTATGGCAATTATTCGAAGTTCGATTTTCTGGAGCGAACCGGATGGCACTCTGGCCAACACCTTAGACAGCTCGAGCTGGTTTTAAGCGAAAAGATTGGCCGTAAGCCAGAGCCGCCGCTGGACGCAAGTATGTTTGCTGGCTTGCCTATTCCCGATGCAGTTTGGGATGACCGCTTGGCGTTTTAGGACAGTCGCGGCACACCAGTTGCTGAAGGCCTCGCTCCGTCCATCTTTGCAAGCGTGTCAAAGACAAGCAGGCTCAAAGAGGAGGCCTAACATGCCCATCAAGAACAAAGTTTGCCTTTGGTACAACGGCGATGCCTTGGACGCTGCCGAGTTTTATGCGGACACCTTTCCGGACACGACGGTGGGCACCGTGCATCATGCGCCTGGCGACTATCCGGCGGGTAAGGAAAATGATGTCCTGATGGTGGAATTCACCGTCATGGGCGTCCCTTGCATCGGTCTGAACGGCGGGCCTGCCTTTAGCCACAACGAGGCGTTTTCATTTCAGGTGCTTACTGACGACCAGGAGGAAACGGATCGCTTGTGGAGCGCCATTATCGATAATGGCGGCCAGGCCAGCGCATGTGGCTGGTGCAAGGATCGATGGGGCGTGTCATGGCAAATTACCCCGCGGGAACTGATCGATGCCATCACTGATACCGACCGCGCAGCCGCCAAACGAGCCTTTGAAGCCATGATGGACATGGGCAAAATTGATATTGCGGCGATTGAAGCCGCCCGCGAGCAGGAATAACGCGACATCACCAAAGTGGACGTCCAACGGCAAACCAATCTTAATCTGCTTATTGCAAATGAAACCCGGCAACCTTGCCGCCTTGCAGGTTCATGGTTGCCAGCATGTCCCCAAAATTGTCGCTGAACGATATCTTCCACACAGAGATGTCGTAACCCAGTTGTTGCAGCATCCCAAAATACTCGACGTCGTAGCCTTTCTCCAGGCGGGGGCTCAGGTGTGTCGAAATATACGCAAAGTCGCGCGCCGCAATCGTCATGAACTCGGGGGTGACATAAGTAACGAAGCGGTCATAGTCGTCTTCCATCAACGAATCGAGCAAGTCGTGCACCAGCTGCTCGTCGGGCGGTTCGCTGTCTGATGCCGCCCACGCCGGCACGGATACTCCCAGCGCAGTGACGACGGCCATCAGCGCCATACTGTTACGCAAAACATTCATGTTGGTCTCCCAAAGGACGCGATTGCGTGACGACGACTGATGTGGGTCGACAACGCGGGGTACTAGGCGGGCGCAGGCCACACAGTGATGGCAATCGTGAAGCTTGCCCAGCAAAATTTATTCCCTGCGCATTTTTGCAAGCGTTGCGTCGCAGCGATGACGCATAGGGTTACCTCGTGATGTGATTTTGGTCCACATTCCAACCTATACGGTGAGCCTTCCCGTACAGTGGTTCAAGATTTTTTGGTGCACAGTATCGTTGTGCGTATAATGATAATTAAGTGGTGGACACTTCTTATGGCCATCAAGTTCAGAGATGCTTGGCTGGAATCGTTTTACGAACATGGAACAAGCCATCGAAAAATCCCTCGCTCTCTTGAGGAAGCCGTTTTCAGAAAGCTGCAAATTTTGGATGCGGCGATTCAAGAGTCTGATTTACGGGCGCCACCGGGTAACAGGTATGAATGCCTGAGGGGGCACCTCTACGGTTGGAGTTCGATTCGTGCCAACAGACAGTATCGATTGGTTTTTCAATGGAAGACCGGCACGGCGTGCAATACGTATTTGGACCCCCATAAGTACAGAAATTAGTCAGAGTGGATGCGATGAGAAACACGACAAGACGCCCGTTGACGGTGGGCCAGATGTTAAAGAACGAATTCTTGCGGCCAATGGGTCTCGAAATTCAAGACGTTGCGGATGCAATGGGAGTCCATCGCAACACGCTGAGCCGGATTGTGAACGACAAGGGGGCATTGACGGCTCCGATGGCGATCCGACTTGCTGCCGCGTTGGGGACGTCGCCCGAGTTCTGGCTCAACATCCAGCACGCTGTCGAACTTTGGGATGTCAGGCACAAGGCGTACGGGCAAGAGGCGCAGCATGTTCGGCGGCTGGTTGCCCGGACGCCAGAAAAATTTTCCCCGGATTCATCAGGTTAAGCGGGTCGAACGCGCGTTTGATGGTGCGCATCATTTCCAGGTCGAGCTCGGGTTTGAAACGTTCGAGGCGCGCGACGTGCATTTTGCCGATGCCATGTTCGGCACTGATGCTGCCGCCCAGCTCCACGCTGGCTTCGTGGACGATCAGGTTGACGCGTGCTGCGGCTTCTTCGCAGTGCTCCGGCGTGGTGTAATGGTCGCGGGACAACACGGCAATCACATGGATGTTGCCATCACCGATATGGCCCGCGTTGCATAAGGTCACGGCTTCGATCTGGTCGTTGATGCGCTGGCTGACCCGTTCAATAAATTGTGGAAGCCGCGAGACGGGCACGGAGGTATCGTTGGATATGGTGAAGCCTGCCGTCTTGTTGGCTTCAGAAATGTTGTGGCGCAGGGCCCAGATGCGGTCTGCCTTGGCAACATCGGTAGCCACCACGGCATTGGTCAATAAATCGCGTTCGAAGGCGGCCTCAAGAACGTGTTCCAGCTCGGCGGCAGCGTTCCACTGGGGGGCGCTGTCAGCAATTTCAGTCAGTATGTACCAGGGTTCGTCCAGGTCAATCGGCGACTGAATGTCATGGCCATAAGTCGTGACAATTTCGATCTGTTCGCGCGACATGATTTCGAACGCCTCGATACGATTGCCCAGCTGGTCTTGCATGAACCGCAACAGACTGACCGCGTCTTGCACACTGCGGATGGCCATCATGGCTGTGGCCGAGACGGTCAGGCGGGGAAATAGTTTCAATACGGCGGCGGTGACGATGCCCAAAGTACCTTCGGCGCCAATAAAAAGCTGCTTCAGGTCGTAGCCGGAGTTGTCTTTTCGCAGGCCGCGCAAGCCGTCCCATATGCGGCCATCGGGCAACACTGCTTCTACCCCCAGTACCAATTCGCGCATGTTTCCATAGCGCAGAACGCCGGTACCGCCGGCGTTGGTGGAGATGAGACCGCCCACCTGGCAGCTGCCTACACTGCCGAGCAGCATGGGAAACTGGCGCTGATGCTCATCAGCGACTTCGCGCACATTGGCCAGAATGCAACCGGCCTCGACGGTCAGCGAGTTGTTGTTCGCATCCACGTGGCGGACGCGGTTCATGCGAGAGACGTTGAGC
Source organism: Alcaligenaceae bacterium (assembly GCA_029267415.1). Classification (GTDB taxonomy): domain Bacteria; phylum Pseudomonadota; class Gammaproteobacteria; order Burkholderiales; family Burkholderiaceae_B; genus JAJYRX01. Next base: position 4,306 of record JAJUIY010000079.1, read on the forward strand.
AACACAGCTGGGTGATCGGCAGGCGCAATGGCGCCGCCCACCAGGCCGGTATTTCCGCCCTGCGGCACAATGGCCACACCGTGGCGCGCGCATTCTTTAACCAGTGCGGCAACTTCTTGCGTGCTGCCGGGCATCAGCACAGCCACGGCGGCGCCCTGGTAGCGTCCGCGCCAATCTTGCTGGTACAGCTGGGTATCGCTGGGGTCGGTCAATACGTACTGCGACCCGATAATGTTGGCAAACGCGTCAAGAATCGTGGCCTTATCTTGCATCATGCTATTTCCATCTCTTTTGAATCTGTTGACGTTGACGGTTCGGGTGCAACGTCTAACGCTCTAGAATACACAGCACAGCTGAACAGTTCCAATGATATAAATCGAACAATTATGTCGGTCTACCTTAACAATGCCACGCGAAACGTCACTTTGCGCCATCTTCGTGCCTTTCATGCGGTGGCTCAGCACGGGTCGTTTGTGGCGGCTGCACGGGCGCTTTTTGTTACGCAGTCGGCGTTATCGGGTTCTATCCGACAGTTGGAAGAGTTGTTGGGTGTGCGCCTGTTCGACCGCACAACACGTACCACCGGGCTCACCGATGCGGGCCGGATTTTTCTGGAAGAGGTCCGCATTGTGCTCGGGACGCTGGAGCAAGGCGTGCGCAAAATGCAGGAGTTGTCGTCTCTGAACGAGGGCCGTGTGGCTATTGCGGCAGCACCGTCGGTGTTGGCTGCCCTGGTGCTGCCATGCGTACAGGCGTTGCAAGGCCGCTACCCAAACTTGCGGGTCACTCTACGGGAAGACAGCGCGGATGCGATCATCCGTTATGTGCGCGAAGGCGCGGTGGATTTCGGGGTGGGTGGCTGGCATCCCAGTGCGGCCGACATGGATGTGAAACCCTTGCTGAAAGACCCGCTAGGCGTGGTCGGGCCGGCGTCCCATCCGCTATTTGCCAAAAAAGCCCTGAACCTGGCCGACTTGGCGCACGAGGCGTTTGTGGGGCTTACGCGCGATACGGCCATCAGTCAGATGTTGGCAGAGGAAACTTCGTTGCCCGAAAGTGTGCGCGAGCCCACACTGCGGGTGTCAAACCCATGGCTGATGCAACAGGCCGTGGGCAGCGGTTTGGGCCTGGGCGTGCTGCCGGCGCTGATGTTACAGCAGCCGGAGTTTCATCAATTGGCGTTCTTGCCATTTAGCGCGCCATCCATCGCCCGTGACATCATGGTGTTCAAGACGACGGCGCGCTCGTTGTCGATGGCGGCAACGTTGTATTACGAGGCGCTGTTGGCCAGCGCGCCCCACACCGTACGGCCCAATGTATCGGAAACATCTGATGCTTGATGGGCGCGACGGCGTTCGGCTCCGTATCGCGCATGGCGGTGTAGCGTGGTCCGCCAGCCCCATGCGAGCAGGTCTGCCCGTTTCGGCGGGTACCGGTTACTCTTCCGCCAAGGCGGTGTCAAAGCGGCCGCTGGCGTCGAAGCAGTCCTCCATGTCGGGGCCTTCAAACAGGTTTTTCATGTCAACACGGCACAAGCGTGCGCTGAACGTGCCGGCGGCATGCCCGCTGTCAGGATGTACCGTTAATGTTTCGAAGGTGACCAAGGCATTTTGCTGATCGTGGTCCGACACATAAAGGATTTGCGGCATGGCACTACTGGAGGCTTCGACGATATAGGTGATGTCAGCGTCCTGCGGGGTGCCGGTTTTCACGTTGTCCGGATCAGCCACCATCACTTCCAGTGACAATAATCGCTCGCGAAGCTTGTCATTGCTGCTAGGGTCCATACCCGTAATGGATACGGTGATGGCGTCGGGATTTCCGATGGGCTGGCCGGTCATTTGCGCCATCATTTCCGCCATGGGGTTGTTGGCGCCGGCCTGCTTCATGATGGCCTCAAACTGGGCGCGCTGTTCGGGAGGCAGCTGTTCGGCCATGGCTGCCCACCCTTCGGAATAGTCCGGCATGCTATAGGTGTTACGCCGCCAGTTGGCGCTTGTCACGGTTTCTTTGCCCACCTTGGCGCGAAAGGTCTCCCACTTTTGAGCCTTGCCGTCAATGGTGCCCTCAATGTGGCCGATGGTGGTCAATTTTTCTTGCGCCAAGGCGTTGCCCGTGGCGCAAATGGCCAGTGCCAAAAGCATTGCATAGCGACTCGTACGCGACAGTAGCAATTGACGCAGCAACGTTGTTGGACACAGGGTGTTGGCGTGAAGCGGTGTGATTTTACGTCGTTTGTTGGGTTGAAGTGCGCTTTTCAATAGCGTTCTCATCGTTGGCTCCCCCTCTTGGCCAGTGCGCGGTTTGTGATGCACAATTGCGCACGATTCTAGTCATATTGCGCAATTTGCGCACCGTCTCGATAAACAGGGCGGTTTAGACGCCGGCCATTCATTTGAAATAGCGGGCCGGCGTGGTGCCAAACAGTTGTTTGAAGGCGGAGATAAAACTGGACGGCGAGTCATAGCCGATATTGTGGGCCACGTTGCGCACGCTTTCCCCATAAGCCAGCTGTTCCAGCGCGGTAAGCAGGCGGTGTCGCTGACGCCAGTTTCCAAACGAAATGCCGGCCTCTTGGCTGAATAGTCGTTCGATGGTGCGAGCGCTGGCACCGGCGCGTGCGGCCAACGCCGTCAAGGGCTCGCGATTGGACGGATCGGTTTGCAAGGCTTTCACAACTTTACGGGCGCGCGCATCCAGGGGCATGGGCAAATCGACGGGAGCATGGTGGTGCGTGGTGATTTGGTCAATCAAAACCTGGGCAAGCCGGGCTTCGGGCCCGTTGTCTGGGTAATTCCACGAAAATTGGGTGCATGCGTTGATTAATTCGCGAACCAGCGGGCTTACCTGGATGACGCGACAACTGGGGCGCTTGGGTAGCGCATAGGCATGGGGATCAATATAAAGCACCCGTAACGTAGCCGGCCTGCGCAACAGCGTGGTGTGCTCGGTACCGGCGCCGATCCAGATGGCCCGGGTGGCCGGCAGAATCCAGCGGCCGGCCGATGTGCTGATATGCATGACGCCGGATGATACCGCCATCAATTGGTGGCGCTGGTGATGGTGTGCCGGCCGTTCGCCCGCTTCCCAGTGCTCTACGCGCCCCACAATGACGGCACGGGCCTCGTCCGGATTGGCGTCGGCCAGCGTTGGGTCTGCGTATTCAACGGGCGCATTGATGTCGTACTTCATTGTAGAATTGGTAATGTATACAAAAATTTTCTCCACAACATCTTTGTGCTAACCGCCTTAGTGCGGGTCGTAGCCAAATTGTTGGGGTGCGGCATTATCAATGCTGTCCTATTTACATAATAAATACAGCTCCACGAGGAACCCGTGAGTAGAAAGTTTTCCGTCGATACCGGCGCGGCTAAATCGTTACCCGAATTTGTTTATTCCGAATTGCGTAAGGCCATTCTAAACGGTGCCTTTACGCCTGGCGAAATGTTACGTCAGGAAGATGTTGCGGCTCGGCTGGGGGTAAGCCGCAGTCCGCTGCGCGAAGCCTTGCCGCGCCTGGAGGCCGAGGGCATTGTGGTGTTGCACCCACGCCGTGGCTACGCCGTCGCCGAGCTGGAACCCGAAGAAATTCGCGAAGTGTTTGATTTGCGTATCTTGTTGGAGTGCGAGATTGCCTCGCACGCCATTAAGCATCGGACAGAATCGGATATTGCCCGGGTCTATGAAATTGCCGGTCAGATGCGCGAGCTGAGCGACAGCATTGATGACGATGGCATGGCGCGTTGGGCGGATCTGAACCTCAGTTTTCATGATGCCCTGTTGTCGCCCGCCAATATGCAGCATTACATGCGGGCGCTGGCGACGGCACGTGGCGGGATCGAATCCTATATTCGAACCGAACTGCGTCTGACCGGCGACATTGTTCAGGCACAGCAAGAGCATGCACAGCTGGCGCAGGCCTTTGTGCAAGGCGATGCGGATACCTTTGTCGAGCTGACCCGCCAGCATTCGGTTAACACGCGTGACCGGTTGCTGGCGGGCTTGCTAAACCCAGCCGGATAACGATCAGGCGATCATATTTGAAAGTTTGCCCAAGCCGCTGATCGTGATGTCGACACGGTCGCCAGCCTGCAGGAACTTTGGTGGATTAAAGCCAATGCCCACGCCCACCGGGGTTCCGGTGGCGATGATATCGCCGGGCAGCAGACGATGGCCCCGAGAAATTGTCGCGATTAGTGTTGGAATATCAAAGATCAGGTCGCGCGTATTGGCATCTTGGCGTAGTTCGTCGTTTACCCAGCATTTCAGGTCCAGATTGCCGGCGTCCAGTTCGTCCGCAGTGGCAATCCATGGGCCCATGGGGCACGATGTCTCGAACGATTTTCCAAGAAACCACTGTTTGTGTTCGCCCTGCAGGCCCCGTTCTGTCAGATCGTTAATGATGACGTAACCGAAAACGTGGTCCATGGCATCTTGCTGTCGGATGCCCATGCCGGCTTTGCCAATAATCACACCCAGTTCAGCTTCATAATCCAGTTTGCCCAAGGTCTTGTCCGGGTGTCCGATGGGGGTGCCTGTGGGCACCACGGTTTCTGGCATCTTGGTGAAAATGATGGGCTTTTTTGGTACGGCATCGGCCGCGCTTGTTGTGCTGCTGTCAAAACCGCTGTTGGCAAATTCATGCGCGTGGGCGAAGTAGTTTTTGCCGACGCACATGATGTTTCTGCGGGGGCGCGGAATTGGCGCCTGTAGTGTGACATCATCGAGTGACGCCGTTTCGCCGTTGGCCAGCTGATTGCGAACGTGGCTGAAGTTGTCAATCAGCCAGTTCATGTCGTCGACCGCTTGGCCGTTGAGTGTCAGCACCTGGCAGGTGTTGCGGGCATCGTCAATTTGCACAACTACCTGTTTATTGTCTTTAAGTACGGTAGCAAGTTTCATTCGTCCTCCTCATGGGGGTTGGTAAGTAGATTTGCGCGCCGCAGTCGCGAAAGTAAACGTTTGCGCGTGTGTTCGGAGTGTTCGTAAGTCAACCGTAAAAAGTGTTCTTTGTCGGCCAGGACAAAGGCTTTCGCCAGCTCCAGATGCTCGCTCTGCGCGGCGTGAATGTCACCGGTCAGCCGTACCTCTGCACGGATATAGGCTTCGGTCAGCGGGCTGGAGTGTTCCAGTGCGCGCAGATGGTGTGGCCGCCCGGCCGGTGCAAGCAGGGCCCGGTGGAACTGCTGGTTCAGGTCAAACCAATGGATACGAGCATTGTCACTGTTGTCGCTGGCCGCATCCGCCATTCGTGACGCAATGCCGTAGATCTTTGCGATGTCGACCTCGGTACGGCGGTGGATGGCACGACTGGCCAGTTCACATTCCAGCAACTGGCGCAGCCGGAACACCTCGGTAATCTGCTTGTGATCCAGCCGTGCCACGGTGTAGCCTCGATGCGGGTGCAATACCAGGAAGCCTTCCGCGGCCAGCCGTGGAAGGGCTTCACGCAAGGGGCTGGCACTGACGCCAAGCTGCATGGCAACATCCGCCTGCTTCAGCACCTGCCCCGGCTGAAACGCCCCATTAAGAATGGCGTTGCGTACACGTTGGTACACCATGGCGGGCAGGGTGGATCGCGAAGATGAGTGAAGTGAATGGGTACCCATGGGGTTGTCTGTTTTTTATCGTTATGC
>JAJUIY010000233.1 GCA_029267415.1 Alcaligenaceae bacterium
GATGAAGGCAGGGGTTGGCCCGGATGACCTGGACACGTTTTATGTCAATCCGCCGGGGGCCCATGCACATCTTCCCATCGGAGGTGATCGCGTAGCCGATCCGGCATCCCGCGGAGCCCCCTTTGGTGCCATGGGTGGCGCCGCCATTTTGGCGGTGGTGGGCGCCATCATTGGCTCGCTGATCGGCTTTAGTCTTAATAACGCCATTTTGCCGGTCATTGTGGGGGCTGGCGTCGGCGCGTACATTGGCTCGATGATGGGCAGTGTGTCTAAATTGGGTCGCAAGCCGGGAAACGGGCAGTCTGTGCCGCTCGATTCGGCACCGTCATCCGTGCAGGCCGCCTCAGATTCCGGCGCTCAGCGGCCCTCCGGCGTTCTGTTGGCCGTGCGGGTTGACGCTGGCCAGCAGCAGCGTATTTCGGATTTGTTGCGGGCGGCCGGTGGCGTCGAGGTTGAGCGCGCCCAAGGCCGTTGGGAAGGCGGGCAGTGGCGCGACTTCAACCCTCTGGATGCACGTCATGTTGAAAACGATACGCGCCCTGGCCCGGTACCGTGACGGATGGCCAAACCCAGCGTTTATTGCTCGTCGACGTTGATGTCATAGTCCACTTTTCTGACGCCGGGCACGTGTCGCGCTGCTTCAATCGCGTCTTGCGCCTGCATCCGTGTCTGGGTGCGGCCCGTCAGCGTAACCACCCCGTCGCGGGTGGAAATGTTCAGGTCTTCGGAACGTACGCCGGGCACCTTCTGGATGGCATAGGTGACGTTATCGTTGAGAACGTTGTCGTTAAGTGGCGAGATATCGGTTTGATCGTGGCGTGTATCGGTAGCGCACGCTGCAACGGCCAGTGATGCAGACACGATCAATGCGCGCAACAGGGATGTGTTGTTCATGGAACGCTCCTTGTGTTTTCGAGGGTTTGTGTTCGTTTTCGACGGCTTTGTCGATTTTCGAAGGTTTTTTCGGTTTTCGAGAGGGTATGGGTACAAGCGCTTCGGCAATGAGGCAACCGGTACGGCGATTGTCTGCAAACGTTCCGGCATTTTCCAGGATCCGGACAAGAGGCCTCAGCAATCGATATGCCACGCGATGGCGTCGTGGCTTCGCCACACTTGAAATATCAAGTAAAGCATATGCCGCGCGTGGCAGGGGGTGTATCGCCTATACTCACACTTTAAAAAGCGAAACTGTTACCATTCCGGTGCAAATAATAACCAGCCTAAAACAGCGGGGGAATTGCTGAATGTTGACCACATGGCTGCCACGTGGGCGGCAAGCGCGTGCGTTTGCGTTTTCAATAGTTTTTGTGCTTGCTGCATGTGGCGACGATCCACAGCCTGCGGGTCCTCAGGGGATGAAAGTCCCTGTCAGCGTCATACAAGTCCAACCCACCACTGCTGAGATCACAACCGAACTGCCCGGCCGCGTCGAAGCCATCAAAGACGCCGAAATTCGGGCGCGTGTCACGGGTATTGTTCAGGAGATCAACTTCCGTCAGGGGTCGGATGTCGAGGCCGGGCAGTTGCTTTTCACCATCGATCCAGCTCCATACCGTGCAGCGCGTGATCAGGCCGAGGCGCAGCTGCAACGCGCCCGAGCCGATGTGGAAGCGGCCGAGTCGCTGGCGCAACGTTATTCATCGCTGGTCAAATCCAATGCGGTCAGCCGTCAAGAGTACGACAACGCCATGGCTGCCGCCGCACAAGGGCGTGCCGCCGTGGCCGCAGCAGAAGCGCAGCTGCAAAGCGCCGAAATTGACTTGGGTTACACCACGGTTACATCGCCTATTGCTGGCCGCATCGGGAAATCGCTGGTCACCGAAGGGGCATTGGTCAGCGCGGCGAATGCCACGTTGATGGCGGCCGTGCAGCAGCTTGATCGCGTTTATGTCGACATTACGCAGTCAACAGCCCAGTTGCTGCGTTTGCGGCGTGCCCTTGAAAGCGGCGAGCTGACACGGTCGGCTGATGGTCACGCCGTGGTGTCCGTTATTCTTGAAGATGGCACCGAGTACGAACACAAGGGCGAATTGCTGTTTTCCGGGGTGTCTGTAGACCCCACCACCGCCCAAGTCAGCTTGCGTGCTGAATTTGACAATCCCGATCAACTATTGTTGCCGGGCATGTATGTGCGTGTGCGTTTGCAGCAAGGTGTCGATAATCAAGCCATGCTGGTTCCCGATCAGGCGATCCAGCGCGGAGCTGATGGCCTTAGTACCCTGATGCTGGTTAGTGACGAAGGCACGGTTCAGCCTGTGGCCGTCAGTGTTGGTGGCAAAGTGGGTACGCAAACCATCATCACCAAAGGCTTGCAGCCTGGCGCTACCGTCATTGTCGAGGGCTTCCAGAAAATTCGCCCCGGTGCGCCGGTGCAACCGATGCCATGGCAAGCCGGCGCCCAAGGGCAAGCCACAGGGCAAGACCAAGTGGACGCACAGGGGCACGCCGGTGGCCAAGGGCAAGGGCCTGGCCCGTCCAACCAGGCCCCCTCCGCCGACGACGCAGCCGAGTGAGTTCCCATGCCGCAGTTTTTTATTGAACGTCCCGTTTTCGCCTGGGTGGTCGCGCTGGCCATTTCGTTGGCCGGCTTGCTGGCTATTCCCAATATGCCAGTCTCGCAATACCCCGAGGTGGCGCCGCCGTCCATTACGATTTCCGCTAACTATCCGGGCGCGTCGGTCGATGATGTGTCGCAATCCGTGGTCAGTGTCATTGAAAACGAGCTGAACGGAGCCAAGGGCTTGCTGTATTACGAGTCGGTGAGTGACTCGTACGGACGCGCGCAAATTACGGCCACCTTCCGTCCCGGTACCGACCCCGACATGGCACAAGTGGACGTGCAGAACCGGTTGTCCAATGTCACCGCCATGCTGCCGGCCGCCGTGATGGATCAAGGCCTCACGGTCGAGCAAGCCAACACCGGTTTCTTGATGGTGGTGTCACTGTCGTCCACTGATGGCACGCTGGACCAGGTGGCATTGGCTGACTACATCACACGCAATATTCAGAACCCGGTTTCCCGCGTGCC
>JAJUIY010000127.1 GCA_029267415.1 Alcaligenaceae bacterium
CCGTGGATTGTCGGCGGCAGCGGCTGCTGGCTTATTTTGATCAAGAGATCGAACGCTGCGGGCATTGTGACACGTGTATCGACCCGCCCCAGGCGTGGGATGGCACGGTGGCAGCGCAAAAAATCCTGTCCGCTGTGTATCGCCTGTGGCGCGAGCGGGGGCAACGTTTTGGTGCGGGGCATCTGATCGATATTCTGCGAGGACGCCTGACCGAACGCATCCGCCAATACGACCACGATACGCTCAGCGTGTTTGGCATTGGCGCTGACCTGTCAGAGCAGGCATGGCGCGGAGTGCTTCGCCAGTTATTGGCGCACAGCCTTCTGATGGTTGACAACGAAGGCTACGGCACCCTGGCGCTGACTGAAGGCAGCCGGGCCGTGCTGAAAGGCGAAACCACGTTGATGCTTCGACGCGAACCTGAAGGTCGGTCACGCAAGGCAGCTTCGCGTAAACAGCGATTGGCCGATACCTTGCCGGCCGAGGCACGCCCTTTGTTTGATGCCTTGCGGGCCTGGCGCGCCGACGTTGCCCGAGAACATGGCGTGCCGGCCTACGTTATCTTTCATGATGCCACCTTGCACGATATTGCCGTGCAGCGCCCGGATACCCTGAAGGCGTTGGCCGGCATCAGCGGCCTTGGCGCCCGCAAGCTGGATGCCTACGGCGCCGATATTCTGGACGTTGTCAGCCGCTGAACAAGTCGCCTTCTGCGGCGCCATGGGCGGCCGACGGGGGGTTAAGCCCAAGATGCCGCCATGTGGTGTGGGTGGCCACGCGGCCCCGTGACGTACGTTGCAGGAAACCGTGCTGGATCAGATAAGGCTCGATGACGTCTTCAATGGTGTCGCGTTCTTCGCCAATGGCCGCTGACAGGCTGTCGACGCCCACCGGGCCGCCGTCAAACTTATGAATAATCGCTTCCAGTAACTTCCGGTCCATTAAGTCGAGACCGTGAGGGTCAACTTCAAGCATGGTCAGGGCCGCATTGGCGATGTCAGCCGTGATGGTGCCGTCAGACTTCACCTGGGCGTAGTCGCGCACCCGACGCAGCAGGCGGTTGGCGATACGGGGCGTGCCGCGGGCGCGCCGTGCCACTTCGCTTGCGCCGTCCGGCGTGACCGGTGTGTTGAGCAGTTGTGCGCTGCGTTCGACAATGCGTGTGAGCTCGGTGGCCGAGTAGAACTCCAGACGTGACACAATGCCGAAGCGATCGCGCAGGGGGTTGGTGAGCATGCCGGCGCGCGTGGTGGCGCCAATAAGCGTAAATGGTTGCAGGTCAATCTTGACGCTGCGGGCGGCGGGGCCCTCGCCGATCAGGATGTCAATCTGGAAGTCTTCAAGCGCCGGGTACAGGATTTCTTCGACCACCGGCGACAGGCGGTGGATTTCGTCGATGAAGAGGACGTCGTTGCGCTCAAGGTTGGTAAGCAGGGCGGCCAGGTCGCCAGGGCGTTCGAGCACCGGGCCGGAGGTTTGACGCAGCTGTACGCCCAGTTCGTGCGCAACAATGTGGGCCAGCGTGGTTTTGCCCAAGCCCGGCGGCCCAAACAGCAGTACGTGATCCAGCGATTCTTGCCGATGGCGGGCGGCGGCAATGAAAATTTCCAGCTGTTCGCGCGCCCGTTGCTGGCCCACATACTCGCCCAACGACCGCGGACGCAGCGCGCGCTCGACGGAGTCTTCGTTAGGCGACATGCTTTGCGGCGTTACGATGCGCTCGGGGGAGTCAAGGCTGGTTAGCGAGTCAGAGTGTATGGCCATAGGTGCGCATGCTGGTTAAATTTACAGTTATCGTACACGATTGTATGTGCCGTGTGCCACAGTGGCGGCGGTGGGCGTCTTATGCCAGTGACTTCAACGCCAACCGTATCCCCTCGGTGGTGTCCACCCCTTGCGGCAGGGTTTTTAGCGCTTTCTGCGCTTCCGCGCTGGAATAGCCCAGCGCCAGCAGGGCGTCCAGAATATCGCTTTGCGATGACGGTGCCCCCGAGGTGGTGCTTGTGCCCCCGGCGGTGGGTTGGCCCAATTTGTCGCGCAGCTCCAGCAACAGGCGCTCGGCCGTTTTCTTGCCGATGCCTGGAATGCGCATCAGGCGGGCTGTATCCTGGTCGGCAATCGCCGTGGCCAGCTCGTCCACCGACAAGCCCGACAAAATCGCCAGCGCCGTGCGCGCCCCAATGCCGGTAACCTTGATAAGCGTACGGAAGGTGGCGCGCTCGCTGGCGGTGGAGAAACCATATAGCGTGTGGGCGTCTTCTCGTACCGCAAGGTGGGTATAAAGTGTCACCTTGGCACCGGCTTCGGGAAGTTGGTAGAGCGTACTCATGGGCACATCGATTTCATAGCCCACGCCGGAAACGTCCACACAAACAAGGGGTGGGGTCTTTTCCAGCAAAATGCCCGTGATGCGTCCAATCATTGCCTGTCTTGTTCCTGAAAAATGAATATTGATTATTGTCGCGGGGCGAAGGTCGTGGTGGATTAACGCTGCAGCGGACAACGTTGCGGCGTGTAGAGGTCAACCCAAAATGCGCCCGGCGCGCAAGCGCAGCTCGCTGGTGGCGGCCAACGTGCCGCTTTCTTTGATGCGGTGCGTTAAGGGGTGCGTGTGGGCGTGGCAGATGGCGCTGGCCAGCGCGTCGGCCGAATCCTCTGAAGGCAGACCGCTTAGCTTCAACAGATGCTGCACCATGTGCTGAACTTGTTCTTTGGCCGCGTGGCCGTTGCCCACCACGGCCTTCTTGATCTGCAAGGCGGTGTATTCGTAAACCTCAAGGTCGCAGTCGGCCAACGCACACATGGCGGCCCCCCGCGCCTGGCCCAGTAATAGGGTGGTGGTCGGGTTGGTGTTAACAAACACCTTTTCCAGCACCGATACCGTGGGCTTGGTGGCCTGCACCACCTCGCGTACGTGGTCCAGAATCACCTTGAGCCGCAGCGATAGCGGTTGGTTGGTGGGTACCACTATAGCGCCGCTGGTGATGTAGGCCAGACGCGTGCCCGACACTTGTATGACGCCAAAGCCCGTGCGTCGCAGCCCCGGATCGATGCCTAGTATGCGCATTAGTGCCGGAAGTGCCGCATGCCGGTAAACACCATGGCAATGCCGCGTTCGTTGGCCGCCGCAATGACTTCGTCGTCGCGGATGCTGCCCCCGGGCTGAATCACACACTGGGCGCCTGCATCGGCCACCACATCCAGGCCATCCCGGAACGGGAAGAAGGCATCCGAGGCGACGGCAGAACCCTTCAGGCTCAGGCCGGCATTATCGGCTTTGATCGCCGCAATGCGAGCCGAATCGATGCGGCTCATTTGGCCGGCCCCCACGCCCAATGTCATACCCTGGCCGGTAAAGACGATGGCGTTGGATTTCACGTGGCGGGCCACCTTCCAGGCGAACAGCAGGTCGTGCAGCTGTTGTTCACTCGGTTGCACCTTTGTGACCACTTTCAGCGCATCCAGGGTAAGGGTGTCGGTATCGGGGTTTTGCACCAGCCAGCCACCCCCCACGCGTTTGATATCCAGCGGGTTGCGGCCGTCGCCGAGCGGGATTTCAAGTACGCGGACATTCTTCTTGGCGGCCAGCAGTTGCAGGGCTTCCGGCGTGTAGGCAGGCGCCAGCAGCACTTCCAGGAATTGCGCGCTGATGGCTTCAACGGTGTCTTGGTCGACCGTGTCATTGAAGGCAATGATGCCGCCAAAGGCCGAGGTGGGGTCGGTTTTGAAGGCCTTCTGATATGCGTCGAGCGGACTGGTGCCGACAGCAACGCCGCAGGGGTTGGCGTGTTTTACGATCACACACGCCGTACTGTCGAAATCGCGCACGCATTCCCAGGCCGCATCAGCGTCGGCAATATTGTTGTAGGACAGCTCTTTGCCCTGAATTTGCCGGTAGCTGCCCAGCAGGCCGGTGGCAATTGTGCTGTCGACGTAAAAGGCGGCGCTTTGGTGCGGGTTTTCGCCGTAGCGCAGCGCCTGGTGCTGTTGTACCTGCAAGGTGAGCGTGCGCGGCCATGCATCACGCTTGGGCGTATGGTCTTGCGCCGGTTCGGCGTGGGACAAGCTGCTGAGGTAATTGGCGATGGCCCCGTCGTATGCGGCCGTGTGTGCAAAAACCTTCCCGGCAAGTTCAAGGCGCAACGCGTACGACGTGGTGCCGTCACGCTCGTCAAGGTCGGCCAGCACGCGGGCGTAGTCAGAGGGGTCGATCACCACCGTGACGCCGCCCTCTTGGGTGCCGTGGTTTTTGGCAGCGGCACGCAGCATGGCCGGCCCGCCAATGTCGATGTTTTCGATGGCGTCGGCAAACGGGCAGTCTTCGCGGGCGATGGTTTCGCGAAACGGGTACAGGTTAACCACCAGCAAATCGATGGTGTCGATGCCGTGCTGCGTCAGCGTATTGAGATGATCGGGATTGTCGCGGCGTGCCAGCAGACCACCATGAATTTTGGGATGCAGCGTTTTTACGCGACCGTCCAGAATTTCGGGCGAGCCCGTATGTGTGGCCACTTCAGTTACATCCAGGCCGGCCTGGGCCAGCAGTTTGGCGGTTCCGCCGGTAGACAACAGGCGCACCCCGCGCGACGCGAGAGCTTGGGCAAATTCAACAATACCGGTTTTGTCGGAAACCGAAAGCAGGGCAGTCTGGATTTTCATGTGAAATGGCAGGTTAGGGTGGATGAACGATCAGGGTTGAAGGTCGTGGGCGATCAGCTTGCGGCGCAGCGTGCTACGGGTGATGCCGAGCATTTCGGCTGCGCGGGTCTGGTTGCCCTGGGTTTTTTCGAGAACAATTTCCAGAACGGGACGCTCTACACAGTTGACCACCATGGCGAGCATGTCGCGGGGGGTGGAGTCGCCAAGGTCGGCAAAGTAGCGTTCAAGCTGGTCACGTACGGATTGCTCCAGAGGATTGGGCTTGGTCATGGTGTGTTAGTGGATGGTGGTTTTAGTTGAAGGATCAGGCGGCCTGCGGTTGGGCGCCCGCTGTGCTTATAAAGGGTTCGTCGGGCGGGTAGCGCTGCAGCCATTGGTCAAGTGCGCGGGCCTGCTCGGACGTGTTGTCAATTTTGTTGATCACGGGCAGCCAGGTTTTGGCGTCGGGCAGTTCGGCCAGGTACCAGCCTATATGTTTGCGCGCCGAGCGAACCCCGATATATTCGCCGTAAAACCGATAGTGATCATCAAGGTGTTCGAGCAGCAGCTTGCGCAACACGCCACAGGTTGGCGGTGGCAAATGTGTGCCGTGCTCGAGATAGTGGCTGACTTCCCGGAAAATCCATGGCCGGCCTTGCGCCGCCCGGCCGATCATAATGGCATCAGCCCCTGTGTACTCTAGTACAAATTTGGCTTTTTCGGGACTATCGATATCCCCATTGGCAATGACGGGGATATCGATTTCGTTTTTCACATCGCGGATGGTGTCGTATTCGGCGTGCCCCCGATACAGGTCGCAGCGGGTGCGACCGTGTAGCGTCAGGGCGGCAATGCCGGTCTCCTGCGCCAGCCGCGCGATGCGGACGGCATTTTTTGTCTTGTGGTCCCAACCGGTGCGGGTTTTGAGGGTGACGGGGACATCAAAGGGCTGGCATGCCTGGACGACACGGTCAAGAATGCGAGCCACCAGGGTTTCGTCGCGCAGCAACGCCGATCCCGACGCGACTTTGCATACCTTTTTGACAGGGCAGCCCATGTTGATGTCGATAATGCGCGCGCCCTTTCGGATATTGAAGACGGCGGCCTCGGCCATCATGTCGGGATCGGAACCGGCAAGCTGAACCGCGACGGGGTCAATTTCGCCGTCGTGATCCAGCCGGCGCGATGTTTTGACGCTATCCCAAAGCTGAGGGTTGCTGGCTGCCATTTCCGACACGGCATAGCCCGCCCCCAGCTTCTTGCAAAGTCGGCGGTAGGGGCGGTCAGTTACCCCGGCCATGGGGGCAACAAAAACACGGTTGGGAAGGGTCCAGGAGCCAATGCGCATGGGAGGGATTTTAACGCTTGCCCGACTGAATAGGAAAATGCCCGGGCGGTGCACGCTGTTGGGCGCGGCTCGGGTCGGTGCAGCGCGGGCTACAGACGCTTACTGACGCACGGGGCTACAGAGGCTTACTGACGCAGGCCCTGCAGCAAGTGCCGTGCAAGTATGTTGCGTGCCGGGGGGAAAAGGTCGAGCCCGAGCAATGCCAGCCCGCTGGCATGTTCAACCAATGGTTGGCCCGTTGTGAAAATACGCGGCAGGAAGTCGGTGATGCCCGCCGTAAGCCATCGGTCGGCACGCCGGCGCTGGGTGAATTCGCGCAGCCAGGGCGTTACATCGCTGGAAGGATCGGCCAGCCACCCTGACAAGCTGCGGCTAAGTTGCGCGACATCGCGCAGCCCCAGATTAAGCCCTTGGCCGGCAACCGGGTGCAAGGTTTGTGCGGCGTTGCCAATCGCGACGGTACGGGGGTTAACCAGCGATGCGCCAGCGTGCAGGGACAGGGGAAAGACATGGCGCTCGCCCACGCTGGTCAGCGTACCCAGACGGTCACCAAAATGCCGGTTCAAGGCGGCGTTGAAATCGCTTGGCGACAAGGCCTGCAGCGCCTGCGCTTGATCAGGCGGGCAACACCACACCACAGCATAGGCCGCAGCGTCGTCGGGGTGGGGCAGCAAGGCCAGCGGGCCTTGGCGCGTGAAGCGCTCAAACGCAACCACCGGTTGTGGAAGGCTGGCGCGGGCAGTGGCAATAAGGGCATCCTGGTTGTAGTGGCGTTGCACACCACGTGGCCGGCTGCCGTCCGAGAGAACTGCCACGTGTGCGCTGAGCGTTGCGTTGGGTGTCGTGCATCGCACGTGCCCGGGGCCCGACTGGGGCGTGGCATCGACAGCATCAATTATGTCAACGCCTGAATTGTGTAAACTATCGTGCAATTTGGCGAGCAGTGCGCTATAAGCCACCACGCTGCCCAGACGCGGCACATTCA
>JAJUIY010000031.1 GCA_029267415.1 Alcaligenaceae bacterium
CCGGCATTGGCCAGCACAGCTGGATCGGGCAGCTTGCGGCGCCGGATTTCACACACGGCATCACATACATCGCGCGGCGTAATACCGCCCGCTTGTTGTGGCTGCAGCCCAGGATGGTTTTGCAAATCAGGATAACGGAGCACCGGCTTCCACTGCTTCGGCAATGCAAACCGCACACGCAAAATCAGCCAACGGCCTTGTTCAGCCTGTTTGAAAATACTGTCACGGTAAGAAAAGCCGCAGTCTTGTGGCGCGAATGACACCTGCCGCCCTTCTTGCAGGTCCCAGGCGTCGAGACTGTGAAAGCGTTGACCCAGCTCGACACCATAGGCACCAATATTCTGGACCGGCGCCGCCCCCACCGTGCCCGGAATCAAGGCCAGATTCTCAAGGCCGCCCCACCCGCGCTGCACACAGTGGGTCACGAATCCATGCCAAGATTCGCCGGCCTCGGCTTCTACAAAACGCAGCTCGGGCGTCTCGTGGAGCAGGCGAATGCCCGTTGACTCGACCTTGATGACCAGGCTGGACAGCTCAGGCGCCAGCACTACATTGCTGCCACCGCCCAGCACAAACACCTTTTGTGCATTGCCTGCCAAGCGCGTGATGTCGGGTAACTGATCGGGTGTGCGATAACGCACCAGGCCGGCGGCCATCGACCCCAGCGCCAATGTATTGAACGGGCGCAAATCGACCGCCGATTCGCACAATGGCGACAAAGACGGATGCTGAGCATTGCCGTGATTCGTCGCACTGGAGCCGTTGGAGCCGTTAGACCCGTTGAGGCTGTGGGCGTCGTTAGGCGCGTTGGCGCTGTGTACGCTGTCAGGCGGCGCAACGTGCTTCGCATGCGTAGGTTGAGACATAAATAACCAAGCGTGGGCGGAAAGCTATATTGTAAACGGCCGGGGCACGCATACCGACTTGACAAGCCACCCGGCATTTATGCTATAGTTATTGTTTTCGGGCGGCACACACTGCCCATCAGCGTAAGGCCTTTCTTTTCCATAAGGCAACGCCTATGCGGGAATAGCTCAGTTGGTAGAGCGCAACCTTGCCAAGGTTGAGGTCGCGAGTTCGAGACTCGTTTCCCGCTCCAGAATTCTACTTGCAGCCCCTGGCATGTTGCCCCGCTGCAAGGCGCAAAAAGGGCCGCCAGGCCCTTTTTTTGTTTCTACTGCGCTTTTCAGCAGCGCGCCTCTCACCACCCACAGCACGGAGTTTAGAAACTCAATAACCAGTCATCAGAGTTGGGAACGTGGGTGTACACAACACAACAATATAATGAAGCCTTGGGATACAACCTTTACCCGGAGGCCTACATGACGACGCCTGGGACGAGCCCGGACACAGACACACGCCATCTGCTGCAAAACCGCGTCTTTGACGACATATCTGTTGGCGAGACCGCCACGATCGAGCGCACCTTAACGGTAGAAGACATTCAACTGTTTGCAGCACTGTCCGGCGACATCAACCCGACGCACGTAGATCCGCAATTTGCCGCCACCACCCAAAACGAGGGCATTGTGGCGCATAGCATGTGGAGTGGCGCCTTGGTCTCTGCTGTATTGGGTACCAAGCTGCCGGGGCCGGGCACGGTCTATAAAAGCCAGACGCTACAGTTCGAATCGCCCATCAAGGCCGGAGACCTGCTGCGCACCACCGTAACAGTTACTGGCAAAGACCCGGCAACCCACACGGTGCAATTGGATTGCCGATGCACCAATCAGCACGAGAAACTGGTTGCCCAGGGACAAGCCGTGGTGGTGGCGCCGCGCGAACGTGTAAGTTGGGACCGCGGCGCCCTGCCCGATCTTCGCACCAGCACCAGCACAAGCAGCGGCAACGGCTTGCAGCACCTGCTGCAACAAGCAGAAGGGCTAGCGGCGATTGACGTGGCGGTGGTGCACCCCTGTGACACGGTGAGCCTGACGGCGGCGCTGGATGCGCGCGATGCGGGGCTGATCAACCCGGTACTTGTGGCGCCGCGCGAAAAATTGTTTGCCGCCGCCAAAGACGCCGGCGTCACTTTGGACAACACCCCCATTGTGGATGTGCCGCACAGCCACGCTGCGGCCGCCAAAGCGGTTGAACTAGCGTGCCAAGGCAAGGTGGAGGCCCTCATGAAAGGCAGCCTGCACACCGACGAACTGATGGGTGCCGTTGTGTCGTCTGCCGGGGGTTTGCGTACCAAGCGGCGCGTCAGCCATTGCTTTTTGCTGCAAACCTCGCACTATCCGCGCCCCTTCATTGTTACCGATGCGGCCATCAACCTTGCTCCCAATCTTGAACAAAAAGCCGACATCGTACGCAACGCCATTGACCTGGCCCATGTGCTGGGAGTTGCCACACCGCGTGTGGCCATTCTGGCAGCGGTCGAAACCGTAACACCTGGGATGCCCGCCACACTGGACGCGGCCGCCCTGTGCAAAATGGCCGATCGCGGGCAGATAAGCGGAGGCGTGCTAGATGGCCCGCTGGCCTTTGACAACAGCGTTTCGGTGGCGGCGGCCGCGTTGAAAGGCATTAAATCCGATGTGGCCGGCCAGGCAGACATTCTTGTGGTGCCCGACCTGGAAAGTGGCAATATGCTGGCCAAGCAATTAATCTACATGGGTGATGCGGCCAGTGCCGGTATTGTGCTTGGAGCACGTGTCCCCATTGTGCTGACCAGCCGTGCCGACAGCCGTGAATCACGCATTTCATCGTGTGCGATCGCGGTCTTGCTGGCACACCACTACCGCGTTTCCCCACCATAGCGGTGCGCAAAAACGGGGAACTTGCCGACAAAATTTTGTCTGTATATAATTGCAATCCGTTTCCGGTAACGGGAACAATTTGCGGGAATAGCTCAGTTGGTAGAGCGCAACCTTGCCAAGGTTGAGGTCGCGAGTTCGAGACTCGTTTCCCGCTCCAGAATTTCACTTGCAGCCATGGCGTTTTACCCCGCTGCAAGGCATCAAAAAGGGCCGTCAGGCCCTTTTTTCGTTTCTGGGGAAACGGCAGGGCGCGACAGTTCGCCTTCCGCGCCCCAAAAATTCAGATATCAGAGGCGTCAGCGTCACCCTGAGTCAGGCCTCAGAGGCACTTGCACCACCGTGGTCTCCCCTGGCTTCAGCACCCTGCGCCGCGTCTTTCCAGCCACCGCCCAGCACCTTGTACAGTTGCACATGGTTGCTGTTCTTCGTCTGGCGCAGGGCAATGAGGCCTTGTTGCGCCGCGTACAGACTGCGCTCGGCATCCAGCACGTTCAGATAGCTGTCGACCCCACTGCGGTAACGCGCTTCGGACAACGCTCGATTGTCGGCAGCGGCATCCACCAATGCGGTCTGGGCGGCAATTTGCTCGTCCAGCGTGGCACGCTGAGCCAGCGTATCGGCCACCTCGCGGAAAGCCGTCTGAATTGCCTTTTCGTATTGCGCTTGGGCAATTTCACGATCCACTTCGGACACACGCAGATTTGCCCGCGTACGGCCACGGTCGAAGATCGGCATGTTCAGCTGAGGCATGAAGCGCCAGAAACCTGTTCCGCCATCAAACAGCGCAGATAGGTCACTGCTGGTGGTGCCGGCTGACGCGGTAAGGGTAATGCGCGGGAAAAACGCGGCGCGCGCGGCACCAATGTTAGCATTGGCCGCCTGCAACAGGCGTTCAGCCTGTAGTACGTCTGGCCGACGGAGCAACACATCTGACGGCAAGCCGGCATCCAGCGTGGCCAATGTTATCTGGCCATCCCGTTGTTGTTCTGGCAGTAAGGCCTCCGGCACTTCTTGTCCGGCCAGCAACGTGAGCGCATTTTTGTCCTGCTGGATCAAACTGCTATAGCGAGCCACATCAACACGCGCGGCTTCCACCAGCGTCTGTGCTTGCCGCAGGTCAAGCATGGAGGCCATGCCCAACTCGTGGCTGCGGCGCACCAGTTCGTAGGATTTTTCGTGCGCATCCAGGGTACGGCGCGCCAGATCAAGCCGTTCTTGATCGGCCGCCAAGGCCAGCCACGCATCGGCCACTTGTGCGATCAATGTGATCTGCACGGTTTTGCGGGCCTCTTCCGTTGCAAGGTAACGTTGCAGCGCCTGTTCGTTCAAGCTGCGCACGCGACCCCAAAGGTCCAGCTCGTAAGCGCTGGAGCCGACACCCGCCGCATACTGACGGTTAATGCCTGCTTCACCCGTTGGGCTTAAATCGGCGGGCATGCGCTGGCTTGACCCCGACCCGCTGATTTCCAGTGATGGCACGGCATCGGCACGCTGGATCTGATACATGGCACGCGCACGTTCGATATTGAGCGCGGCCACCTGCAGATCGCGGTTGTTGTCCAGCGCCAAGGCCACCACATCGCGCAAGCGTTCATCCACGATGAAGTCTTGCCAGGCGATATCTGCGGCGGGGTGCGCCGATGCAGCGCCTACGGTCTGCTGGACAGACCCCGCCGGCCAGCTATTGGCCACGGGCAGCGCAGGGCGCTCGTAGTCCGGAGCCATGCTGGCACAACCGGCCAGCAGTAACGCCGCACACAAAGGAAGTAGTTTTTTCATATCACGCCTCCGGTTCCGTCGTCGCCGAACCGATGTGTTCGACGGGCGCTGACTTTGGTTTGCGGGAAAACACCCGGCGCACCACCGTAAAGAACACCGGAATGAAGAAGATACCGAGCGCAGTGGCCGCAAAGGTACCCCCAAACACACCCGTTCCGATGGCATTCTGGCTGCCTGCGCCAGCACCGGTTTTCAGCGCCAGCGGCAGCACGCCCAGACCAAAGGCAATCGACGTCATCAATATGGGCCGCAGGCGCATTCTTGCCGCCATCACGGTGGCATTGACCAGCCCGATTCCTTCCTGCATCAGATTGCGCGCAAATTCCACAATCATGATCGCGTTCTTGGAAGCCAGCCCGACGGTCACCAATAAGCCCACTTGGAAGTAGACGTCGTTGGACAGCCCCCGTCCGGTGGCGGCCAGCAAGGCACCCAACACACCCAGCGGCACCACCAGCATGACCGAGAACGGAATCGACCAGCTTTCGTACAGTGCGGCCAGACACAGGAACACCACAATCAACGAAATGGCATACAGCGCGGGGGCCTGAGATCCCGACATACGCTCTTGGTATGACAGACCCGTCCAGTCGATGGCGAAACCGGGGGGCAGCTGTGCCGCCAGTTCTTCCATGGCTGCCATGGCGTCGCCAGAACTGACACCGGGCGCGGGCTGGCCTTGAATCTGCACCGCCGGCAAACCGTTGTAGCGCTCGAGGCGCGGCGAGCCGTATTCCCAGTAGCTGGTTGCAAACGCCGAGAAAGGCACCATTTCGCCATCTTTGTTGCGTGCATACCATTTACTCAGGTCTTCGGGCACCATGCGGGACGCGGCATCTGACTGAACGTAGACTTTCTTCACACGTCCCTTGTCGATGAAGTCATTCACATAGGTACCTCCCCAAGCCGTCGACAGCGTGCTGTTCACCTGGGCCATGGTTAGCCCCAACGCACCGGCTTTGGCCTGATCGACCTCAATACGGAACTGCGGAGTATCGTCCTGCCCGTTGGGCCGCACGGCCACCAGACGTGGATCTTCCGCTGCCATGCCAAGCAGCTGGTTACGCGCCTGAATCAGCACCTCGTGCCCGTGTCCACTGCGGTCTTGAAGATACAGGTCAAAACCTTGCGCATTACCCAGCTCAAGCACCGCCGGCGGCGCAAAGGCAAACACTACACCATCACGAATCTGCGACAAGGCGGCCGTGGCACGCTCGGCAATGGCCATGACGCTTCTATCGGCGCCGGGACGCTCATCCCAGTCTTTCAGGCGGATGAAACCCAAACCGGTATTTTGGCCGGCCCCCGCGAAACTGAAGCCCGCCAGGGTGAACACGGACTCGACGTTGTCCGCTTCGTTCTCCCAGAAATAGCGCTCGAGCTGATCCAGCGTTTGCAGCGTGCGCTCTTGCGTGGCACCGGCCGGCAGCATGACTTGGGTAAACAAGATGCCTTGGTCTTCGTCCGGCAAGAACGAGGTAGGCAGGCGTACAAACAGCAGACCCACCACGGCAATCAATGCTGCATAGATAGCAATCCAGCGCCCGGTACGCCCTAGACTGCGACGCACCACTATTTGGTATTTGCGGGTGCCGCGGTCAAACACGCGGTTGAACCAGCGGAAGAAACGGCCTTGTTTAACCTCTCCACTCTTGGGAGGTGCCTTCAGCATTGTGGCGCACAACGCAGGCGTCAGAATAATAGCCACCAGCACCGACAGGCCCATGGCCGACACAATGGTGATGGAAAACTGGCGATAGATAACCCCGGTGGAGCCACCGAAGAACGCCATGGGCACCAGTACGGCCGATATCACCAGCCCGATACCCACCAGGGCGCCCGTGATCTGGTCCATCGACTTACGCGTGGCCTCAAGCGGTGACAACCCTTCTTCGGCCATCAGACGCTCGACGTTTTCCACCACCACAATGGCGTCGTCCACCAGCAGACCAATGGACAGCACAATGCCGAACAGCGTCAGCGTATTGATTGAAAACCCGAACGCCGCCAGGATGCCGAAGGTACCCAGCAAGACCACCGGGATGGCAATCGTGGGAATAATGGTGGCCCGGAAATTCTGCAGAAACAGATACATCACCAGGAACACCAGAATGATGGCTTCAACCAGCGTTGAAATAACCCCGCTGACCGACACCTTCACAAAAGGCGTGGTGTCGTAGGCAATGACCGATTCCATTCCGGGAGGGAAGGACTTTTCCAGCTCGGCCATGGCGGCTTTAATGGCTTCGGCCGTATCCAGCGCGTTGGCGCCGGTGGCCAGCTTGAAGCCCAAGCCAGCCGACGGCATACCGTTGTAACGCCCGACAATATCGTACAGTTCGCTGCCCATTTCAACGCGGGCGACATCACGTATCCGCACCGCGGCACCGTCGGTGGTGGTGCGCAGCAAAATGTCCTCGAACTCTTCGACCGTTTGCAGCAAGGTCTGCGCAGTGATGGTGGCATTCAGCTGCTGACCGGGCAATGCCGGTGCCGCGCCCAACTGCCCGGCCGACACCTGGGCGTTCTGGGCACGAATGGCGTTCACCACATCTTCGGGCACCATGTTGTAGCTGTAAAGCTTGTCCGGATCCAGCCAGATGCGCATGGCGTATTGGCTGCCAAACACCTCGACCTCGCCCACGCCATCCACGCGGCTTAGCGGATCCAGCAAGTTGGCCACCGCATAGTCGCCCAGGTCGGTTTCGGTCATTGACCCGTCTTCGGCAATCAAGCTGATCACCATCAGGAAGTTGGCCGTTGATTTGGTAACGTTAACCCCCTGACGCTGTACTTCTTGCGGAAGCATGGGCGTGGCAATGGCCAGCTTGTTCTGCACCTGAACCTGGGCAATGTCGGGATCCACACCCGCATCGAAGGTGATGGTGATGGCCATGCGGCCTGCCGAATCACTGGTCGACGACATGTACGCCATGCCGTCAATACCCTTCATCTGCTGTTCGATCACCTGGGTGACGGTGTCTTGCACCGTTTGGGCGGATGCCCCCGGATACGAGGTGGTGATCCGGATTTGCGGCGGGGCAATGTCTGGATACTGGGCCACGGGCAGGTTGAGTATCGACAACCCGCCCGCCAGCATCGTGACCAGTGCGATCACCCATGCAAAAATCGGACGGTCAATAAAAAATCGTGCCATATCGGGGTTACTCCTGCGTGGTCACGTCGACAACGCGCACCGCCATACCGGGCTGCACTTTCTGCACCCCTTCAACAATGACGCGGTCACCCACCTCAAGGCCGTCTTCAACCAGCCATTGGTCGCCAACCGTGCGCGATACCCTTAGCACGCGTGGCTCGACCACGCCCTCGGCGTTGACGACCAGTGCAGTGGCTTCACCCCGGGCATTGCGGGTCACCCCTTTTTGCGGGGCCAAAATACCCTGCTGCTGCACACCTTCTTCCAACACGGCGCGAACATACATCCCCGGCAATAGCTTGAAGTCCGGGTTGGGAAACACAGCACGTAACGTCACCATGCCGGTTCCGGGGTCCACCGAGACGTCGGAAAACTGCAATTCACCGCTATGCTCGTACAGAGTGCCGTCTTCGAGCTTCAGCTGTACGTTGGCACGGGCCTGATCGCTACTGACAAGCTGGCCGGATGCCAACGCTTTGCGCAAGCGCAACAGCTCAAGGCTGGATTGCGTGACGTCCACATAGATGGGGTCCAACTGCTGGATGCGCGCCAGCGGCTCAGGCTGGTTGGCGTTGAGCAACGCGCCCGGCGTGACGGCCGAACGGCCAATGCGGCCCGAAATGGGCGCTTTTACCTGTGTGTACCCAAGATTAATCTCGGCCATTTCGAGGGCCGCCTTGGCGGCCTCCACATCGGCCCGCGCCTGTTGCAGCTCGGCCACGGCCTCGTCGTGCGCCTGTTTGCTGACCGCATCAATCTTGACCAATTCGCTATACCGGGCAGCACGGGCGTTGACCACCTTCAGGTTGGCCTGCGCCTTGGCCAGCGCGGCTTTTGCGCTATGCGCACTCGCCTGGTAGGTAGCGGGGTCTATCTCGTACAGAACATCACCGGCCTGCACGTCGCTGCCCTCTTCAAACAGACGGGCTTGCAAGATGCCTGTTACTTGAGGGCGCACTTCGGAAACCAGGTAAGCACTGGTACGCCCGGGAAGCTCGGCCGTCAGCGAGACAGGACTCGCCGTTACGGCGTGGACGGCTACCTCGGGCGCGGGCGGAGGCGGAGTTTCAGCGGCGGGCTCACTGCAGCCAGCGAGAACAAAGGCACTGCCCGCTGCCAGCATCCACGCGGACAGCGGGCGAAAAAATGACGTTTTCATTAGAACTCGAATTGTTGTTGCGAAGTGACGAGACACTGCTCCGGGCAATGACCGCCCGGACGATGAAGCAACGGATTATACTGTGAAAGTGAACCGTACTGTACGGTACAGTTTATGGTTGACAAAGTGCCACGGTCAATTAAAACTATCCGGATTGAAATCAATTGAAAGAGAAATTTGTTCGATGCGCATAAAAAGCCAGACACGTCGCGAGGTTATCCTTGCGACCGCGCTTGATCTGTTTCGCGAGGTTGGCTTTGAAGCCGCATCGATGTCCCAGATCGCAGCCCGCGCGGGCGGGTCAAAAACTACCCTTTACAACCACTTTTCCTCAAAAGAAGAACTGCTGCTTGAAGCGCTGCTGACGTCGGCTCGCGAATATGCACAAGAAGTTCGGCAACTGCTGCAAGAGTCCGATGACTTGCCCACTCAGTTGCACCGTTTTGTCTTTTCGCTGCTGAAACTTATTAACGACCCGGCCACCATCGAAATCATGCGCGTGGCCGTGTCGGTTGGCGGTACAACGGATATCGGACTGCGTTTTTACGAGATGGGCACGCAAGAGCCTTGGCAAGACATTGCCAACGTATTGCGACAAGAACTGGAGCGGCGCAAATTGCCGGCCGACCCGGAGCTGATGGCCAAGCATTTGCGCGACCTGTGCCAAACCGACGTTATCGCTAATTTGCTGGGGGCCGGCAAGCCCTTGACTGATCAAGAAACCCAAGATAAGGCCGCCTACATCGTGGATTTATTCTTGCGGGCGCATGGCATTAGCGATCCGGCCGTTTAATCCACCAACGGAAGCTTCAGATATCGTCGGCCGTTAGACTCGGGCTCCGGCAGCCGGCCAGCCCGAATATTGACTTGTATGGACGGCAACAGCAATGTGGGCGGCGACAGCGTAGCATCACGCCGTGTGCGCATTGCCACGAATTCATCTTCCGTGACACCATCGTGGACATGGATATTACTGCGACGCTGCTCGGCCACTGTTGTTTCCCACGCGTATTCGTCACGCCCCGGCGCCTTGTAGTCATGACACAGAAATAAACGCGTGTGCGACGGGAGATCAAGGATCCGACGGATGGATTGATACAAGACACGCGCATCGCCTCCGGGAAAGTCGGCCCGCGCCGTGCCGTAGTCGGGCATAAACAAGGTGTCGCCCACAAACACCGCATCGGCAACCAGGTACGACACGCAGGCCGGTGTGTGGCCGGGCGTATGCAATACCTGAAACTCTAACCCGCCCACCATGAAGCGGTCGCTGTCGTCAAACAACCGGTCAAATTCAATGCCCCGCCCTGAAACCTCTTTTTCGGTCAGGTTAAAAACGTCGCGAAAAATGTGCTGCACATCGCAAATGTGACGACCAATACCTATTTGTGCGCCGGTCTGCTCACGGATATACGGTGCGGCACTTAGATGGTCGGCATGGGCGTGGGTTTCTAATACCCATACAATGTGGATACCTGCTTGGCGTGCGGCGGCAAGGATCGCATCGGCGGATTTCGTTGAGATTTTGCCGTCGGCGTGCCCGAAATCGAGGACCGGATCTATCACCGCCGCCTCCTGGCTCTTGGGATCGGAGACCAGATAGGATACAGTATTAGTTGACTCGTCAAAGAACGCCTGAATTGACATTTTTGTTCGCATAGCAGGTTCCATAATTACTTTCGTAAATAAACTAATAACATTTTATAGGAACGTTATGCCAGTTTTGCTCATCGCAGATGATCATCCCCTGTTTCGCGAAGCGCTTCGCGGCGTTGCTGTGCGCACGTTTCCCGAAGTTGCCATTCACGAAGCGGATCATTTCGATGACTTGTACGAACTGGTCGAAAGCTATCCCGATGCCGACCTGCTCTTGCTAGACCTTGATATGCCCGGCTCCAAGGGGTTTAGTGCACTGGTACACCTGCGCGCCTTGCAACCACAACTTCCGGTGGTGATTGTGTCGGCGCACGAAGACCCCATCACAATACGGCGCGCACTGGATCACGGCGCCTCGGGCTTTATCCCAAAGTCGTCCGACGCCCAAACCCTGGGCCACGCTCTACGGCAAATTTTGGACGGCTTTCCGTGGGCACCCGACGTCCCCGGTGCGGGCCATGGCGCTGACGACGACGAATTACGCATTGCCGAACGCCTGCGCGAGCTGACGCCGCAGCAATTTCGAGTCCTGCAAATGGTCAGTTCGGGGCAGCTGAACAAGCAGATCGCTTACGACCTGAATGTGTCAGAAGCAACGGTCAAAGCGCACATGACGCATATATTGCGCAAACTGGGCGCCACCAACCGCACCCAGGCCGTGTTGATTGCTTCCAAGCTTGGCATACCCGACAAGCCAAACGGCGGTGGTTTACCAGATTAAGCCGCAGCCAGTACGGTGCAAACCCGCCAGTTTGTTTTTCCTCGCGTTGCGATTACGGCCTTCATGCCACCCCCCGTGCGTGCCTTGGTGAACGGGGTGCTTAGGGCGTTTCGTCCAAACTGATGGGTTGTGTCGCCGTGCCCGCCCCGGCAGGTTTTTGCGCCGCCAAAAACGCGCGTAGCGACGCCGGCTTGACGGGTTTGGTCAGTACGCGATAGCCGCGATCGCGCGCCAGCTGTTTAAGGGTGTCACTACCATCCGCCGTTAACAACGCCCCGGCAATATGGGGCATGTGTTCACGCAGGGTGTCAAGCGCGTCCAAACCGTCCATGCGATCATGCAGGTGATAGTCGGCCAAAATAACGTCCGGGTTGTCCGTAACCTTTTCAAGCGCTTCATCGATGGTTGCGGCGCAAATTGCCTGCATTTCCCAGCGTTCAAGCAACGCGCTCATACCGGCCAGAATGTCGCGATCATTATCCAGGCACAAGACGCGCAAATCTTTTACCAAGCGATCTTGCACATACGGCTCGGGGCGCGTCACGGTACGCACGTCGGGGGTAGCGACCCGCGGTGCCGATATGGAAAACACACTGCCCTTGCCCACCACCGAACGCGCACCGAGCGCGTGATCCAGCAACCGTGAAATCCGCTGGCATATAGACAAGCCCAGCCCCAGCCCGCGCCCGTCCCAGTCGAAAGGTTGCTCGACGCGATGAAACTCGTCGTAGATTTGCTGAAGGTGGTGGGTCGGGATGCCCGGACCGGTATCCCACACCTGCAATACGACCTGCTCTCCCCGCATACGTGCCGACAAGACAATGCGACCGGTACGGGTATAACGCAAGGCATTGGCCAAGAAGTTTTGCAACACACGCCGCAATAGGCGACGGTCACTGCGCACATATACGGGCCGCGCGTACAGACGCATGCGCAACCCGCGGGCACGCGCCATGGGCGCGTATTGCTCAAATAATTGCTGCAGCAGCTCTGATACGTCGAAGTCGGTGATTTCGGGATGCAAAATACCGGCATCCAGACGTGACACGTCCAGCAAGCCATCGAGCAGTTCTTCCGCCGCGCGTAACGACGCATCGATACGTTCGGCCAGATGGTGTTGTTCTTTGGTGCTTTGTGCTTCACGCAGGGCCGATGAAAACAGCCGTGCCGCATTGATGGGCTGCAAAACGTCGTGGCTGACGGCCGTCAGGAAACGGGTGCGCGACTCTTGTGCCATTTCCGCTTCATGCGTGCGTTCGGTGACGCGCTGCTCGAGCGTTTCGTTGATTTCGCGAAGCTCGCGCTCAACCCGCTTGTACTCGGTAATGTCACTATAGGTGGTGACATAGCCGCCACCCGGCAACGGACGCCCTCGCAGCTCAATGACATGCCCTGACCGTAAGGTGCGTTCGTACACATGGGGCGAACCGCGGCGCATGTGGTTTATGCGCTTTGAGATTTCATATTCAACATTTTGCTCGCTAAGGGTGCCGAGCTCGCCCCGCGACGCATTGAAGCGGATCAGGTCGGCCACGGGCCGGCCCACGTACAGCATATCAACCGGGTAGTTGAACATTTGATGGTAGCGGTTGTTCCAGGCCACCAGACGCATGTCGGCGTCCACCACACTGACGCCTTGGTCAATGTTCTCTAAGGTGGCCATCAGGATATCGCGGTTAAAGCGGAGTTCTTGGCCGGCTTCGTCCAGCACCGCCACAACAGCCGCCACCTCCATGCCCGAGCCCTTCAGTGCACTGGTAAGCACGAGACGGGCCGACGCCGCACCCACCGCCGCTGCCAATAATAGTTCGGTAAATTGCACCCACTGCTTGTCGGCACGCAAGTCGGACGTCAGGGGCTTGCCAAGCTGGGCGGCGCGCTCCTCAAACGCCCGTTGCGCGGTTTTCTCGCCCACAATGCGCTCGGCCAGTGCGCGTAAATCAGAGACCAGCAAACCACCTTGCCAGTGACCGGATGCCAAGCTGCGGCGCGCGGCATACGGGTCAAGAAAAGGCTCGGCGCGAAGCCGGTCGCCCAACCCCGGGCGCCAGCGCGCCGACACCACCAGCACCGTGGCAATATTGAACAACAGCGACCACAGCGTGCCATGTGTGAGGGGGTCGAGCCCCCCGATGCCAAAGAGCTCGCGCGGGCGCAACCACTGCAACCCGAACAGACCATCAGTAAGCCATGCGCGATCTATCCACCCGGCGTCGGTCATGGTGGGTAGTAACAGTGTATATATCCACAGACCGAAACCGATGAGGAGCCCGGCCTCAACCCCTTGCCGGCTGGCGCCTCGCCAGTACAAACCGCCAATGAGCGCCGGGCCAAACTGCGCAACCGCTGCAAAAGCCATCAGCCCGAACGATGCGAGCGCGGTGTCTGTACCGCTGGCGCGGTAGTAGCCATAGGCCATGGCCGCCATGCATACGATGGCCACGCGCCGTATCCACAGGACCGTGGATGCCACGTTGCTGCGTGCCCACCGGCGTCGCAACAACAGCGGCATGATCAAGTCGTTACTCATCATGGTGGCCAGCGCGACACTGACCACAATCACCATGCCGGTGGCCGCCGAAAAACCACCAATGTAAGCCATCAGCGCCAGCCCTTCGCGCCCCTGCATCAGCGGCAGTGCAAGCACAAAACTATCAGGGGCGATGCCACCATCGCGGCCGAACAACGCAACACCGGCACTGGCAATCGGCAGAACCATTACGCTGATGATGACCAGATAGGCACCAAACATCCAGCGCGCGCGGCGGATATCCGCCACATCACCGCACTCGACAATGGCGACATGAAACTGCCGCGGCAGGCAAATAATGGCGGCAAACGCCAACAACGTCTGACTGATAGGGCCAACGGGTGGCGTGGTTTCAATGAGAGTGCGCGTTGCTTCGACCACGTTAAGGTTATTGCGCGAAAACCAGTTGATAGCGAACAAGCCCACCAAGATCAGGGCAACCAGCTTGACCAGTGATTCGAACGCCACCGCCAGCATCAGACCGGGGCGGTGTTCGGTAGCATCCACTTGGCGCGTGCCAAACAAGATGGAAAACAATGCCATCAGCACGGCCACATACAGCGCCGGGTCGCCAAAGGTCGTGGACAGCATTTCTGGCCCGCCCAATACGCCAAGGCTGATGGCCACCGCCTTATACTGCAGGGCCAGGTACGGCACGGCAGCAATAATGGCAATGGCGGCAACAATGGCCGCCAACCGCTGCGAGCGCCCATAGCGCGCCGCCAGGAAGTCGGCAATGGACACAGTATTTTGAGACTGGGCGATAAGCGCAAGGCGTTCGATGATGCGCCAGCCAAATACCAGCAGCAGCAATGGCCCCAGGTAAATAGGCAAGTAGCCAATGCCATAACGCACGGCCGAGCCCACGGCACCGTAGAACGTCCAGGATGAGCAATACACCGCCAATGCGAAACTGTAGACGGCCGGACGCAGCCAGGGCCGTTGGGGATACAGCGGATAGCGATCGCCTATCCAGGCCACGGCAAACAGCAGCGCTGCGTAGCCGATGGATACAAGTACCAGCCATCCCGGCTGCATGCATTGTCTCCGGAATTATTATGAATGTAATTGTGATGCAAAACTACAATAGCAAAACGATGTTGCTATCGTTGCGTCAAATCGGACATTCGCGCGTGACGGAAAGAAGCCTTAAGGCCGCACGTCGCGTGCAGTTAACAGTGAAAACCGACGCGTGTATGCCGGTGTATCCGCCCGGCACACATCAAAGACAGGTTATGCGCTATACTTTAGGGCTTCACTGATGCTAACCCAAGCGGCGCAATGGCAGAGTGGTTATGCAGCGGATTGCAAATCCGTCTAGGTCGGTTCGATTCCGGCTTGCGCCTCCAGACACAGCACCTGGCTCCCTTGCAATACCATCCCCCGGCTCATAGCTTTTGGTCTTTTTCGGCGCCACCGTCGGCGGGCGATCTGGAGCAATACTGGTTGTTGCGCCCCGGTGCCCTAACGGCCGGCCTGCGCAAACTGGGCGATGTAAAGCTGCGTGTAGTAACAGAACACAAAGAACACCTTACCCCCGCAGAAGCCTGGATGCTGCAACGCCCAGCAGGGGCGGCCATCTGGGTGCGCGAAATCATCATGGCCATTAACGGGCACGACAGCGTGTTTGCCCGCAGTTTCACGCCTCTGGATGCATCAACCAATCAGTGGAAGGGTATCCGGCAGCTTCAAACACGCCCCCTGGCCGACATGCTTTATCACGACCCCGACATCGTGCGCTCTCGCTTTGTCACGTGCCAGTTAACCCATGAAGAACCCATCGCCCGTTCGCTTCAGGCGGCATTAGGGGTACAGGCAAACGACAACCCGGCTATTTTTGCGCGTGCGTCGGCGTTTTATCGTGATGCCCAGCCCTTGCTGGTGGCTGAGTGCTTTTTGCCCGCCTTTTGGGGTATGGCGAAACGCGAGATTTAAAGTTGCTGGAAACTGTCGAAGCGACGGCTTTCGTCGTACAGACGCTCGGCATCGACGTTCTCGACACTGGCGCCCGGCGGGCCATAGCGCATCCAGGACAGCATCTGATCGATCTGGTCGGGCGTACCCTGTAAAACAGCCTCGACGGTGCCGTCGTGCTGATTACGTACCCAACCCGTCACGCCCAGTTCGTGAGCCTGACGCACGGCAGAGAAGCGATACCCCACGCCCTGTACTTTGCCGGAAACAACGACCCGGTTCGTTTCAAGATCCAAATTGTGCTGTGTCATAACTTTAATCCTGCTGGCCTGTGTGCCACGCCGTATTATTACGGCCGTCAGCACCCGCAACTGATCTAGAGCGCTTGCAGAGCACGCACACACTCTTCGACCAAACGCGGCCCTTTGTAGATAAGCCCGGTATACAGTTGCACGGCATTAGCCCCCGCCTGAATTTTCTCACACGCCTGCTGGCCGGAAGCAATACCGCCCACACCAATAATAGCCATCCCCGGTCCCGTTTGTTGGCGTAGACGGGCGATCACCCTGAGCGACAACTCGTGCACCGGCGGCCCGGACAAGCCGCCCGCCTCCTGAGCATGCGGCATGCCTTGCACGGCCCCGCGCGACAGCGTGGTGTTGGTGGCAATAACCCCGTCAACGTCGTGGCGCATCAAGACGTCGGCAATGACATCTACCTGCTCTGGTGTTAAATCGGGAGCAATCTTGACCACCAGTGGAACGCGACGACCGCTTTTGTCGGCCAGCTCGCGACGCTTTTCCTGTAACGGGCGCACAACACCCGTCAGTTCATCTTGCCCTTGAAGGTCGCGCAGATTTTTGGTGTTGGGCGATGAAATGTTTACGGTCACATAATCGGCAAAGGAGTACACCGCCTCAAGACCTTTCAGGTAGTCAGCGGTGGCCTGCTGAATGGGTGTACTGGCATTTTTGCCGATATTAAGGCCCAGGACGCCCCCTTGTTCACGCCAGTGGCTTTTTTGCACATTGGCAATAAATACGTCCAGCCCTTCGTTGTTGAAACCCATGCGGTTGATAAGAGCTTGTGCACGTGGGAGCCGGAACAGCCGTGGCCGCGGGTTGCCGTCTTGGGGCAAAGGCGTCACGGTACCAACCTCTATAAACCCGAAACCCAAGTTTGCCAACGCATCAATGTGGGCGCCGTTTTTATCCAGCCCGGCAGCCAACCCCACCGGGTTGCGCAGTGGCAGCCCCATCAAAGTAACCGGGTGGCTAAGCGCCCGCGCCCCCACCAGCCCGCGCGTCAGCTTACAGTTGTATGCCTTCTGCAATGACGACAAAGTCAGCTCATGCGCGGTTTCGGCATCGACCGAAAACAATAACGGACGAACCAGGGGATACGATTTATGCAAGGAAAACATGTAGTGAAGTTCTATATAGCGGGGGGTGAAGCAGGTTGCTGCCACTGACCGTCACGGTAGATTTGCCACGGCCAAAAGCGCGATTTGTACGACATTTTACGACTATCGCGTATCCAGTACCCCAAGTACAACCACGGCAGCCCCATCCGCCGGCATTGTTCTATTTGCCACAGCACCCCATAGGTTCCCAGACTGCCGCGGGCGTCCGGATCGAAAAAGGTGTAAACCGCCGACAACCCGTTATCCAGCACATCGATTAAGGCAACCATGCGCACCATTCTGTCGGGCGTACGAAATTCGACCAGGCGCGAGTCAACCCCGCTGGCCAGCAGAAATTGGCCATATTGCTTTTCGGTGTCTTCGTCCATGCCCGCCCCCGCATGGCGGGCCTGCTGGTAGCGGTAATACAACGCGTAGTGTTCCGGCACCCAGCGCAGCGGCATCACCGTGCTGATCAGATCGTTGTGCTGACGCAGGATGCGTCGGTGGTTCCGGCTGGGCGCAAAGTTGGCGACGTCGACGCGAATAGGCAGACACGCCGCACAGTCACGACACTTGGGCCGGTAAGTGAACAACCCACTACGACGAAACCCCTGTTCGATAAGGCGCGAATAAACCGGCGCATCGATAAGGTGGGCCGGCGCCGCCACCTCGGATCGGGCAAGGTGCTCAGACAAATAGCTGCACGGGTACTCTGCAGTGGTGTAGAACTGCAGCATATTGACCGGTGGTTCGGTAGGATGGCTCATACTATTCCATTATGGCGTTACGCCTGCCTGCGACGCAAAAAGACCCGACTGGTATAGCTGTCCACGCGGCCAGACCGGTGTCGGGTGCCGCAGCCCCTGCTCTAATAATGCCAGAAAATCATCGCGGCGCATCGGCCGCGCGCCCATGCTGGCCAGATGACGGGTTTCTTGCTGGCAATCAATGTGCCGGATCTGCATGCGCTGAAGCAAGCGCACCAGATAGACCAAAGCCACTTTACTGGTATCGGATACCCGGCTGAACATGGATTCCCCGAAAAAGAAACGGCCCATGCACACGCCATACAGCCCACCTGCCAGCACGCCATCCCGCCACACTTCAACACTGTGGGCATGGCCATCGTGGTGCCAGGCGATATAGGCCTCTTGCACCTCCGGCGATATCCAGGTGACTTCACGCTTGTCGACCGGTGCGGCACATTCGCGGACCACGTCCTCAAACGCCGTATCCACGGTCACTTGAAAGGCTGGCTGGTCTTGGCGCTCGGTGCGCTCTATCCGCCGCAACAACTTGCCCAGTGAGCGTGAAATCCGCAGCTCGTCGCACTTCAGAAGCATGCGCGGGTCGGGGCTCCACCACAACACCGGGTCGCCCTCGTTGAACCACGGAAAAATGCCTTTTCTATACGCCTCGGTCAAACGTTCCACCGATAAATCGGCACCCGCCGCCAGCAGGCCATGCATGGAGGCCTGGCGGGCGCACGGCAGCGGTGTGGCGGGATCGACCC